>MNYK01000057.1 GCA_001873115.1 Desulfobacterales bacterium CG2_30_60_27 | reverse complement strand
GGGCTACGCCCTCCAGCCACTCCGCCCCGGATAAAAAGCGGACAATTCATTTGCTACAAAACCGGACAATTATATTTGTTGCCAACATGGATTTTTTGCCGCGGCCAGGGGAGCGCCGGTCCAGGGCTTATTTGTATGGCATGGAAAATGCATTACTTAATAATCGCCACGTGGATAGCCGCCGCATCGACCGGTTGTATTCGGCGGCCCGGCCGGGGCACTGGAGGCCGCCAGGGCCGCCAGGGCGGGAAAATTTTTCCCGGCGGGATTTGCCGGCGTCCTGAATTGCCTCTGCCGGATTCTTGACCCTTGCCGGGTGATTTTTGACAGCGGAGCATGCATGATAAGGAAGAGGATAAACATGGTGGATAAACTGCGGGTCGCGGTGCTGGCCGCGGCAGCACTCGTGCTGACGGCCTCCGACGGCTTCTGCTGGTTTCTGGGGAATGGTCCTGAAGTTTTTCCCGAAGCCCGGCCCATGTACACCGGCCACGGTGACCGGCCTCCCAATGTTGGCTATTTCCTCAATACCTCCATCGTCATGCCCGATGATTACACCTACCGTACCTGGTGGGTCGGACCCCGACCGTCCGAGGGCGAGGACTGCCATTGGTGGCAATTTTTTTCCTTGCCAGGGGCGGATAGACGGGAGACGGCCGCCAGGCAGGCCATGGCCGGTGAGGCTGGGGCGGCGTTGCGCGCTCGGGTGCAGGATCTGGCCAGCCAGCTCCTGGCCTCCGCCGGCGGTGAATTGGCGGACGGCCCCGTGGTTACGGTCAGCTCCTTTGTGAATCTCAACGCCCTCTATGCCACCTCTACCTTGGGCCGCTTGCTGGGCGAGGAGATGATCGCCGCCTTGGCGCGGTCCGGAGTAAGGGTGCTCGAGGTGCGCAAGACCCCGAATATTTTGATCCGTGAGCAAAACGGGGAGTACGGGCTTTCCCGTGACCTGGACGAGCTGGAATACGCCCGCCCGGCCCAGTTCATGGTGGTCGGAACTTACACTTATGCCCGCGAACAGATCTTCCTCTATGCCAGGCTGCTCAGGAACAGCGATGCCATGATCTGCGCGTCGGCCAGCCTGGTGTTTGGCATGGACCGGATGGTGCGGGAGATGTTGGCCGACGAGGGGCTTTTTATGCCGGCGCGGGAGAAAACCGTGCAGGTGAAGGCGTTTGGCGAACATTGATTATGCATTTCCCATGGATGCGGGCCGGCATGGTGGTAACCCAACGACAACGGCAGGGATGTGGATCATGATGACGAATAGATGTATGGCACGATCAGGCCGGGCGGCCTTGCCTCTGCTGCTCATTGCCATCCTGCTGCTGGGTGGCGGCTGCTGGCGGCAGGGGACGGGGCGGGCCATGAACATCGTGGCGCCTGATTTTTTCGGCCTTGGCGAGGAGCTGGCCGTGCAGCTCACCACTGGCCTGCGGCAGCCGCTGGGCGACAACGGCCGTCTGATCATGAGCACCGTGGTTGATATCGACGACCTGTACAAGACGACGCGCTTTGGCCGGACTCTTACCGAGGCCATGGCCACCCGGTTGTTCCGGCACGGTTTCGGGGTGATCGAGGTGCGCCGCGCCTCCGAGCTCTTGATGAAGAGCCAGGGCGGCGAACTCATCCTGAGCCGCGACGCCAAACTCCTGGCCAGCAAGCATAACGCCGTGGCCCTGGTTACCGGCACCTATGCGCTGACGCCGGATACGGTGATCGTCAATGTCCGCTTCATCGATGCCGGGGGCCAGGATGTTTTGTCCGTGGCCGGCCTTGAGATCCAGCGCAGTCGCGCCATCAACGCCTTGCTGGCCAGCGGCGCGGAAGGTGGCGGGGGCGACGGCGGCGGCGGGGACCGGCCTTTTGAGTTGTCGGGCTATGAGCGCTGAGCACGAGAGAGAGGCTGACATGCAAGGCAAGCAGGGGCAAGTGAGGCGGGGTGTGGTGTTGGCGCTGATTGGCCTGCTGGCGTGTGGCTGTACCGGCTTCAAGTCAGGTCAGGTGAAACCGGATACCGCGGTCAAGGCCGGCCCGCCGGTAGTTTACATTCATCCGCGCGGGGATATCGGCTGGGACAAAAAGGTCGGGGTGCTGCCCTTTCTGGTGCCAGATAATATCGGTCAGGCGCAGGGCCTGCGCGTGGCCGCCCTGTTCAAGGACGTATTGCTGGGCCAGCGGGTTTTCCGGACCGTTGAACAGTTGGCCACGCCGTATGGCACTCTGCGGGAGGCGCTGGATCTGGGTCGGGCAAACGGCTTGGATTATGTGCTGGCCGGCCAGTTGGGCACGGTTTTTGAGGGCAGTGAGTTCGGCGGCGCCCAGGTCGAGGTCTCGGTACGGCTGCTCGCCGTTGCCACCGGCGATACGGTCTGGTACCTGGAGCAGGCCGTCAACCAGAAGATCGATTATCCCGAGGTGGGCTTCCTGGCCCGCCTTGCCGCCATCAGCTCGCCTCCACCCATCCGCACGTCCGGCGCCCCCTCGCCGGTGCCCAACATGCTGGCCCGGGTGGCCACCGACATGGCCGGGGTCATGGCCGGCGGCGAGATTCGTTAGTCGCTAGCAGCTAGCAGCTAGCGGCTCAAACGGGTTGCGCAGCAGGATGGTCTCCTCACGGTCCGGGCCTACCGAGACGATGAAGACCGGCGTTTCAGTGATCTCCTCGATCCGTTGCACATAGGCGCGGGCCTTGGCCGGCAGGTCTTCCAGGTGGCGGACGTGGCGGATCTCCTCCTGCCAGCCTGCCAGTTTCTCGTAAATCGGTTGCAGCCTCGCCACCCGGCGGATGTTGCCGGGCATGGCGGACAGCCGGTCCCCCCCCTCCTCGTATGCCGTGGCGATTTGCAGCGACGGCTGGCCGGACAGGACGTCGAGCTTGGTGATGGCCAGGCCGCCTATGCCGTTTAAGCGCACCGCGTCGCGGGCGACCACGCCGTCCAGCCAGCCGCAGCGCCGCTTGCGGCCGGTGGTGGCGCCGAACTCGCCGCCCTTGCGCTGCAATTGCTCGCCGACTTCGTCGAACAGCTCGGTGGGGAAGGGGCCCTCGCCCACCCGGGTGGTGTAGGCCTTGAGGATACCGATTACCGTGTCGATGTGGGCCGGGCCAAAGCCGGCGCCGACGCAGGCATTGCCTGCCACGGTGTTGGATGATGTGACAAAGGGGTAGGTGCCGTGGTCGATGTCCAACTGGGTGCCCTGGGCGCCCTCGAAGAGGATATGCCGGCCGGCCTTGCGCGCCAGATCAAGCTCCACGGAAACGTCGCCGATGAAGGGCGCCATTTTTTCCGTATACTCCTGGTACTGGCGGTAAATTTCCTCGAAGGAAACCGGCGTCACCCCCAGGATCTTGGTGAAAAAGATGTTTTTCTCCGCCACGTTTTCCTTGAGCTTGTCCCTGAACAGGTCATGGTCCAGGAGTTCGCCGGCCTTGATGCCCCGGCGGTTGATTTTGTCCCCGTAGCAGGGGCCGATGCCGCGGCCGGTGGTGCCGAGCTTCTGGCCCTTTTCCTTCTTGGCCTCGCTACCCAGGTCGAGCTGGATGTGATAGGGCATGATGAGATGGCAGTTGGCGCTGATGGTCAGGCGCTTGGGGGTCACGGCCAGGCCGCTTTCCGCCAGTTCCTGCATTTCCGCGAGCAGCACGCCGGGATCAAGCACCACGCCGTTGCCGATCAAACATTTTTTATCCGGATAGAGGATGCCCGAAGGGATAAGGTGGAAGATGAACTGCTTGCCCTCCACCACCAGGGTGTGGCCGGCATTGTTGCCGCCCTGGAAACGGACGATGTAATCGGCATGCCGGGTAAGGAGGTCAACGACCTTGCCCTTGCCCTCATCGCCCCACTGGGTGCCCACAATTACCACATTGGCCATAATATATTCTCCTGCAAGAAAGGTTGAGTGTCCGTTGGCGCGTTGTCTGGCAATCGGCTAGTACCCTGTAACATTTAAGTCCAACCCCCCTCCATCCCCCCTTATCAGGGGGGAAGCCTTTAAGCCTCCCTTGATAAGGGGAGGTTTGGAGGGGTTGGATGCGAAAGAATATGTGTTCCATGGTACTAGCATTGGCGCGGCCCTGGCAAACAACGGTCTGCAACCATAGTCAACCCGGGTGCAAAAGTCAATTGGCCGCTGGCTTGACACTGTTTGGCAAATGCCGTACGATTTGGTTGTCTGGGAAGGGATTGAAGGTGGCGGGGTCGGCCAGACATGGACCTTTAAGGATTTATGGGTAATGTCTTATGTTTGGTATTGGATTTCCCGAGTTTTTGATCATCATGGCCCTGGCCCTGATCGTGGTCGGGCCGGAAAAGTTGCCGGGCCTCGCCAAGTCCCTGGCCAAACAATTTTTTGAATTGAAAAAGGCTGCCAACTCCCTGAATGCCAGCCTGCGCGACGAGGTGGGCGATAAACCCTGGGAAGATTTCCAGCGGCAGCCGCCGCCTGCCCCGCCCGTCGTGCCCCCCGAGAGTGCCGGGCCACCGCCGTCTGCCGCAGCCTCGCCGGACGGCCCGGAAGATGGCAAGGCCGTTGGTCCCGGCCAGGATGCAGACGCGCAGCAGTGACCGTCCTTCCCTATCCCACGTCGATTTCCCCGGAGAATAAAAAAAAAGGCAAGGCCTTACGGCCCTGCCTGCGTGATGCAACTATTGCGGCCTGGTTCAGCGGAGTTGTTTCCGGGCAACGCCGGCAAAGCCGATCAGGCCGGTGCCGAAGAGCAGCATGGTGGCGGGCTCTGGGACCGGCGGCGTTTTTCCATCACTTTGCGCATCATGTGAGAATGGGGCAAAGTCGTTTATGTTAAGTTTATCAGGATTATTATTAAATTTTTTGACTGCTGTGTCGTAGAGGTCGAAATGAACCTCACCAACAGTTAGTCCGGTGACGTCGATGTCGAATGCGAACCAATAGCTTGTTTCTCCAGGGTTGGCTTCTTCCCCGCCCGGTTGCGTGTTGTAAGCGGCCACAGTCTGTGTCTCAAGAAAGTTAAAAGAGATTTCCTTGAAAAAAGTATCATATATACCATGTGGGCCCAAATCAGTGCCAAATTGCGAACCCTGGTTGATGGTTTCGAATGGCGGTGTGCCATAATCCATGTCGATGGTGGCCATAATCTGGTTGCCATCTATCGTGAAGGAGCCCATGGTTGCATCCGAAGGACCTACCTGGGGGGTCAATGCCGCCGAGATATAATAGGTGTCTGACAAGAGGGCATTGATATCGGCATTTTTCTGCGGAGTCAAGAGGGCGTACAGGGTAAAAATGTCCCCCTGTGACTTTATGGTTGCATCTGAGGTGTCGTACCATCCACCTGCTATGTCCAGTTGTAGCGTAGGGATGGCTTGACTTTGACTAACCATGCCAAGCAATGCGGCGCCACCAATGAGAGTATTGCATAACCCGGTTAATAATTTCATCATTGTTCTCCCGTTTTTTCGATTAGTTACAAATCATCCTGTATTTATTGTATCAACCGCCATCGCGCAAAAGCAAACTTTTTTTGGGTGCGCGCACAGTTTTCTGACAATTTAAGTAAGCAATGCATGTGCCAACACGTTTGTTGGATGATAATCTGTGTGATTACCGATGGTTATTATACCGGGCAGTTGTGCCCAAGCTTCGGCCATTGGCCATTTTTTCCGGAAAAACGGACCGGTTTTCTGGAAAAAATGGGTAGCATTATGTCGTCAGGGCGCCGTTTCTGTCAGCCTGGCCGCATCTCCTGCTTCAACAGACAGCACGAGATGCGGTGCAGCGGCCGGCCGTCGGGATCGTAACGCAAATTGCCGGGTTGCAGAAGCTTGTTCATGACGCAGCCCTCCGGGATATCGAGGGTGAAGAGTTTTTCCTCCACCAGGCCCTGGTTCTTGACCAGTTGGTTATCCTCGATGCGCCAGGTGTTGAGCGGATGGTCCTCGCACAGGGGGCACTGGTAGACCCGGCCGTTGGGGAAGATGAAAAAGTTTTCCGCCACCCGGCCGGCGCATTGAAAAACCTCGTCCTCTTCCAGAAAGACCTTGGGAAAAATCACCTCGATGCCTAACTTGGCAGCCTGGCGTGCCACCGCGGGCACCGTGGCCAGCCACTCTTCGGGGGTAAGCTGCAGGTCGGCCTCGCCGCGGGCGGCCGGTTTGCCGCGCAGGCCGATGACCTGGATGAAGAAGCGTTGCACGCCCCAGCTTTTCAAGAGGGCGGGCATGCGGTGCAGATGGCTGAGGTTGCGGCGGCTTACCGTGTAGATGAGACTGGTGCGGAAGCCCAAATGCACTGCCTGCTGGAGATTGGCGGTGCAAACCGCGAAAACACCTGATCCGCGGATGGGGTCGTTCACCGCCGGGTCGGGCCCATCCAGGCTGAAGCTCAGAACCGCGTCTGGCGGGGTGAGCTGCTGCAGGATGTCGTGGAACAGGAAGCCGTTGGAGTCGATGGTCACCGAGGCGTAGCCCAGGGCGCGGGCAAATTTGACCCCGTGGGCCAGGTCCGGATGCAGGGTGGGTTCGCCGCCCAGGAAGATGAGGTTGTTTTCCTTGGCCGGGTCGAAAAAGAGTCGGAGCCACTCCTCCATGGTCTGGCGGGAGACCATCTCCCGGCCGTGCTGCGTCGGGTTGATGTAGCAGTGGCTGCAGGCCAGATTGCAGGCTGTCAGGATATGGAAGAAGATGTTGCGTTCGCCGGGCCGGAAGGCCAGGGTTTTGGCGACGGGCTTGGTCACGGCCTTTTCCTCGCTATGTCTGGGACAGGACGTGTTCGGCCAGGGGGCTGCCTTGCCAGTAGCTGTTGGCCGGATCGCGGAAAAACCGCTGGAAGAGGGCGAGGCTGTCAGCGCGCAGCACGCCAGGAATCAGGTCAACCTCCTTATCCCGATAAAGCGGGGCCAGATGCTGGCGGTCCAGGTCACCGGCGCCGCCCATGACGTCCTCAAAGGCATAGACGATGCGGGTGACGTTATTGAGCAACAGGGTGGCCAGGCACATGAGACAGGGCTCCATGGTGGAATAGGCGGTGATAGCGGTGCGATCGGTTTCAGGGTGACGGGCCTCAAGGGAGCGCAGGGCGACGATCTCGGCATGGTCCAGTTCAAAGGGGTGGGCGCCCTGGCTGTGCCGCCGGCGGCCCCGGGCCAGCACCAGGCCGTCGGCCACCAGCACACAGCCCACGGGGAACTCGCCCGAGGCCAGGGCGAGCCTGGCCTCGTCCAGGGCTATGTGCATGAAGTGTTCGTGGGTCGGCGGCATGGGGTTCGTCCTTCGGTACGGTAGTTCGTGCCGCTTAGCATAGAGTATTGACCGGGCTCTGTCAAAGGTAGATAGACTGTAGCATTTTAGTCTGTTAGCAACTGAAAAATATCAGATACGGCCTGACTTGCGCCCTTTATACCGAGTGTTTTATTGCCGGTAGACCTTAGCCTGGATACGTACCTTGGCTGAATCGTTGTCTTTTTTGTCTAACAGACTATAGTCCAACAGTCTAAACAACCTGAGCACTTACAAATGTTTTTGCGCCGTGGCTACTGTGTGCTATGTTGCGGCAGGCCGATCGCGGCGGCGCGCTGGAGCTCGTTGTAAAGCAGATTGTCGTCTCCATCACCGCTATTGAGGCGAGACCAATGCCAACTTATAAACAAATTTTCATGGTGTTTCTTAAGATGGGCGCCTTTGCCTTCGGAGGCGTGTACGCGATGCTGGCATTCTTTCAGCGTGAGTTGGTGGATAAACGAAAATGGCTAAAGCAGGACGAGTTTGCTGAAGGTATGGCAATCGGCCAGATGACCCCGGGGCCGCCGATAATAAACACGGGTATCTATGTCGGTTATCACTTAAAAGGGCCAAAGGGGGCTTTGGCGGCCACGGCGGGACAGGTGCTGCCGGGCTTCGTACTTGTGCTGGGCCTGGCTTACGTTTACAAAGAATTCGAAGATGTCCCTCTGTTTAGCATGGTCTTGAAGGGAGTCGGGGCAGCCGTTGTTGGCCTTCTGGTGTCCGTGGTTTATAAAATGGGCAGGCAGCTTGTCAGGGGAAGGGCCGCCGCTTTTTTTGCGATTGGCGGCTTTATCCTCCTCCATTTTTTGAAGGCCAACCCGATAGCGCTGATAGCGCTTGCCGGCGCAACCGGCTACCTGCTTTACGGGAGGTCGAAATGATGCTGCTCCAGTTATTCGGTGTCCTTTTCCTGGTGAACCTCTTCACCATTGGTGGCGGCTATGTAATGCTGCCGTTACTGCATGATTTTTTTGTCACCCAATTCGGCTGGCTCACCAATCAGGAATTTCTTGACGCAGTGGCCATGGGGCAGGTTACGCCTGGCCCGCTGACCATCATGAACGCCTTCATCGGTTATAAGGTACTCGGTTTTTCAGGAGCAGTTGCTGCCACGGTTGGCAGTTATTTGCCCTCCCTGCTGGTCGTAACTTTTGTGACTAAATATTATCTGAAGTTCAAAGGTTCACCGGTGGTGGCTTCTGTATTCAAGGGGATTAAGCCTGCCGTTGTGGGTATGCTCGCGGCTGTGGCGATCAAGCTGGGGGGCACGTCATTGATAGATCCCGCAACCGTGGCTATTGCGATCGGAAGTTTCGCGCTTATGGCATTCACCAAGGTGGACCCGACGCTGGTTATCCTTGGCTCAGGGGCCGCAGGGGCGTTGTTGTTATAAGGTATGCTAAACATTTTTGCTTCAGTAATTAATAGTTTTCCCATTGATGAAGGACATGCAGGATCAGGAGTGCATTCATGGGCACGCTGCCCATTGCCATCGGCTACGGGGCGGGCGCCGACTCCCGGCGGCCCCTGGGCCTGGCGGTGGTGGGCGGGCTAATTTTTTCCCAGCTCATGACCCTTTACATCACCCCGGTGGTGTACTATTACATGGACCGGTTGCAGGCCCGGGTTGTGGGGCTGCGCGGCCGGAAGCTAGCCGCAAGCAGCTAGCCGCTAGCTTAATGAAAACACAGTGTCATAGGAGGTTATGGATGCGTAGATTCATGATCCTTTTATCCTTGTTGCTCCTTGTGCCCGCCAGCCTGGCCGTGGCCGCGGAGCCTATCCAGCCGGACGAAACCCTTACCCTGGACCGCTGCCTGGAACTGGCCCTGCAACAGCATCCCAGCATCCGTGGGGCGAGCGGGGCGGTCGAGGTGAATCGGAGCAGGGTCGAGCAGGCCAAGGCGCCGTATTACCCCCAGATCGACGCGGCGGCCAGTTATGATCGGCTGACCTCGGCTGTTCCGAATAGCCCGGCAGGCACCAGCGACGATCCCAGGGATCAATATGGTGCTGGCGTCACGGTGAAGCAGTTGCTCTATGATTTTGGCAAGACCCCGGCCCAGGTCGGGGTACAGAGCGCCAATCTTACGGCGGCCCAGGCCGATTATCAGAATGTCTCCGACCAGGTAATCTTCAACACGAAACAGGCCTATTACGGCATCCTGAAGGCGGCCAGGACAAGAGAGGTCGCCGCGGAAACGGTGAAGCAGTTTCAGCAGCACCTCGATCAGGCCAAAAGTTTTTTCGAGGTGGGTACCAGGCCAAAATTCGATGTCACCAAGGCGGAGGTGGATCTGAGCAACGCCCAGCTCAATCTGATCAAGGCGGAAAATGCCTTGCGGATCGCCAGGGTGGTCTTGAATAACGCCATGGGGTTGCCAAATGCCCCGGAGTATAACCTGGAAGACAACCTGGCCTTCGCGCCGTTTGGCCTGCGGCTTGAAGATGCCTTGCAGACGGCCTATGACAACCGGCCTGACTTGAAATCCGTGCTTGCCAAGCAACTGGCGGCGGAGCGCGCCATGCAGGTGGCCAGGAAAGGCTATTATCCCACCCTGTCTGGTAATGCCTCCTATACCGGGGCAGCGGAAAGCTTGCCGTTGGAGGATGGCTGGGACGTGGGGGTCACCGCCACCTTCCCCATCTTCAGCGGTTTCTTGACGAAAAATCAGGTGGAGGAGGCCGGCGCTGCCTTGAATATCCAGACGGCCAGCGCGGAGGTCTTACGCCAGGCGATTTACCTGGATGTCCAGCAGGCCTATCTTAATCTGCGGGAGGCCGAGGAGCGGATAAGTACCGCGGCCCTTACGGTCAAACAGGCCGAGGAAAACCACGCGATTGCCAACGGCCGCTATACGGCCGGCGTGGGTAACCCCATCGAGGTCACGGATGCCGAGATTACCTTGATCAATGCCAAGACCACCCATATCGCGGCCCTCTATGATTACCGGATCGCCCAGTCCACCATCGAGAAGGCCATGGGCGAGAAAGGGATTGCCCGGAAGCAGGGAGACAGGTAATTTGTATGGAGCTATCAGACTATTGAATTTTATGAGCTTATCATGATGTCGCAATAAGTTTGCAAGTGAGGTCACCATGAGCCAACCGCCCCCTGTGCCCGAGTCGTTGCTTTCCGCGACCATTGAGCACCTGCAACGCGATGCCCCCTTTGATCGCATGGAGCAGGAGCCGCTGACGTATCTGGTCAGCCACCTGCGGCTTGGCTATTATCCAAAGGATGCGATTATCCTGACGCCCGCGCATGGGGTCGCCCAGAGTTTCTATGTCATCAAACAGGGCACCGTTGTAGGGGAGCAGGTTGACGAGGGCCGGGCAGACGAGGGGGCCAACTGGCAGCTCGTGCAAGGCGAATGCTTTCCCCTGGGCGCGCTGTTGGCCGCCCGTCCCGTGGCCAGCGTCTATCGGGCCGTTGAGGATACCTTCTGCTATGAGTTGCCGGTGGAGCATTTTACGGAACTTATCCGGCGCAGTCTGCCGTTTCGTGATTTCTGTACCCGCCGGATCGCCAATCTGCTGGAACAATCAACGCTGGTTATCCAGGCGCAATACTCCCAGAAAAGCAATGCCCAACAATCCTTGCGCAGCGCGCTCTCCACGCTGATCCGGCGGCAACCGGTAACCTGCCGGCCCGAGACCTCGATCCATGATGCGCTACAAGCCATGCAGGAGCATCGTATTGGTTCCATCGCCATCGTTGATGAACACGGCGGGCCCGCAGGGATGTTTACCCTGGCTGATCTGCTGGCCAAGGTCGCGCTGACGCGGGCCGACATCTCCCGGCCCATCGGCTCGTTCATGAGCACCGACCTCGTCACTCTTCCCCCCCAGGCCTTTGCGCACGAGGCAGCCATGGAAATGGCCAGGCGCGGCGTGCATCACGTGCTGATCGTGGACAACCGGCAACTGGTAGGGGTCATCTCGGAAAAGGACCTCTTCTCCCTGCAACGCCTTGGCCTGACCGAGATAAGTGCCGCTATTCACAACGCCACCGCCAGTGCTGCCCTGGTGCCGATCAGCGAAGACATCCGCCAACTGGCCCATAATCTGCTGGCCCAAGGGGTGGCCGCGGAACAGCTCACCCAGTTCATCGCCACCCTCAATGATCTGCTGACGCAACGTGTTATTGCCCTGGCATGCCGTGAGGCCGGGCTGGAGGGGCTTGAATTCTGCTGGCTTTCCTTGGGGAGCGAGGGCCGCCAAGAGCAGACCCTCAACACTGATCAGGACAATGGCATCATCTTCAGGGTGCCGACTGGCGGCGAGGCCGAGCAGGTCCGCGCTGCCCTCCTGCCGATGGCCGGCCGCGTCAACCAGGCGCTGGCCGAGTGCGGCTTTCCCCTGTGCAAGGGCAACATCATGGCAGGCAATCCGCAATGGTGTCTCAGCCTCGACGAATGGGATGCCCGGTTCGCGGCCTGGGTCCAGCGCGGTGACGCGCCGGTGCTGCTGCAGGCCACGATTTTCTTCGATTTCCGTCCCCTGTATGGCGTAACGGATCTGGCGCGGGAGCTGCGCGCCCGCTTGCACCAGAAGATCCGTGAAAATCGCCTTTTTCTGCGCAACATGGTGATGAATGCCCTGGGTAATCGCCCGCCCTTGGGGGTTATCCGCGATTTTGTGGTCAGTGATGCCGATGAACTCCCGCACAGCATGGATCTGAAATGCAACGGCATCACGCCGTTTGTGGATGCCGCACGCATCTATAGCCTGGCGGCGGGGCTTGCCGAAACCAATACACTTCGGCGCCTGCGCGGTATCGGCGAGCAATGGCACATGGAGCAGAAACAGATAAATGCCTGGATCGATGCCTTCTTTTTCATTCAACTCTTGCGGTTGCGGGTTCATCATGAACAGCGCGAGCAGGGACGCCCCTTGTCGAACCGCGTCGATCCGGACACCTTGAATGATCTTGATCGCCGCATTCTTAAGGAGGCCTTCCGGCAAGCGCGCAAGTTACAAGCACTCCTTGAAAGGGATTTTCAGTTTTGACCAGGTCACGTTTCTTCAAACCTCGGGTGGAACCTGCCCTGGTCAGTAGAATCGTGGCCTGGCGTCGCCGCTCGGCGGCCGACCTGGCGGCTGACGCGGCCAAGATGCGCTGGGTCGTGGTGGATGTGGAAAGCAGCGGCCAGAACCCATGCAGTGACCATCTTCTTTCCATCGGGGCGGTAGCCATTCAAGATGGTCGGATCCGCTTTGATGATGGGTTCGAGACGGTGCTGCAGCAGTCCCATGCCAGCGACACCGCCAACATTTTGCTGCATGGCATCGGTGGCCAACGCCAGGTGGCGGGCGAACCGCCGGATTTAGCCCTGACCCGCTTCCTTGAATACTGTGGCAAGGATCCCGTGGTCGCCTTTCATGCGGCCTTTGACAAGGCCCTGATCGGGCGGGCGCTTGACACCGTGCTTGGCATTGACCTTGCCTCCAGATGGCTCGATCTCGTATATCTGGCGCCGGGCCTGTTGCCTGAAATCAAGGAGCGTTGCCACACCCTTGATGACTGGGCCGCCCAGTTTGGCATCATCAACCATGCCAGGCACAATGCGGTGGCCGACGCGCTGGCCACGGCGGAACTCTTTCTGGCCCTTTATCCAGAAGGCGCGGCTTCGCGCCATGAACCAGGCCAGTGAGCTGATCAAGCAGGCCGAGGCACAGCGCTGGCTGGAAGAGAATCTGTCCAAGAGATGAATGATTTTAAAATAGAGCGTTCAGCTTTCAGCTTGAAGATACGGCCTGGAAATCGGTAAAAGCATACAGAGGAATTCCGGTCATCTGCAATCTATTCCATGAGGACGCGACATGGCTGATCAGAAAATAAACTGGGCCGCGATTGACAATGATCCAGAGTTTCAGGAATTGCACCGCAAGAAGACCCGCTTCCTGTGGACGCTCATGGTGATCTCCATGATCTATTACTTCATGCTGCCGATCATGGCTGCCTACTTTCCGGAGCTCTTCAAGATCAAGGTCTGGGGACCAATGAACGTTGGCCTCCTGTTCGCCCTGTCCGAGTTCGCGGTGGCCGGCGCGATTGCCGTGATCTATGCACAACGCGCCAACCAGGAGTTCGACACCATGGCCCGGGAAATCATAAGTCGCGCGCACAGGCTCAAGGGGTGATCCGATGCAGCGCTTCCTGATAAGATGTCTGGCGGCCGTCCCGGGGCTGGGCGTTGCCCTGTTGCCCGTTGTGGTCTTTGCCGCGGATACCGGCGCGGTGGCCCCCCAATACCGGATCCTGACTTTTCTGGTCTTCGGGGCCATCATCGGCCTTACCCTCTATATCACCTTCTGGGCCGCGAAGTATACCCACAGCACGGCGGAATTCTACGCGGCCGGGCGCACTGTTTCCGGCCTCCAGAACGGCTGGGCCATTGCCGGGGATTATCTGTCGGCCGCCTCCTTTCTGGGCATCGCCGGTCTGGTCTCGCTGAACGGCTACGATGGTTTCATGTACTCGGTCGGTTTTCTGGTGGCCTTCATCACCGTGCTGCTGGTTATCGCGGAACCATGCCGCAACATCGGCAAGTATACCCTTGGTGACATCCTGGCCTTCCGCAACAATCGAAGAACCGCGAAAACCGTGGCCGCTTTCTCCACCATCACCGTCTCCACCTTTTATCTGATCGCGCAAATGGTGGGCGGCGGCGTCCTGGTGAAGACCCTGATCGGCATTGATTACGAAGTATCCGTGGTCGTGGTCGGCGTGCTGATGTTGTCCTATGTGGTGTTCGGCGGCATGAAGGCCACCACCTGGGTGCAGATCGTCAAGGCGGCGCTGCTGGTGCTGGCCTCGACGCTCTTGGTGTTTTTTGTCTGGGCCCCATACGGTTTTTCCATGCCTGCCTTCCTTACGGCGGTGGTCAGTGATGAAAAGGTCATCGGTCGCGTTGCCAAACTGCTGGGTGACTCAGCCAGCAATATGACCCCAGCGCAACTGGGGCAGCGCTTCCTGGAGCCGGGTCTGCTGCTCAAGGATCCGCTTGACCAGCTCAGCCTGGGTATGGCGCTGGTGCTGGGCA
The DNA here is from genome assembly GCA_001873115.1 of Desulfobacterales bacterium CG2_30_60_27. GTDB lineage: Bacteria > Desulfobacterota > Desulfobulbia > Desulfobulbales > CG2-30-60-27 > CG2-30-60-27. The sequence continues at coordinate 34,466 of MNYK01000057.1, read as the reverse complement.
CCGCAGGTCTGCCGCATATTCTGATGCGGTTTTTCACCGTGCCCACCGCCCAGGCGGCGCGGAAGTCGGTGATCTGGGCCATGATCATCATCGGCGGCTTCTACGTGCTGACCCTGTTCCTCGGACTGGGTGCCGCCATCAATGTCGGCGCGGCCAAAATTTCCGCGTTTGACAAGGGCGGCAACATGGCGGCTCCCTTGCTGGCCCAGTTTGTCGGCGGCGGGGCGGATTCCATCCTCGGCAACCTGTTCCTGGCCTTTGTGGCGGCGGTGGCCTTCGCCACCATCGTCGCGGTGGTGGCAGGGCTGGTCCTGGCCTCGGCCTCGGCCATGGCCCATGACATTTACGTGGGCGTCATCCGCGGTGACCACGCCACGCCGGAAGAGCAGGTGAGGGCGGCCCGCATCTCGGCGCTGATCGTCGGCGTGGTCTCCATTGGGTTGGGCATCATGGCCAAGGGGCAGAATGTTGCCCATCTGGTCGGGCTGGCCTTTGCCGTGGCCGCCTCCTCCAACCTGCCGGCCGTGGTCATGACCCTCTACTGGAAACGCTGCAATACCGGTGGCGTAGTGTTAGGTATGGTGGTGGGCGCGGTGACGGCCATCGGCCTGGTCATGGTCTCTCCCAACATGACCTATCCGCTGGAGAAGATCGCCGCGGCCAACAATGTGCTGCAAGAGGATCAGGCTCTGCTGACAACGGCCCTGGCTCCCGCCAGGCAGGCCGAGATGAGCAAGAATATCGAAAAGCTCAGCAAGGAGATCAGTGCGGCCCAGGATGAGCTCAAGAAGTACGAAGGTCAGACCACCAGTCTCGTCGGCCTGCAAGCGCCCATCTTCATGATGAAGAATCCTGGTATTGTTTCCATTCCAGCCGGATTTCTCTGCGTAATCATTGGCTCCCTGCTTTTTCGTGACAAACGCGCCGAAGAGATGTGGGATGAACTCTACGTGCGCCAGAACACCGGCCTTCAGGCCGAGTCCTCTGCATCGCATTAAGCCTGGTTGCCGGGTTTTTTGGGCTCCATCGTGGTGCTCGCTTTTTTCAACCTGCCGCATGCGATAGCCTACCCCGCGGATGGCCTCGATATTTTTGCCCGCTTCCCCAATCTCCTTTTGCATAACCAGGCAAATTAAGGGGGACCAGGGCAGCATCGGGCCAAGCAGCCGCTAATGGCTGGCCCCTTATCCGCGACGTTAGCCTAAAAAAAGAACTTGAAAACTGCCATGGTATGACATAATGTAATACCGGGGGTGGCATATGAGCACAGCCAAGATCGCGATCACAATTGAAGAAGAAACACTGGGCAAGCTTGATCGGCTGGTATTATCCAAAGTTTTTCCCAATCGAAGCAAGGCCATTCAAGAAGCCATCAAAGAAAAGCTCTCGCGAGTCAACAAGAGTCGTTTGGCAAGAGAGTGCGCCAAACTCGATCCGGCCGTTGAAAAGGCGATTGCCGAAGAAGGGTTCTCCCGGGAAATCGAACAATGGCCAGAATACTGAGGGGCGAAGTCTACTGGGCAAACCTCGATCCGACAAAGGGTCACGAACAATCTGGTTTAAGGCCGGTACTTATTCTGAGCCAAGATGTTTTCAATGATCGCTCTGGTGTCGTTATCGCCGTAGCGCTTACCAGCCAAGCACAAAAGGCCGGATTTCCACTGACCCTACCGCTCTCGGCCGCTGCTCTTCCAAAACGGTCATGGGTCAAAATCAGCCAGATTCGCACCCTCTCGCAGGAGCGTCTTGGAAAGCGAATTGCGAAGATCTCACCAGAAGAACTCGATCTTGTCATTGAAGGGCTAAATGAAATTATCGGCGGCTAATCAGGCAATGCAGCCGACCGGCTGCGCCGGCGGCGGATCGCAATGTTCTTCAGAACAAAAATCATTATGCAGCACAACATTGCATTTTGCTACTCCCCAGTGGATGTTTAGTATCCATAATACGGAAACCACATAAGCCGGACGGGATTCAAGGTCCAGCTTTCAGCGCTCAGCTTTCAGCATTCAGCATTCAGCTTAAGGTGCTTACTTGATGAAGTTGTTTCGCTGACCGCTGATAGCTGACCGCGTCCCTCAGGTAAAAGAAAAACCCCGGCTTGTGCAGCCGGGGTTTTTCTTTGGTCCACCGGGTTGGCCCGGGAGAGGAGGCCGGCAGGGTGGGTTTTCGATTTTCTTTTCGAGGTTGTTCAGCCTTTTTCAGCATTGGGGGCGGTTGGCGCGGCCTCCGGCTGCTTTACCCCGGTTTTTTCCTTTAAGACCTCGCCATAGACCTCCACTGGAAAGCTCTCCAGCCGCAGATTGCTTACATAATTATTCAGCTTGTCATGGAAATACATGCGCTTGGTCAGCTCCTGGGTGTTGCTTTCCTGGAAATTGACATATAAGGCGTCGCGGATATCATGAACCATGACCAGGTGCCAGCCGGCCTCGGTATGCACCGGCCCGGCAATTACGTCTTTCTCGGCCGAGAAGGCCAGTTTATCCAAGGCGGGGAAGCCGGTGCCCTTGGCGACCCAGCCGATTACCCCTAACGTTTTCTTGACATTCGGGTCAATCGAGTACTGGGCGGCCGCCTCATGGATGGTGAGTTTGCCGGCCTTGATCCTGGCCAGAACCTTCTTGGCCTCTTTCTCGGTTTTCAGAACAACCATCTGGATCTCACGGGATTCCGGATGGATGATTCTCTGCTTGTTGGCCTCGTAAAAGGCCTGCAGGGTCTGCTGGTCCGGCTCCAGGCCGGCGATCAGTTGGCCGCGCCGCATATTGACCAGCCGGGCCTTCTTGAATTCAGCCATGCGCTCCAGGAAGACCTCGTCCTTGTTAAGCCCGAGCTGCATGGCCTTTTGAGTCATGAGCTGTTCATCGAGAAAATGGTCCAGGAGGTCCAGGCGCTCGGCCAGGGTTTTAGCCGCGTCCGCCGTGGTGAGCACGTCCTTGGCCTCGCCCCAGGTTACCGGTTGTCGGCCTATGGTCGCAATGACCTGATCGTCCTTGCGCCCGGCGTCGTCCTCGGGGGCCAATTTTTCCTGCTTTACGGTCACCGTGGTGCCGGTCCGCAGCCGTTGCCGCATATCGCTTGTGCGGACCTTGTGCCTGTCCTTGCGAATCATGGCCTCGGCGGCCAGCTTGAGGTCGTCGGTAATCTCCACGTCATCCTTGAAATTCTTTTTGATAAAATCCTGGACCTCGGCCTCGCTGACCTCGATCTCACCGACCAGAGCCTTGCTCCGATAGAGGCCGGCCAGGATACCCTTGGCAAAACGATCCGCCTCGGCCTGGAAGCCGGGCTCGTTATCCATCTTTGCCTTTTTGGCATCCAGGTAGAGCAGATTGGCCGAGATCATTTTGTCCAGGGTAACGAGCCGGGCCCGTTCCCGCTCCGGGGTGCCGACCTGGGGTATGTCCATCCCTACGAATGAGGAACTGTTGATGATGGTGTCAATCTGGGAGAGGGTGATCGTCTGATCGCCGACCTTGGCAATAACGTCATCCGATTTTTGCGGGTCCACCGCATGAGCAGCCGCGCCCGCCAGGGCCAGCAGCAGTATCACGATTCCACAACAGACTTTCTTCATTATTTTTCTCTGCCTCCACATGGTCACGACATGCCTTTCTGCAATGCGCCCTTTTTGTTTGCTGGGCGCGCGAGGTAAGGGCCTGGAGGGGATGGTCCCCTCCAGGCGTTCAGGTTAATGGGTAAACCGTAGCATCGTCAGTAACCGCAGGTGCTACCGGTATTTTCCTTGGAAATGGCCTCCCACACTGACTCCGAGGCCCGTCCCTCCACCAGGTGCTTCTTCCATCTGGTGGTGCAACCTTTTTTCTTCAAGGTTGCCTGCCGGTTACTATGGCAGGTGACGCACAGGGTGGTGTAGGGGTTCTCAAAGGCCTGATCACCGGCCACATGGCCAAGCTGCAGCTTCTCCACCTTGTCCATGGCGTTCCTCGATACCCGGCCCGACTTGGCATGGGTTGTCCATTTGCCGTCGGTGGAGGATATCTTGCTGGAATTGTCGCCATGGCAACGCAGGCAGATGCTCGTGCGCGGGTCGGCCTCATCGGTGTAGGTGTGGGCCCAGGAAACCGCCGCATCAAAGTCCGTGCCGATGCTGGTGCCATTGTACGTGAGATTGCCCACAGACTTTTCCACCCCGTTGGCGGTGGCATTATGGCAGGCGTTGCACTTGAGCGGCCCGTGGGAACTGTCGGTGTTCAGGCTGGCCGCCTGGGCATAGGTTGTGGTGTCAATCGTCGGGGTCACGGGATAGAGACCATGGGTGGACTCATGGCAACCCTGACAGGTGATACCCTGATGGCCCTTGGTGTAACGGAACAGCGATGCCTTCTTCGGGTAGTTGAAGGGCGGGTTGTTGGAGATGTTGCCGCTCTGCTCCACATAGGGGGCGGCATGGCAGTCGGCGCAGTGCGGTTCGCCCGGGGCCAGCCAGTGGTCGCGGCCATCGGTGGCGGCCGACATGGGCACTGGCACGGCGGCCGCGCCACCAGTGTGCAGGGTCGCTTGGGCTGCGCTCACGCAGTCGCCGGTAGTGCAGAAATCCAGGATGTGGACGCTGAAATCGCCGTCACCATCCGCGGAGCCGCAGATGAAGAAGTCCGGCGAGCCGTTGCCGTCACAGTCCGGGCCAGGGGCCCCCACCGGCGTGGAGCAATTGCCGGCGGCCGTGAGGTTCACCTCGATGGTGGCAACGTTGCCGTCTTGGGCCGGATTGGCCGGGGCGCCGAACAGCGTGGCCACATGGCCGCACAGACCAGGATCCCGTGCCCAGACCGCAAAGGTGTCGGCGGTGGTCTTGGGATCGAGCCAGGCCGTGGCCTGCGCCGTGGTTACGCCTATACCCGCGGCCACATCCGCCAGGGTAGCATTGGCCTTAGGCTCACGCACATTACCGGCGTCACCGGGCTTGGCATGGACCAAGTCGGTCACATTCTCCTTTTTCCACAGTTCCTGGCCAAACTGACTGTGGCAGTTGGTGCACCAGATACCCTTCCAGGCACCGGTGTCCTGGGCCACATTGGTCACGAGCCAGTTGCCCATGGCGTTCAGATGGCTGGGGGTGCCGGCGCCGTCCGTATCCTTGTTGGGATTGATATGGACATCGCGACCTACATAGCAACCGCCGAAAGAGTCACGGTTGTCGCCATTGGCAAAGTTGTTGTTGCCCAGATGGTCTATGGGGAAGCTGGCCATGGAGCCGTCGGACCGATGGGCCGGATGACAACCCTGACAACTGCCGTCCCGACCGAGGGAATCGGCGAACTGGTTGTTCTTATGGTTGTTGTGGATGGCCTCGGTGAGCGGCATGATCAGGCTGCCGTTGGCCGGATTATAGGCCGATTTAACCGCGGCGATGACGTTGTCGGCATGGCAGCGCTGGCAGATGATGGACGGCCCGCCCAGCCTGGTCTTCTGCGGTGAGGCGCCGCCCAGAACCGGCCAGTTGGCGGTGAAGGAGGTGCCGTGCTGGGCATCGTGGATGGCCAGGATGGAGATGGCCGCCCCCTTGATGCGCGGATACCAGTCAGAGTCGCCGGCCGCCGTATCGATGTTATAGTAAGCCTTCCAGAAGTCGATCTCTTCCTGGACAAAGGGTACGATACTCTGGTTATTCCGCTGGGCGCTGTTTACCGCGGTGATGCTGGTGATGCCGTGACAGCGTTCGCAGTTGGGAATATCAATGGGCGCCGTGCCCATGCCTTGCACCGGCTGGCCGTTATCCAGAATGGCCGCGCCCGTGGCATAGTCCTCGAGCTGGGCCCGCATGATCACGTAGGGCCGGATGGTGTCTTCATCCACCGCGCCCGGGTCGCCAAAGAAATTGATGGTATCCTCAAACGGCGTGAGCGGCAGGCCCAAGGCCTCCCAGATACCGGCTGAGGTCAGGGTGATGGGCAGGTTCTCCAGCACCTTCATCTGGGTGTAAACCACCGTACCCTTGTCGCCCGAGAAGGTCAGGGTGTTCGAGCCGGGGATGCCGCCGGTAACGCCGGGTCCCATGGGATGCAGGGCCGCGCCAGTGTTGGGCGGATAGACCACGCCGCCGGCAACGCCCAAACGGATCTTGTTGCGTTCCAGGGTGGAATTGGTCGGGTTGCTGCCCTCCAGGTCGGCATAAATGTACAGATGGTTCAGCCAGGCGTTGGCGTAGTTGTCGGTGGGACCGGTGAAGTCGCCGTCGCCCTGGGCCACACCGTTGGCATCATAGATGATGGCGCCATTGGCGTTTAGTGCCACGGAATCCTGCACGGTATTCCACATCAGCAGGGAGTGGCCTTCCACCTGGCTGATCAAGGTGCTGGACTGAGGGGCGCCGCGGCCATCGTTGCGCGGTTGGGCGTCGTGCCAGTAGCGGAGCACGTATTTTTTGAAGTTGCCATTGCTGTCCAGGGCCTTGTCGCGCACCACGGTAGGCCGCCCCAAGGCGTCAAGCCCATCAGTGTCATCCGCCTCCATGAGGCTCGGCTTGCCGCTGGTCTTCTCGGTTTTCACCACCTGGGCCAGAATCGAATTGTACGGTGGTAGAATGCAGCAATAGGAAAACTCAAAGCCGGTGCAGTGCATGCCCAACTCGTAGTTCATCAGGATGTTGAAGGCGTTTTTGGGGGGGATGGTCGACCCGCCGCCGCCGCCGCCACCACCGCTCGGTTTGCCAGCCCATGCCGGCGCGATGCCCACGGCAGTGCCCAAGGTGACCCAAAGCAAAACTGCGAGGTGCTTTTTCATACAATTCCTCCAGATTCAAGCTGTTCGATTAGTCCATTATGGTTTTATTGCTGATTGCCGCATTGGTCAGTTGGCGCTGGCAGGTCTGGCCTGAAAAAAAACTTGGAGCCCACACTCCCGCGGACATGTCCCTGCGCATAACCCCGCGGTATGAAGGACCGATGCAATGTCCTTGCCCCGCGGGGTGATCCAGGGAATTTAAGCACCCTGCCTTTTGCAATGTTGGTTTTTTCCATGATGATATTCCCAACCTGAAGTGAGAAAATAAAAATGTATGCCACATCGTGGTATGAGATGCATTATGCAATTCCTTTGCCAAGGCGCATGAATAATATTTAAATACTTTTATAACAATATGTTACACGTTAGTTGACGGTGCCGGCCTTTAGGTGGGCGCGATTTTCTTTTCGCTTTTCCGGAAATAATCGTGCATAAGTAAGTTACCATGCACGATTCACCCGCAATCGACGTTAAGCAAGTTTGCCGGCATTCCTGCCTGACGTTCCTGGCGGTTTGCTTCATGCCCGTGGCTGCCGCTGCCGCTGCCGCCAACAGTTGCGTGGACTGCCATGCCGTTGCTGCTTCCCGGCCGCTAAGGGATTCGCATGCTGACTGGGAGGGGTCAATCCACGCGCGCCTGCATGTGGCCTGCGAGGATTGCCACGCCGGCAACCCCCGGGAAGTCGACAAGGGCAGTGCCCATCAAGGGGTTTACGGTGCCATGAATCCGAGGAGCACGGTCTATTACACAAAAATCCCCGGGTTGTGCGGCCAGTGCCATAAGCGGGAATTTCTGGATTTTCAGAGTTCCAGCCATTACCGGAGCCTGATAAGCCAGGGGACGGGCCCTGATTGTATCGCCTGCCATGACGCCATGGCGACCAAGGTTATCGGGGCGGCGGCGATTGCGAAGCTGTGCGGGGTCTGCCATAACCCGGGGAACCGGAATTTACCCGAGGTGGGCGCCCTGGCCCGGGATATCTTGAGCCGGATGGCGGGTATTGACTGGAAGATCGCCCAGGTTCGAGAGAAGCTTAAGGTGGCCGGCCGGCAGGGCGTGAACCAGAACAAGGCCAGTGGTTTTCTGAATCTCGCCAGTCGCGAACTGCGCGACTGCAAGGCAAACTGGCATACCTTTCAGTTGCAACGGATGGCAGCCCGGCTGGATGGGGTGGACAGCCTGGTCCAGAAAGCTCTGGATTCCCTGGAAGACCACAAGGCAGGGGCTCAATGAAAAAGGTATTATATTTTTTCCAGCATTTTTCCATCAACGTCAAGGTCATCCTCGCCTATCTTGTTTTTGTGGTCATGGTCGGCGGCGCCGGCACCCTGCTGGTCGCCTTGAATGAACAGGCGGTGATCCAGCAGGCGCATATCACCCTGGCCCGGAGCATCGCGGCAAACGTCGCGCCCCTGCTGGCCATTCAGCACAAGATGATGCTCAACCGGGTCGCTACCATCGTCGGGGGGTTACCCAATGTCAGGGATTGCGCCATTGTCGACCACCTGGGCGTGGCTGTGGCCCATACCGACATGGCCATGATCGGCCAAGAAATTCCGGTCGGTCCCACCTCGCGGCAGGCCTATGCCGAGCAGGGCTACTACGCTTTCGCCATGCCAACGGCCGGGCTTGAGGTGATCTACGCGCCGGTCCTTGATGGGGGGCAATACCTGGGCAGCGTTCTCTTGACCTTCGACAGCACCGACCTGCTCACCCTGCTGCATAACCCGCGGGAAACCACGGCCAGAATCATCGTGCACGTCATCTTCTTTGTCGCCCTGTTCGGACTGGCCGGGGCCTTTATCATCATCCGGCTGATCTCCCACCCCATCCGGGTGCTGACCGAGAAAACCTACAAGGTGCTGGCCGGCATCTTTCCAGAAAAAAAGTTGCCCATCAATTATGTCTATTGCTGGGAAAAGTTGCACTGCCCGCAGACCATTTGCCCTTCCTACGGGAACAAGGATGAGAAGTGCTGGACCGTGGCCGGCACCTTTTGCACAGGTGAGGTCCAGGGGGTCCATGCCCAGAAGCTCGGGGACTGCCGTAAGTGCGTGGTGTACAAAAAAAACAGCGGCGATGAACTGGAGCGGCTGCATGATGGTTTTGACCTCATGGTCAGAAACCTCCGGGACCAAGCCGACGGGATGCGGCAGGCCAAGGAGTATCTTGAAAAATATGCCAAGGAACTGGAGGAGGCCAATCGCCGCAACCTTGAGATGCGGGTCTACCACGAACAGATCCTCGACAGCCTCTCCTCCGCGGTCATCTCGCTTGATGAAGATCTGCGCATCGGCGCCTATAACCGGGCGGCCCAGGTCATGCTCGGCATCAATTTGCAAGCCCTCGTCGGCGCCGATATTGTGGAAATCCAGCAGGAATGCAGCCGATGTCAAGAGTTCTTCGGGATTATCCTGCGGGCGATCCAGCGCTATCAGCAGGACGGTCGGCCTTTAATCGGCCATGAGGTCTCGGTCCGCAGGCTCACCGGTGAGGCCATGACCATCAGTTTAAATGTGCTGCCACTGCACGTTGGTACCGAATCCGGGAAAAACCCCGTTATCGTGGCCTTTGAGGATATTACCGAGCGCGACAAGCTTCGGGAGGAATTGAACCTGTCCCGGAACCTGGCCGAACTCGGGGAAGTGGCCGCCAAGGTTGCCCACGATGTGCGCAACCCCTTGAACGCCATTGAAGGCGGGATCCAGTATCTTGGCACCAGGTATGCCGACGACCCGGAAATTCAGAATATCGCCCATCTGATCCATGGCCAGGTCAAGCGCTTGGACGGCGTTACTCACGCCCTCTTGGAGGTCTCCAAGCCGATGATTCCGCATTTCACGGCCTGCAACATTAACGAACTGGTGAAGGAGTCGGCCTCCTTCCTGCTGGAGGAAATAGCCAGTCACACCCTTGTCCTGGCAAAGGAATTTGGCGCGGCGCTGCCCTTGGTGCGTATGGATTCCAACCAGTTTCAGCGGGTGATCATCAACCTCATGGAAAATGCCATCGAGGCCACCCCGGCTGGCGGTACCATCACCCTGAAGACCCGGCTGCTCGTCCGCCCCGAGGGTGGCGATGAGGTGGAACTGTCGGTGAGCGATACCGGCAGCGGCATCGCCGCCGAGATCGCCCCGGCGGTCTTCAAGCCGTTCTATACCACCAAAATCAACGGCATCGGGCTCGGTCTGGCCATTGTCAGGCAGATCGTCACCCAGCACCGGGGCACCATGCAGTTGCGGCAGCGCGAACCAGGGCCAGGCACGGAGGTTATCATTCATCTGCCGCTCAACCCCGCCCTGAGCAACGAGGTGGCGGGCCATGGCTAAACAGGGCGCGATTCTCGTGGTTGATGATGAGGCCGCCATCCTGGAGGTAATGCAGCTCAATCTAGTCGCCAAGGGGTACGTGGTTTATCTCGCCTCCTCGGGACCGGCAGGTTTGCGCCTGCTTGCCGAGAAGGTGGTGGACGCGGTGCTGGTGGACTTCAAAATGCCCGGCATGAACGGCCTGGAATTTCTGCAGCATGTCCATCGTACCTATCCCGATATTCCGGTGATCATGGTGACCGCTTACGGCACCATCCAGATGGCGGTGGAGGCCATGCGGATCGGGGCCTTCAGCTACCTCACCAAACCACTGAACTATGAGGAGATGTTCCTGCTGGTCAGGCAGGCGCTGGAAAAGCAGCAACTGGTCTGCGAAGTGCGGGAACTGAAGCAGCAGGTCGGCCAGGAGAACCGCTTCGCCAATATCATCACCAATAACCGCAAGATGATGGAACTGCTTGAACTGGTGGCCACCATCGCCCGGACCGACGCCACGGTGCTGGTGCGCGGCGAGACGGGCACTGGCAAGGAACTGCTCGCCAAGGCGCTCCACTATGCGAGCCCGCGGGCCGCGCGGCCACTGGTCACGGTCAACTGCACGGCCCTCTCTGAAGGCCTGCTGGAATCGGAGCTCTTCGGCCATGTCAAGGGGGCCTTCACCGGCGCCACCCGGGACCACAAGGGGCGCTTCGAGGCCGCGGACGGCGGCAGCCTGTTTCTCGACGAAATCGGCGATATCTCGCCCAGCATGCAGGCCAAGTTGCTGCGGGTTCTCCAAGAGATGGAGTTCGAGCGGGTGGGCAGCAACGAGACCATCAAGGTGGATGTGCGGATCATCGCCTCCACCAACCGGCCCTTGGAGGAAGCGATCAAGATGGGGAGATTCCGGGAGGATCTCTTTTACCGGCTCAATGTGATCCCGGTGTACGTGCCGCCGCTACGCGAACGGAAGGACGACATCGTGTTGCTGGCCCAGCATTTTCTGGAAAAATTTCGCCAGAAACATAAAAAAACGGGCCGGATCATCTCCTCGGCCCTGATGACCGGGCTACTCGGTTACGACTGGCCGGGCAATGTGCGCGAACTGGAGCATAGCATCGAAAGGGCCATCATCCTTTCCCAGGGCGAGGAGCTGGAGATTGAGCATTTCCCAACCCTTGGCAAGGCGACAGACGATACGGTGGCAAGGCCCCAGGGGGAGCGGGAGCGACTCTTGGAACTCGAGGAAAAATATGCCGGCGTGCCCAATACCCTGGCCATGGTCGCGCAGGAGATGGGGATCGATGCCTCCACCCTCTACCGGAAGCGGAAAAAGTACGGCCTGCTGTAGATGGACTTGGCCTGGCTGCGCCAGCGGGGTGGCTGGTGCGGCGGTGTTCTCGAAAACCATGGCCAGCCACCAGGTAGCCGGGTTATACTTCATTGGCGAAGTGCTGGATGTGAGCGGGCCGGACGCCCGCACGGCTCCAAAAGTAAGAGAACGGAGATCATCTTCATGAACGATTTTCTGCAAATCATTACCCATCTCGTGACCATCGTCGGGCTGCCCCTGGCCATCTGGCTGTATCTTCAGGAACAGAGAAGGGCACGGCATGAGCGGGCCTATGGGGCCTGGCATACCCTGGACAATCAGTATCTCCACTTCCTGGAACTCTGTCTGGCGCGGCCTGAACTCGATGTGCTCGATTCCCCCCTGCCTGATTCGGGGGAGGCCACTCCGGCCCGGATTCGGCAGGAACGGGTTCTTTTTGGCATGCTGCTTGGCCTCTTCCAGCGGGCCTATGTGATGTATAATGATCAGACCACGGACGTGGAGGAGCGGCAGTGGAGCGAGTGGGTGGCGCGGATGCGGGAGTTTGGGGCCCGGGAAAATTTCCGACTCGTCTGGCTTGAACTCGGGCCGCGGTTTGACGCGGAATTTGTCAGCTTCATGGACGAACTCATGGCCCCCGATGCTCCCCTGCAATATCCCATCAGTTGCCCAATCAACTGATCCATGGACTGGCCGTGATGCCTGCGGTCTCATTATTATTGTGGAACAAAGTGGTACTTCAGTTCGTTAATGCCTACAGTAATTAAGAATCTGGCTATAGCTGCCAAGGACACGATCATGACGACCTGCCCATGCAACCCGGAAAAAGAATTTACGCAGTGCTGCGGCCCCTATCTGGATGGCAGCAAACCGGCGCCTACCGCCGAGGCCCTGATGCGCTCGCGTTATTCCGCCTACACCCGGCGGGATTACCCCTATATCCTCCGCACCTGCCACATCTCCACCCGGCCGAGCGAAGAGGGGTTCGACGATCCGACCGAGATCGGTTGGACCGGTTTGGAAATCCTGGCCACCGAGGCAGGCGGGACGGACGATGTTACCGGCGTGGTCGAGTTCGTGGCCCGCTTCGAGAATAGCGGCAGGGTCTTCAGCCACCATGAGCGGAGCAGGTTTGTGCAAGAAGATGGGCAATGGTTCTATGTGGACGGCGATATGGTGGTGCCGGCGCCGGTGCGGTCCGCCAAGGTCGGCAGAAACGAGCCATGCCCATGCGGCAGCGGCAAAAAGTATAAAAAATGTTGCGCCGTTAAGGCGCAGGCTGATAGTCTGTAGGTATTTAGGTGGATATGTTCACCTGAAAGACTAACAGACTACAGTCTAAACACTAAACAACCTGGGATGCTTACCCCAGGAGGAGGAAAAGCCATGAGAAAGTTAGCAGTAGCTCTGTTGGTTCTGTTGCTTACGGCAGGTCTTGCCTTTGCCAAGGGCTATGAGGTAAGCAAGAAGGCTGGCGACTATGACGTGGCCCTCACCTTTGACCGCAACCCGCCGATTGCCGGGGACAACATGGTCAATATTGTCATCAAGGACGCGGCCGGCATCGTGGTCAAGGACGCCCAGGTGAAAGTTGAGGCATCCATGCCGGCGATGCCCGGGATGCCGCCGATGAGCAACAAGACCGAGGCTACGGCCAAGGGCGACGCCTATGAGGCCAAACTTGCCCTGTCCATGTCCGGCCCCTGGAATATCGCGGTCAAGATCACGCGGGCCGGTAAGTCCGCGTCGATGAAATTCACCGTGGATGCGAGATAGGCGCGGATAATGGGCAGGCGGGAACAGGGCACGCCGGCGCTGTGCGGCGCGCTGACGTGCCTGATGGTGGCGGCTGCGGTGCTGGGTTCCGTGTTATTGTTTTGGACCAAGGCGTTAGCCGTTGATGCGTTCCTGACCCTGCCGCCCCTGATTGCCGAGGCGCTTCATAACAATCACGAGATCGTGGTTGCCCACGCGCGCTGGAAGACGGCCAGCTACAAGATTCCGCAGGCCACGAGTCTTCCCGACCCCATGGTGATGGTGGGTTATCAGAACGAAGGCTGGGACAAATACACCTATGGTGAGATGCAGGGGGCGCAGTGGATGTATTCCGTCGCCCAGATGTTTCCCTATCCTGGCAAGCTCGGTCTGAAAGGCGAGATGGCCGCGGCCGACGCGGCCAGCCTTGAGGCCGGGTATCGGGCCGCGCGGCTCAAGGTCATCGCCACGGTCAAAGAGTTCTACTTTGACCTGTTTCTCGCCTATAAGGATCTCGACCTGATCCGGGACAAGACGGCCCTCTTTGCCCGCATCGAGGACGCGGCCGTGGCGCGCTATGCCTCCGGCCTGGGGGGCCAGCAGGAAGTGCTGATGGCCCAGACCGAAAAATTCATGCTCCTGGAAAAAGAGACCATGCTGCGGCAGAAGGTCCAGTCGTTGGAGGCGATGCTTACCAATGCGGTCGGCCGGGACAGCAACCTTGCCCTCGGTAGACCAATGGCGCCGACGTCGGCGGCCTTACCCTACAGCATGGAGGAACTCCAGCGGACGGCCCGGGAGAACTCACCTGAGCTACAGTCCAAGACCAGGATGATCTCTTCGGCGGCATCGCGGGTAAGCATGGCGAATAAAGAATATTACCCCGATGTCACGGTCGCCGCCTCGCTTGCGCAAAGAACCGGCGAGTTCCAGGACATGTGGAGCCTGACCGCCACCTTCAATATCCCGCTTTTTTACCGGTCAAAACAGCGGCAGGCGGTGTTGGAGGCCGAGTCGCTGTCCTTGGCGGCGCAACATGAACTGGAGGGTAGCAGTTCGATGCTGTCGTCAGGCATCCGAGACAACTACGCCATGGTCAAAACCGCGGAAAAACTGATGGCCTTGTACCAGGATGGCTTGATCCCCAAGACCCGCCAGGATTTCGAGCTGGCCCTTGCCGGCTATGGGTCTGGGAAGATCGAGGCGATTACGGTGATCAGCAGGCTCAAGTCACTGCTTGATTACGAAACGCTCTACTGGGGGCAGTTCGTTGAGCGGGAAAAGGCCGTCGCCCGGCTGGAGTCCATTGCCGGGGTCAGCGAGGCCGCAACCATGGCGGGCAGTCAATGAAAATCATGAAGCCCATGCGGATTAATGTTTTGCTCGTTTTGTTATGGGCAACGCTGCTATTTTTCGGGACAGCCCTGGCCCAGTACGAAGGCCATGGCGGGGCGCCGCCCGCGCAGTCGGCCACGGCCCCGGAGCAGGCAACGGAATCGGCGGCTACCGAGGAGGCGCCAACGGTCGAGATTCCGCTGGAAAAGCAGGAGATGATCGGCGTGCAGACCACCGCGGCCACGGTAAGGGCTCTCCGGAAAACGGTGAGGACGGTGGGCCGGGTCGAGTATGATGAGCAGAAAATTGCCACGGTCAACACCAAGTTGGAAGGTTGGATCGAAAAGCTGCATATCGACTACATTGGCCGCCATGTGGGCAAGGGCGAACCCCTGGCCGAGGTCTATAGTCCTGAACTGATTGCTACGCAGCAGGAGTTCTTGAATGTGCTGAAATGGGCCGGCCATGCCCAGGAGAGTGGCGGCGAGGACATCAACCGCATGTTGGCGGGGGATGCGCAAGCGCT
The DNA here is from genome assembly GCA_001873115.1 of Desulfobacterales bacterium CG2_30_60_27. Taxonomy (GTDB): domain Bacteria; phylum Desulfobacterota; class Desulfobulbia; order Desulfobulbales; family CG2-30-60-27; genus CG2-30-60-27. Next base: position 19,461 of record MNYK01000057.1, on the reverse strand, counting down.
GCTCGAGGCAGCCCGGCAGCGGCTTAAATTGTTGGATATAAACGACAGCCAGATCAGGAAAATCGAAGTTTCGGGCACCCCGCTGCGTACCCTGACCGTGTTCAGTCCGGTAAGCGGTTACGTGGTGCAGAAGATGGCGCTGCAGGGCATGAAGGTGATGCCCGGGGAAAAACTTTTTGATATTGCCGACCTGTCGGTCATGTGGGTCATGGCTGATATCTATGAAAATGAAATAGCCCTGATCAAGACAGGCCAGACCGCCGCCATCACGCTCGGTTCTTTTCCGGGCAGGCAATTCACCGCAAAAATCGACTATATCTATCCGGCCATTTCCGGCGACACCAGGACCGCCAAGGTCCGGTTGACGATTCCGAATCCAGGCGGGGAACTTATGCCCCAGATGTTCGCCAGCGTTGAGATCATTGTGCCACTCGGCAACCGGTTGGCCATCCCCGACGACGCGGTGATGGATACCGGCAAACGGCAGATCGTCTATGTCGATAAGGGGGGCGGTAATTTTGAACCGCGCGAGGTGAAGCTTGGCGCGCGGGCCGAAGGGTTCAGCGAGGTGACCAGGGGTCTTGAGGCCGGTGAAAAGGTGGCGATCTCGGCAACCTTTCTCATTGATTCCGAGGCCCAGCTCAAGGGTGTGACTCCCCTTGGCGAGTCCGAGCGTTGAGCCAGCCATGATTGCCAGTATCATAGACTACAGCACCCGCAACAAATTCATCGTCCTGTTGCTGACCACCTTTCTCTGCCTCTGGGGTTTCTGGACCCTGCGCCAGATCCCGCTCGACGCCATCCCGGATCTCAGCGATACCCAGGTCATCATCTACGCGGACTGGCCGGGCCGCAGCCCGAACCTGGTCGAGGACCAGGTAACCTATCCGATCACCTCGACCCTGCTTGCCGCGCCCAAGGTGCAGGCGGTGCGCGGTTTCTCATTCTTGGGCAGTTCGTTCATCTATGTCATCTTCAAGGAAGGCACTGACATCTACTGGGCCAGAAGCCGGGTCCTGGAATATCTGCAATCGGTAAAGAGCAAGATCCCGGCTGATGTCAATCCGGTGCTGGGGCCGGACGCCACCAGCGTCGGCTGGGGCTTCAGTTATGCCCTGGTCGATGAAACCGGCGGCCATGATCTGGCGCAGTTGCGTTCCATGCAAGATTGGAACGTCAAGCTTGCCCTGGAAAGCGTGCCTGGTGTCTCCCAGGTTGCCAGTGTCGGCGGCTTTGTCAGGCAGTACCAGATCACCATTGATCCGAACCGTCTGGCTGCCTATGGCATTTCCTTGCGGGAGCTGGCGAATGGTGTCCGCAAGAGCAATACGGAGGTGGAGGGCAGGGTTCTGGAGATGTCAGGCACCGAATACATGGTGCGGGGCCGCGGCTATATCAAGGACATCCATGACCTGGCGGATATCGCCATCAAGACCGACGGCTCCGGCACCCCGGTGTTTCTGCGCGATGTCGCTACCCTGCGGCTTGGTCCCGAGATCCGACGGGGCCTGGCCGATCTTGACGGCAAGGGCGAGGTGACGGGCGGCATCGTCATCGTGCGCTTTGGCGAGAATGTCCTAAACGTCATCGACCGCGTCAAGGAGAAGATCGTAAGCGAGGTCCAGCCCTCCTTGCCCAAGGGCGTAAAGATCGTCACCACCTATGACCGCTCGGACCTCATTCATGGTTCAATTGCTACCTTGAAGGAGGAGATCATCAAACTCTCCATCGCGGTGAGTGTGGTCTGCATCATCTTTCTCTTCCATCTGCCGAGCGCCCTGGTGGTGATCCTGACCTTGCCGGTGGCCATTATCATCTCCTTTATCTGCATGTATTATCTTGGCGTCACCTCCAATATCATGAGCCTGGGCGGTATCGCCATCGCCATCGGCGCCATGGTCGACGCCTCGATCATCATGGTGGAGAATGCCCACAAGAAACTCGAGGAGTGGGAACATGCCGGCCGACCAGGGGACCGGGTCGAGGTCATTATCGCGGCCGCCAAGGAGGTCGGGCCGTCGCTGTTCTTCGCGCTACTGGTAATCACCGTCGGCTTCCTTCCCGTCTTTACCCTGCAGGGCCAGGCGGGCCGGCTCTTCAAGCCGCTGGCCTATACCAAGTCTTTCGCCATGCTCTTCGCCTCCTTTCTGGCGGTGACCTTGACGCCGGTCTTCATGACCATGTTCATCCGCGGCAAGATTCGGCCGGAGAACAAGAACCCGATCATCGTCCTGCTCGGCAAATTGTACAAGCCCAGGGTCGCCTTTTCGCTCCGGCACCGCTGGACGATAATCATCGCGGCGGTCATTATCATGGCAGCCACCGTCTATCCGGTCCGCAAGCTGGGAACGGAGTTCATGCCGCCGCTTTATGAAGGGAATCTTTTCTATATGCCGGTAACCGTGCCGGGCCTGGCGATTGCGGGGGCGGCAAAACTCTTGCGGCTGCAGGATGGCTTGTTAATGAAGATTCCCGAAGTGGCCCAGGTTTTTGGTAAGGCGGGCCGGGCGGAAACCGCTACCGATCCGGCGCCGATCGATATGTTCGAGACCATCGTCAATCTCAAGCCGGAGGCCGAGTGGCGTCCCGGTATGACCGTGGAAAAGCTGAAGGACGAAATGAACGACGCCCTTACCATTCCCGGGGTCGCCAATTCATTCACCATGCCTATCAAGGCCAGGATCGACATGCTGGCCACCGGGATCAGAACGCCGGTGGGGATCAAGGTGCTGGGGCCTAGAATAGCCGGGATCGAGAAGGTCGCCAAGGACATCGAAAAGGCGGTTCAGGATATCCCCGGCACCCGGAGCGCCTATGCCGAGCGGCTGTCGACCGGCTATTACATCGATATCACGCCCCGGCGGGAGGATATAGCGCGCTATGGACTCGCCATGGAAGATGTCCAGGACGTGGTGGCCAGTGTCCTGGGCGGCATGAATCTAACGACCACGGTCGAGGGGCGGGAGCGCTACCCGGTGAATGTCAGATACGCCCGCGATTTCAGAAACGACATCGAGTCGATCAAGCGGATCCTGGTGCCCCTGGCCAGTGGCGGTGCCCCGGCCATGGCCAGCCCGCCACCCCAAAGCCCAAGCCGGCCCGGCTATATCACCCTTGGCCAGATAGCTGACATCGAAATTGTCCAAGGGCCTGGCCAGATCAAGAGTGAGGCAGGGCTGCTCGCCGCCTATGTCTATATCGACTTTTCCGGCCGGGATATGGGGGGCTATGTTGACGAGGCCAAGCAACGGGTGGCTGCCGCGGTGCAGTTGCCGCCGGGGTACCGGCTGCAGTGGAGCGGTGAGTATGAGTATCTCATGCAGACTCATGAGCGGCTTAAAATCGTTATCCCGCTGACGCTGCTCATCATCTTTGTCATCATCTACTTCAGCACGAAATCCGTTACCAAGACGGTGATCGTGCTGTTGGCGGTGCCGTTTTCCCTGGTCGGTTCCTTCTGGTTCCTCTATTTTCTGAACTATAACCTGAGCATCGCGGTCTGGGTCGGCATGATTGCCCTGGCCGGCCTGGACGCGGAAACCGGGGTGGTGATGCTGCTCTATCTGGATCTCGCTTACGAGGAATGGCGCAAGGAAGGGCGGATGCATACCGAAGCTGATCTGAAGGAGGCGATCATGCACGGCGCGGTCAAGCGCATCCGGCCGAAGCTCATGACGGTCGGCGTCATCCTGGCGGGCCTGATCCCGATCATGTTCAGCCACGGCGCCGGCGCCGATGTGATGAAAAGAATCGCCGCGCCGATGATCGGCGGGGTGGTTACCTCCGAGATCCTCGAGTTGACCATCTATCCCGCCATCTATCTGATCTGGAAGAGCAGGAAGCTTAAGCGCCTGACGGCGCAGGTGGGTAGTCTGTAGGTGTCCAAATGGATAACGCTAACAGATTCATGGTTTGACTGATCATTCCCTGCGCTTCTGGATTGCCATGAGTACGACAGTGCCGAGGGAATTCGGGATGATGTGGTTCCTTATCCCCTATAATTTAAGGACTAACTTCAGTCCATCATCAACTTGCGCGATTATTTCGTGTGCAAGGGTGTGAACCTTTTCGGACAAAAATGATTTATCAATGGTTATTATCTGCGAAACATTAATTACGCTTGCTTTTGGTAATTTTGATTTCTGGGGGGAGAGTAATACGTTTCCAGGCGCCCCTGACAATCTGGTGTTTGATGTGATTACGGCCGCAATTATTGTGTTGATTTTGCTTTTATTAAACTCGTCTGATTGGACAATGAGTATTGGCCTTTTGTAACCAGGCCCCGAACCAATCGGCTTTGGCAGGGCGGCCCACCAGATTTCCCCTCGTTTGATCACCATTCTTCTTTTTCTATTGAGCTGAATTGCATGCTTGCAAGAGTTTCATCCAATGCGGCAGGTTTTGATGAATAAACTGCATTAAGTTGTTTGGTGATACGGTCGGAAGGGTACACTTCAAGATATTGCGCAACAGCCTTTGCGAATAGTTGACTACGTGAAAAACCGTGGTTTTTGGCATACAGATCAACTTCACGAAACAAATTGTCCGGGATAGAAATTGCAGTTTTCATAATTTGAGTATAACTATGGTAATACCATGTGTCAAATTATATTTCCCGCTAATGTGCCTATAGTCTCAACAACCTGCGCGGTTCACTGCGCCAGGAGGGTGTCCAGCCAGAATGGTTTGGCGATGGCCTGGCGATAGGCCGCCAGGGCCTCCGGCGAGGAGTTTATCCTGAGGTTGCTGAAGGTTTCATCCTGGTTCTGCCATCGTTCATGCCAGTAGATCGCGGCCTTGACCCGCGGGTAGCGGGTTTCCAGGGTGGCGAAGGATTCGGTCAACCAGGCGGCCTTGTCGCCTGATTTCGGGAATTCTCCCACCCCGTACTCGGCCAGGATGATCGGTTTGTGCGGATCGAGCCGGCAGAGCTCCTGGTAGGCATGGTCCATGGCCGTGGCCAGGGAAACCCATGGGCCGTCGGGGAAGAGCTTGCCATAAGCACTGACGCCAAGCAGGTCCACGTAATCGGCGCCCGGATAATATTGGGCAATGCTGTTCCAGGGGGCGGCGGGAAAGGAGAGGTTGTTGGCATGAAAGACCCAGCGGATCCGATGAGCGCCCCGGGCCCTAACCCGGTTAACCACATAGCGGTAGGCCTGCTTGTAGAGTTCCGGCCCGGCATACTGTTGTGGCCGGTCCGGAGAGATCGGCTGGCCGCCGCCACCATGCACGCCTGACCAGGGGAACCACCTGCCGTTCATTTCCAGGGCCCAGGACACCAGGATGGGCCGGTTGACGTCGCGGGCCCCGTCGGCCCATTGATCAATATAGCTGTCCCACTTGCCGGCCAGGATGTTTTCCAGGCGGAAGTCGTCCGGCGGTCGGTCCTCGGCGTAGGGCGGGCCCCAGGGAGACCAGAAGATCAGCGGGATGGCGCCATGCCGGGGGCTGCTCGCGGCAGCCGGTGGTGATCATTATGATGGCGAGCAGGGCGATCCACGCCACAGGGGCCAGGAACGGAGAACAATGGGTAGACTGCTGAAGTTTCAAGGTATTCCTCTGTGTCAGGCGCCGAAGGTTATGGTTGCCGATCTTTCCAATTTGCCCCAGCCGACCCAGGCGCCCTTGACCGCGCGGATGAGGGATCTCCAGATTACCCAGGCCAGCAGCGGCCGGTAAATCAGGCGCATGGGCAGGACAAGCCAGGCCCGACGGAGTGGTTCGCCCTCCATGGCGCAGGCCAGCCCGGCCAGAAAAAGATCCATAACCAGAAAGGCGACCAGGTAGGGTAAGAGGGCCGCGCCCATGCCGAAGAAGAGGGAAAAGAGCAGCAGGGCATCCACCACCGGCCCCACCGCGACTAAAAGGATCTGGAAGAGCCAGATGGATGGCAGGCTGAACAGGCCCAAGGCCTTGAAGCGGGGATTGCCCACCAGGTCGCGGTGTTTCCAGAGACACTGGAGGGTGCCGAAGGCCCATCTGACCCTTTGTTTCGTCAGGGTGGTAAAGGTTTGCGGCGCTTCGGTCCAGCCGAATTCCCCGACCATGTGCAGCATTTTAAAGCCGGAGTCATAAATCAGCCGCCGGATCGGCTGCTGGTTCTTGGCCAGGGGCGGCATCAGCGATTCGCTTGGCACCCCAAGGAGCTGGCCGAGGGAAACAATCTGGTCCCCGCGTTCCTTAAGATAATCGATGATCCGGGGCAGGGCGGCCACGGTCTGGCCGCGGTTGCCGCTGGCATCATGCAGGAGGATGATATTGCCCTGGGGCCGTTGCTCCTGTTGGCCAGTGACAAGCATTGCGCCCGAGGCGGGAAAGCGATAAACTCCACGGCGGAGGGTCGGAGGGAGTTTTTAGTTGGCAAGATGGGGCGCGGCGCCGTGGTCGCGGTACGATAGAGCCTGATTATGATGACCAAAATATTCCTGGTGATGGCCGGCGGAAGTATCGGCGCCGTAAGTCGCTACGCCGTGGCCCTGCTGGCCGTGAGGTTGCTGGGGACTCGTTTCCCGTGGGGCACCCTGCTGGTGAATCTGGCGGGCTGTTTTCTGATCGGCCTGGCCTTTGCCCTGGCCGAGCGCGGCAACAGTCTGATGAATCCGGCGATGCGCCTTTTTTTTATTACCGGTTACCTGGGGGCCTTGACGACGTTTTCCACCTATGCCCTGGAAACCGTGGAGGCGGTGCGGGCGCAAAACTTGCTGGTGGCCTTGCCCAACTTCCTGCTCAACAACTTCCTGGGCGCGGCCTTGGTGCTCCTCGGTATGTGGGTGGGACGAATCCGTTAGGAAGGAGGTGATCATGCTGCGCTACAAGATGATCGAGATCTTCACCAGCGAGGAGGCCCGCTGGCGGGGGGAGCCGCTGCACGAGGCGGTTGTCCGTTTTGTCCGCGAACAGAAACTGGCGGCGCGCTGCCTGGTGACCCGCGCCACGGACGGCTGTTACGAAAACGGCGAGATCGCCAGCCGCAAGCTGGAAATCCTTTCCTTCAACATGCCCCTGCGCATCACCATTCTGTTACCTGCGGCCGACTGCGACCGGCTGCTGCCCAATCTTGACGAGATGGTGTCCGACGGCCTGGTGACGGCCCAGGATGTCGAGGTGGTGGCCCACAAGACCAGGCAGCGCCTTTTGCCCCGGCAGATCAAGGTCCGGGACATCATGACCCCTTCCCCGAGCCGGGTGACGCCGGCCACGCCGCTGGACGAAGTGGTTCGCCTCCTGCTGGCCGCTGTTTTCACCGGGGTGCCGGTGGTGGACGCGGACAGTCGCCCCGTGGGAGTCGTCACTCAGGGGGACCTGATCTATAAAGGCGGCATGCCGTTGCGGCTGGGTCTGCTGGCGGTCGCCCAGGGAGATCAATTGGAGGCGGTTCTAGCGGCGCTCGCCCCCAAGACCGCCCGTGAGATCATGACCGCCCCGGCCATAGTCATAGATGGCGACCAGTCGGTGACCGAGGCGGTCGAGCTTATGATTACGAAGCAGTTGAAACGTCTGCCGGTTGTTGACGCCAAGGGGCGCCTGCAGGGCATGCTGTCTCGTTTGGATGTTTTTCGCGCCTGCATGCGGGAGGCCCCGGCCTGGCAGACCTTCGCGGGGCTGCGGATCCAGGTGGGCAATCTTAGCCTGGTGGCCGACATCACCCGCCGGGACACCCAGACGGTGCTTTCGGAGACCCCGGTCGAGGAGGTCATCCGGATCATCGATGCCAATGACCTCCAGCGGGTTGCCGTGGTCGGGCCGGACGGCCGCCTGCTGGGGCTTATTTCCGACCGTGACCTGCTGGGGGCCTTTATGCCGGAACACCCCGAAGGCATATGGGGCTACCTCACGGGTTTGTTGCCGTTCACCGAACGCGGGAAGCGCTACCAGGAATTCGGGGAGACCCTGCGGAGCAGAACCGCAGCCGAGGTCATGAACGTAAGCATCGTCACGGTCCGGGAAGACGCACCCATTGATGACGCGATTCGGCTGATGACCGAGAAAGGGTTGAAGCGCCTGCCGGTACTCGATGGGCAAGGCCGTTTCCAGGGGATGATCAGCCGCGATTCGCTCCTGCGTACCGGTTTTGCCAGCCAGGAAGAAGAAGCTGGAGCGTAGCGGGCCAGCCGGGTCGCATGGTGGAGGCAGATGCAGGAGCAAAATATGCAGGCAGGCCGACGGCTTTTTGGCTTTGATCGGAATGTGACCATTGCCGGGCTGGTGAGCTTCTGCATGGACCTCAGTTCCGAGATGATCTATCCCTTGGTGCCGCTGTTTCTCGCCAATACCCTCGGGGTGAACAAATCGGTGATCGGCCTTATCGAAGGCCTGGCCGAATCCACGGCCAGTCTGCTCAAGGTCTTTTCCGGTTGGCTCTCCGACCGGCTGGGCAATCGGAAATGGCTGATGGCGGCCGGCTACGGCATATCCACGCTCAGCAGGCCGATCATCGCGTTGGCTACGGGTTGGCATCACGTGATGGGCTCACGGTTCATGGACCGCTTCGGCAAAGGAGTCCGCACCGCGCCGCGTGACGCCATTATCGCCGAGTCCACCGACCGTGGCGCCCTCGGCAAGGCCTTTGGCTTTCATCGTGCCATGGATACCATGGGCGCGGTCCTGGGCCCGGCCCTGGCCTTCCTGCTGCTGGCATGGTTTGCCAACGACTACCGCAAGCTCTTCTGGCTGTCCATGATCCCGGGGATCGTGGCGGTGCTGCTGATCGTTTTTTTCATCACGGAAAAGAAAAAGGCACCTGCCGCCCGAGCCGCAAGGCCGAAGCTCACGCTCGCCCATTTTGACTGGCGGTTCAGGTTTTTTGTCCTTATCGCCGCGCTGTTCGCCGCTGGCAATTCCAGCGATGTCTTTCTGCTGCTGCGCGCCCAGCAACAAGGGATTGCGCCGGTCACCATCCCCATCGTCTATCTGGTCTTCAATCTCGTTTATTCCCTGTCCGCGGTGCCGGCCGGCATGGCGGCGGACCGCTTCGGTAGAAAGCGGGTCATTCTGCTGGGCTTTGTGCTGTTCGCCGCCCTCTACTACGGTTTTGCCGTCGCGGCCTCCGCCACCGCCATCTGGGTGTTGTTCGGAGTTTACGGCCTCTTCATGGGGCTCACCGAAGGCGTGCAGAAGGCCTTTCTTACCACCATCATCCCGGCGGACTTCAAGGCCACGGCCTTTGGGGTGTTTAATATGGCGGTGGGTGTGGCCATGCTCCCGGCCAGCCTGATTGGCGGTTGGCTGTGGGACCATGTTTCCCCCGCCGCGACCTTTTATTTCGGCGCCGGCACGGCAAGTGTGTCGGCGATGCTGTTTGCCGTGCTGATGTTCGTTATGGGGAGAACGCCCCCCGCCCGGTCGGGATGAGGTGGGCAAATTTGCGCTGCCGCCCTTTTTTCCCCTTGGCAAGACAGGGACGGAAAAGGCGCTTGCCGCCATAAAAACGCATAATGTACAAGGAGGGTAATGATGCTTTATTCCACCGAAGTGGCAGAGATGACCTGCGTGGCCAAGGGCCCGAATCATGGCCCGGCGCCGATTCCGCAGGAAGGACGCTGGGTCCAGGCCAAGGAGATCAAGGATATCGCCGGGCTGACCCATGGGGTGGGGTGGTGCGCCCCGCAGCAGGGGGCCTGCAAGCTGACCCTGAATGTCAAGGAAGGGATTATCCAGGAGGCCCTGGTGGAAACCATCGGCTGCTCTGGCATGACCCACTCGGCGGCCATGGCGGCGGAAATCCTGCCTGGTAAAACCATTTTGGAGGCGCTTAACACCGATCTGGTGTGCGACGCCATCAACACCGCCATGCGGGAGCTGTTTTTGCAAATCGTCTACGGCCGCTCGCAGACCGCCTTTTCCGAAGGGGGTTTGCCGATCGGGGCGGGGCTTGAGGACCTGGGCAAGGGGATGCGCAGCCAGATCGGCACCATGTACGGTACCATGGCCAAGGGCGTGCGTTATCTGGAGATGGCCGAGGGGTACGTTACGCGCCTGGGCCTGGACGATAACAACGAGGTCATTGGTTATGAATTTGTCCACCTGGGCAAGATGATGGAGATGATCCACCAGGGCCTGGACGCTAACGAGGCCCTGCGCAAGGCGACCTCCAGCTATGGCCGCTTCGACGAGGCGGCCCGCCTCATTAACCCACGCCACGAATAACAAGGACAAGGAGGCTGCGGATATGGCTCTATTTGAAGGATATGAACGCAGGATCGGGAAAATCAATTCCGTGTTGGCCAAGCACGATATCGCCTCCCTGGAGGAGGCCCGCCGGCAGTGTGAAGAGCAGGGGGTGGATGTCTATGGCATTGTTAAAGGCATCCAGGCGATCTGCTTCGAGAACGCCTGCTGGGCCTATATTCTCGGCGCCGCCATCGCCTTGAAGAAAGGCGAGACCAGGGCCGTGGACATCGCCCGCACCCTGGGCGAAGGGCTGCAGGCCTTCTGCATTCCCGGCTCCGTGGCCGAGGATCGCAAGGTTGGCATTGGCCATGGCAACCTGGCGGCCAGGCTGCTGTCGGAGGAGACGCAATGTTTCGCCTTCCTGGCCGGGCACGAGTCGTTTGCCGCGGCCGAGGGCGCCATCGGCCTGGCCAGATCGGCCAACAAGGCCCGCACCGAGCCATTGCGGGTTATCCTGAACGGTCTGGGCAAGGACGCGGCCCAGATCATCTCCCGGGTCAACGGTTTTACTTACGTGCAGACCCAGTTCGACTACGCGGCCGGCATCTTGCATGTCGTCCGTGAGCTGGCCTATTCCAAGGGAGAAAAGGCCAAGGTGCGCTGCTATGGTGCCGACGATGTGCGGGAGGGAGTGGCCATCAACCACCACGAGGGGGTGGATGTCTCCATCACCGGCAACTCCACCAACCCGACCCGCTTCCAGCACCCGGTGGCCGGCACCTACAAGAAGGAGTGCCTGGAACAGGGCAAGAAATATTTTTCCGTGGCCTCGGGCGGCGGCACCGGGCGGACGCTCCATCCCGACAACATGGGGGCCGGCCCGGCCTCCTACGGCATGACCGACACCATGGGCCGGATGCACTCCGATGTCCAGTTCGCCGGGTCGTCGTCGGTGCCCGCGCACGTCGAGATGATGGGTTTTCTGGGTATGGGCAACAATCCCATGGTGGGGGCATCGGTGGCGGTGGCGGTCGCCCTCGCAGGGGCATTAACACACGCACATGCGTGAGACAGTTAGCGAGTGGCTGCCCGCCATCCTTGGCGCCACGGTGCCTTTCGTGGAGGCCAGGCGCAAGAAGACCGGCGGCTTTGGCGGCACCCCCGGCCTGCCTGCCACCATCGAAGACACGTATCACGCCTTGCATGTTCTGGCCCTGGCCCAAATGACCAGCGGCCGGCCGGGGGCACCGGTTTGTCTTGCGGACGAGAACCTGCGTTCCTATCTGGCTGGCGTCCGCCAATCCGTGCCGGCCGGGGCCAGGACCACTTATCATCTGCTCCAGGCCAGCCGGCTGGCTGGCCTGGAATTTTCCCCGTCCGCCATTGAGCGAGCCGTTTTTACCCTGCCGCGGGCTGCCAATGCCCTGGATGATTGGTATTACACGGTCCGGATTCTGACTGAGATATTGCACCATGACCCGCGCCTGCTTCTTGCCGGGCGGGGTATGCCGGCGGTCATGACCATGCCGTGGCGCACCGTTGACGAGGCCTGGATGCAACTCTACCTGGCGCAAGCGTGGCAGGTTCCCCATTGGCCACCTGCCGGATTGGCCGCCTGGTTTCAGGCCAGCCAGAATGGCGACGGCGGCTTCGGTTTTCTGCCCGGCAGCACCTCATTTGTCGAGAACTGCCATTATTGCTTGCGGGCCCTGGCAACCCTTGGCGTGCAACCGGCCGAGCCGGACAAAGCATACCAATTTATCGCGGGCTGTCAGACCGCTGTCGGCGGCTTCGGCAGAAGTTATCGGGCCGCGCCGTTTCTCGACGCCACCTGGCATGGTGTGGCGGCGCTTGCCTTGCTTTGCCAGTAACGCGGGAGTGGATGGGGCCATGCCTGATATCTTTTTGTGGCAACTGGGGTGAGGCGTCCGAGCCGGACTGAGCGGTGGGCCACAGCAATCTGGATTTGCACGAACTGCACGAACTGCTTGCCCGGATGGCAGGCCTGCGATAAAAAAAGTAAGGATAGTTATCGGGAGGCACCATCCATGACTTCTATCGCCAAAATCACCAGCAAGGGGCAAACGACGGTTCCACAAGAAATCCGGGCGCTGCTTCATGTCAAGCCCGGCGACCTCATCGCCTACCGACCGGACCGGTGTCAAGAATCGGCCGGCCCTGCTTCTGTCGGACAAGACCGCCTTATGATCTGCCGTCGCTTTCAATGATTCCGCCTCTGGCCATGCACTGGAAAATGTTATATACGCCGACCTGTAAAAAAGGTGGGGCAGGTATTCTTTTGCCTATTGACAAGTGTCAACCATATCAGGCTCTGCCTTTCTGTTTCAATCGTCCCAGGTAAACTTGCCAAGTTGACTTAGATCAAGTGATTCCCCTTCGGTTTTCTGTATGATGAAACAAAGAATAATTTGTGGCATCTATCAATTTTATGCGAAGGGGATCATTAATCATGGAAATGGAAACAAACGGGATTCTCCCAGGCCGGACCAAGGGGAAGGCCACGCTGCGGGTGCGTTCCCTGGCGCCGTACTCCGCGGAATTCACCTCCGGGCAGATCGGGGTTATCGCCGATATTGCCGAACAGTATGGCTCCGGGCAGGCCCATGTCACCGCCCGCCAGACCATTGAAATCGCTGACGTTGAGAACTCGACCATCCCCGAGGTTGCCGCTCTGCTCAACAACATCGGGCTCTTTGTCGGCTCCTCGGGAAGTTTTTTAAGAAACGTCATGGCCTGTTCCCGGTGGTGTCTTTACAATGTGCGGCCGGTCAGCGATCTCGCCCAAAAACTGAATAAACTGCATGCCGACCGCCAACTCCCCGGCAAGACCCTCATCTCCCTTTCGGGCTGTAGTTTTTCCTGTACCCGTTCCCGGACCTCGGATATTGGTGTCATTGCCCGGTCCAACATTGCCTTGACCGACCACCCGTGCATCCATTGCACCCTCTGCGTCCGCGAGCCCCTCGGCTGCCAGGTGGAGGCCATTACCTTGACCGAGACCGGGCCGGAGATTGATGCGCAACGGTGCATCCATTGTGGCTTCTGCACCACGATCTGCAAGCCCGCCACCATCGGTCTCAATGGCACAAGTTTTGACATCCTGATCGGGGGCTCGGGGGGGATAACGCCCAGGGCCGGGGTTTTCTGGAAGAATGTGCCAACGGAGGAGGCGGTTGTCGAGGAAGTCGATAGCCTCCTCACCCGCTATGCCGCGGTTGCTGAACATGGGGAACGAATTGGCGCGGTGCTCGCAAGGTCGGGCGCGGGTTGCCTGGAGGAGGTGGGTCATGGATGAAAAAGCCGTTGGTTTCACGTTGGAAATGCCCAAGGTAGGGATCATCCGGGGGGTAAAGGCCAAGGACATTGAAATGGTCGGTGGTAAGGTCGTCAACCTGCGGACCTGTGCCAGGCCATACGAGAATATCTATACCGTGACCCAGCTTCGGGCGATACAAGGGGTTTCAAAAAAATATGGCTCTGGCAAGGTGCATTTGAGCCCCAGGCATAATATGGAAATCCCGGAGATTAAAAATAAACACATTGATGAGGCGTTGCGTGACCTTTATGTGGCCGGCCTCTTCCCCGGCGGGGCGGGCACCTCGGTACGAAACGTCTTCACCTGCCCGGACTGGTGCGCGCGGAGCGTGAGGCCCGTGCAGGCGATCGGCAAGATGGTAAGCACGAATTTTGGCGACCGGGACATGCCCAACAAGTTCACCATTTCCTTTGCCGGTTGTCCGAACGGCTGCTCGCGGCCGCACAATACCGATGTCGGCATCATTGCGGTTGCCAAAGTGACCATCGCCGACCAGGGCTGTCCCGATGGTTGTCGGGAATGCGCGAAGGTGTGCCCGGTCCAGGCCGTTGGCCCGACCGAGGGCAGGGTGAAGATCAACCGCCCGGCCTGCATTGCCTGTGGCCGATGCGTTAAGGCCTGTCCGGAGAAGATCCTGCGCTCGGAGGAGACTGGTTTCAAGGTCCTGATCGGCGGCAAGGAGGGGGCGACCGTCGCCTTTGGCGCCGTGATCGCTGAATTCGCCAAGGACTTCGAGCTGCTCGAAATTATCGAAAGCGTCCTGCGCAAGTATGAACAGAAGGTCACCCCGCGGCTGGCTGGCCGGAAAAAGAAGGAGCGCATGTCGGAGGTGATTGAGCGGTTGGGCATCGCTGCCTTCCTTGCCGATTAAAGAGCAGGCCCTGGCTGGTTGCCGTCAAGTTGGTTGGCTGGCCAGGTTTGGTTCGTTTGCTTCCACGCCCGCACTTCTCCCGGCTTGCCTACCAGGACGGCCGGGATTTTTTTGCCCATGGTTGACTATTATGTAGCATGTGTTGCAATAATAGTAACAGATGATTCAAGACAACCGAGGGAACGCCATGCGAACCCTTACCCGGGTTGTTGTCGAAAGCCTGGCCTCGGCCGCTTTGGCTGCTTGCCACATCAAGTCCGAGGTGGTCATGGGGATAGTGGTGAGCGTCAGGGGGGGGGCAGCTATTTCAACAGAAAACATCGGCCAGGCAGTGAGGAAAGGATGACTTTTTTATCACCGTTTACCGCGCTTTGCACCGTGGGCTTCTTTGCCAGGCTTTCCTATGCCCTGGCCAGGAGCCCCGTGCTGCCGTTGTTCGCCCTCTATCTCGGGGCAGGGTCCGAGGCGATAGGCTTTGCGGTGGGGATTTCCACTGTAACCGGAATATTCTTCAAGCTGCCCTTCGGGGCGCTCTCCGACGTGATCGGTCGGAAAAGGACCATGCTGATCGGGCTGGTCGTCTTCGCGGTCCTGCCCTTTGCCTATCTGTTCATCGACAACTATCAGGCCCTCATTGTGGTACGTTTCGTCCATGGCCTGGCCACGGCCATTTACGGACCCGTGTCAATGGCCGTGGTCGCCGATGTGGCCGGGGAACGTCGGGGCGAGCTGCTTTCCTGGTTCTCCTCGGTCACCATTATCGGCAACCTCCTCGGCGCGCCGCTGGGCGGTTTTATCCTGAACACGGCTCCAGGCGGCGCGGGCCCGGCAATGGGCGATTTCCATATCGCTTACCTGGCCAGCGGTTTCGCAGGGATCATGGCCCTTGTCCTGGCCTTGGGGGTGTTAAACAATGACGAGAAAAAGGAAAAACACCATAGCCTTAAAGAGGCACATGCGCGTTTTGTCGCCGGGATCAAAGAGGTGGCCAGCGACAGGCGGGTCATCATCACCTCCAACATGGAAGGGCTGCAGAACATGACCGTCGGTGCGCTGGAGGCATTCCTGCCCATCTATGCGGTGACGGTGGCCGGGCTGGATGCCTTGCAGGCGGGCCTGCTCTGGGGGGTGCAGGTGGTCGCCACGATTATCTCAAAGCCCATCATGGGCAATATCTCGGACAAATATGGCAGAAAGCCATTGATTGCAGCCGGCCTGTTCCTGTGCGCCATATCCTTTGGGGCCATCCCCCACCTGCTGAATTTTTATGTCCTCGGCATAGCCGCAATGGTCTTCGGCCTTGGCGAGGCCCTGGTGACCTCATCGTCCGCGGCCCTGATTGTCGATGTGTGCAAGGAAAAACATTTTGGCGCGGCCATGGGCGCCTTTGGCACCATCTTCGATATCGGGCACGCCGCCGGCCCCATCCTCGCCGGCTTCCTGATCGCGCGGCTCGATTATCGTCTTACCTTCGGGATTATGGCGGCCATGCTGCTTGCCGCGCTCCCGGTGTTTGTTGCAACAATAAAAATCAACCAAGCTCCTGCCTGATGAGGCAAGAGAAAAAAGGAGGAACCACCATGCCCCCCACCGAGAAGCATTTTGAAATCAGCCTGACTAGAACCGGGAAGGACTACGCCGACCTGCACCGCTGGATCGACGACCCGGACAACAAGAACGAGCGCCATGATTTTACCCGCATCTGGGATTTCGGGCCGGGGATTGCCGCGCGGTTCGGCGAGGAGGGGGTGCGGGAGTACATCGAGCACCTGCGCGTGGATATGGAGAGAAAATTCAAAAAGCTCAGGCATCAGTACAAGGACGCCATGCAGGAGGCCCAAATCTACTTCGGTATCGCGGCTAAGGAGGAATGACCATGACCAGCGCTTACCGCTTACCCAAAAACATGGAGGGCAAGAGATGACCGACAAAAAACGCACCACGACGGACGAGATCGAAACCAACATGGCCTGCATCGCTTTTGCGGAAGCGGGCGAACCTTGCCCGATCCGGGACGGCAAGCAAGAAGGCGCGGCGGTCAAGGTTGCCGTACCAACCGGGCAAGAATCCGCGCTGGCCGCGCTTGAGAACGATTTTGCCTGTACCGCTTTCCATGAGCAGAACGAGACATGCCCCATTCACAAGGAGCGGAAATAAAAGAGGGCAATGGCTTGTATCGCCGTGCAAGCTGCTCTGCCCCACCGGGCTGGAAAGGCCTTGCATCGGCGGTAGCAGTCGTTACAATGATGCGGCTGGGAGTGGCACTGGCGATACGATTCCGGACAAGGAGCGGGAGGGGTTATGCACCAGAAGACCAGGGCCGGGAACCAAGAGGCCGGCTGGCTGCTCTTTTTCTACACCGTGCCGGCCAGGCCGGTGGGCAACCGCATGCGCATCTGGCGCAAGCTTGCCCGCATCGGCGCCATCCAGCTCAAGGGGGCCGTCTACCTGCTGCCCGATGACGAGGAAAATCGCGAACTGCTGCAGTGGCTGGTGACCGAGGCCGCCGCCTTGGGAGGTGAGGCCGGTTTCGCGCCCACGGCGCGGGTTTTTCCCTTTGCCGACCAAGACCTGCACGAGTTGTTTACCCACGAACGGATCAGGGAGTATGCCGAAATTGCCAGGGCCGTTGACATCTTCGGGCGGCGGCTGGCCAGCGTCAGAAAGGGTTCCCGGCCGCCGGCGCGCGGCACCTTGCGGCAGCAGTTCCAGAAAATCCGTAACGACTTCCAGGCGGTGCGGAAAATTGACTTTTTTGGGGCGCAGCCGGGCAGGGCACTGGAAAAGCGTCTTGTAGCCCTGGAGCCGGAGGTGCTGGGGCTGACGGACAAAGTCGGACAGGCGCGCCAGACCCCGGTGGGGTCTCTGGCCAGGCTGGCGGTCAAGGACTTTCAGGGGTGCACCTGGGCCACCCGTCCCCACCCCTTTGTCGACCGCATGGCCTCGGCCTGGCTCATCCGGCGATTCATTGATCCGCAAGCCCGTTTCGCCTTTCTGCCGGAAGAGGGGCTGGCCGCGGCCAAGGGTGATATACTGAGCTTTGATGTCAGCCACGGTGATTTTACCCATGGCGAGGATCTCTGCACTTTCGAGGTCCTGGTGCTCCGTTTTGGCCTTAACGACCCGTCCTTGCAGCGACTGGGCGAAATCATTCACGACCTGGATCTCAAGGATGCCAAGTTCGGCCACCCGGAAACAACCGGGGTGGAAACGGTGCTGGCCGGCATTCGTGGCCAGGCCAAGGGTGACCAGGAGATCCTCGACCAGGGCATGGTCATTTTTGACGCCCTGCGCGCCTCCTGCGTCCCGGCGGCGCCGGCCAGGAAGCGCCGGCGCTCATGAGCCGGAAGGGCAATCTTCAGCTTTAAGGCTACTGGACGCAGATCGAGTGGTATATAAAAGTCCACGCAGAGGCCGAGTTCAGTCATGGCATTTGCCTGGATTCTACAAATAAAGTAACTACTCAGGCGGTATGGCGGGGTCGCGTCTGTGGGTATGGCGGGGTCGCGTCTGGACATCGGACAAATAATTTGAATAAACCGGCCCCTCATTGTCCATTGTCCAGACGCGACCCCTTGTCATTGTCTTCTCCTTGTCACTTCTCTTGTCACTTCTCGAAGGTACGACGTTGCCAAGCGACTGCCAACCCCGCAACCCTAGGAGACGAACATGAAACTGCATGAGTATTTTGCTAACACCAATGGCCGAGGCGTACTGGCCACCGCTGACTCTAACGGCCGAGTAGATGCCGCCATCTACTCCAAACCCCACATGCAGGATGACGGCACCCTGGCCTTCGTGATGCGGAATCACCTTACCCATAAGAATACCCTGGTCAATCCAAACGCCACCTACCTGTTCATGGAAGATGGCCCGCACTACCATGGTGTCAGGCTCTTTTTGAAAAAGCTGCGGGAGGATGACGACCCGGAACTGATCGCCACCATGACCAGACGCCATCTGAGCCCGGCGGAAGACCAGGCCAAGGGGCCCAAATACGTCGTCTACTTTCAGGTGGAAAAGATCCTGCCCCTCATCGGCGCCGGCGACCCGGGTGTCACCCTGTGACGCCTCCCTTCATCACCCCTGGGGGAAACAACGCCATGAACGAACCGACTGCCACCCATTCCCTCGCCATGGGCTATATCCTGTGGATCTTCGGGTTCATCGGTTCGCACCGTTTTTATTACGGCAAGCCCGTTTCCGGCACACTCTACTTTTTCACCTTGGGGCTGCTGGGCATCGGCTGGATAATCGACCTCTTCCTCATCCCCTCCATGGACCGCCAGGCCGCCGCCCGCTTCCAGGCCGGCCCCATCGACTACTCCGCGGCCTGGCTGCTCCTTACCTTTCTGGGCGTCTTCGGTATTCACCGCATGTATCTGGGCAAGTGGCCCACCGGCATTATCTATTTGTTGACCATGGGCCTGCTGGGCTTTGGCGTGCTGTATGATTTCTGGACCCTGAACAGTCAGATCAGTGTCCTCAACAGTCCCGGCTGAGCCAGACGGGCTCGCAGGCGCCTTGAACTTTGTGAGTAGTTACTTTCCGAGAAAGGAAAAGGGTCAGGTGGGATTTTGTGCTGGCATCCCCCGGGGCACTTAACAGCAGGCCGGGGTCCCGCAGGCGGACCACAGCCGGCAGAATGTAGCGGGCCAGGAGATAGCTACTTAAGGCCCCGACCGCGACGCCGACCAGGATGCGCAGGGCGAAGGTCAGCGCCAGGGTAATGGTCTGCATGGCATGCATGTTCCATGCCCTAAGCTTATACCTGGCGGCGCGGCCATGGGCAAGGAGCGCTTGGCAACCGGCGAGAATTGCGGGGCGTTGTTTGCTTGTTGCATGAACCAGTTGCGAGTAACGTAAACAGTATGGTGGCTTTCTTCCAACAATTCAGTCCCGTCAACCAGGCCCTCATCGCCACGCTCTTTACCTGGAGCATCACGGCGGCCGGGGCCGGACTGGTCTTCTTTTCGCGTACGGTCAACCAGCGCTTCATGGATGCCATGCTGGGCTTTGCCGCCGGCGTGATGATCGCCGCGAGCTTCTGGTCACTGCTTGCCCCCGGGATCGCCATGGCCGGCGAGCTGGGTCAGACTCCGTGGCTGACCGCCGTGCTTGGCTTCATGGGCGGCGGCCT
>MNYK01000069.1 GCA_001873115.1 Desulfobacterales bacterium CG2_30_60_27 | reverse complement strand
CTTTCTGAGATGCGATTTTTTTCACTATTACATTGCGTTATAACCAGGAACAGCAAATCAATCGTCATGCCGGACTTGATCCGGCATCCAGGAACCACGGGAAATGAGTTCATTTTAAGCCTGGATTCCGGCTTTCGCCGGAATGACGGCATGCTGCAGCAGTCATATAATTCATAAGTTCAATGAGTTATGTCAAGTCAGAAAGTTGAGAATATATGGGATGACGTGGCAGTTGCGGCGATGCGCGGTGTCTGTTCCGAGTAATATCGCAGAGGGCCATGGGCGAAAGTCCACAGCGGAATTTTTGCGTTTTTTGGGTATTGCCCAGGGTTCACTGTGTGAGTTGCAGACGCAAGTCGAGATAGCGAAAAATTTGGGTTATCTGTCATCGACAACATTTGAAGATCTTTACGAGGCGAGTCGTGAAATAGAACGTATGCAGAGTAGTTTGGTTGCTAAGCTGCAAAGGGGCAAAGTGCAAAGGGGCAAAGTGGCAGAGTGGCAAAGCAGCAAAGGGTGAAGGCCATATTTGCTCAGCCCCCTCTGTCACTCTGCAACTTTGCCCCTCTGCCACTGGAGAAATTATGCACATCCTAATCGCCGAAGACGATACAGATTCCAGACTCGTTCTCAAGAAAACCCTGGAGGGCGCCGGCCATACGGTGACGGCGGCCGTCAACGGTGAAGAGGCCCTGGCAAAGGCCAGGCAGAATCCACCCGATCTGATCATCTCCGATATCCTCATGCCGGTGATGGATGGCTATAAGTTCTGCTTTGCCGTGAAGCACGCCGAGGCGCTGAAGAAGATTCCCTTTGTCTTCTATACCGCTACCTATATCGACCAGGAAGACGAGCGGCTGGCCATGGGGCTCGGTGCCTCGCGTTATATTATCAAACCAGCGGAGATGGACGATTTTTTGCGACTGATCACCGAGGTGGTGCAAGAGGTGCGGAAGAACCATCTGTCGGTGCCGGAAAAGCCGGTGGCGGAAACGGCACAACTTCTTAACATGTATGACTCCAGCGTGAACCGTAAGCTGCAAAAGAAAATGGTGGAACTGGAAGAGGCCAAGGCCAAGGTTGAAGAGAGTGAACGGTGTTTCGAAAGTTTGTTCAGCAGCATGCGCGATGTCATCATCATGGCGGATCTCGACCGTCGCATCGTCAACACCAACCAGCCGGCCCTGCGGCAGTTGTTTGGTTACGAGCTTGATGAGGTCCTAGGCCGTGAAACCTCGCTGCTCTATGCCACGCCGGAGGGGTTTGTTGAGACGGGTCGGAAAATTTTTGATATGGCGGAGCCGACCACGGGGCTGCTCCTTGAAACCTATTTCAAGCGGAAAAATGGCGAGACCTTCCTGGGAGAGATGGCGGCCCTGAAGCTTTTGGACGCCAACGGCCGGGTTGCCGGCAATGCCGGCATCATCCGCGATATCACGGAACGCCAGCAGGCCTATAGTGAACTGCGCAACGCCCGGGACGAATGGGCCCGCACCTTTGACGCCATCGAAGACATTGTCACCATCCAGGATCTGGATCAGCGCCTCGTGCGCTGCAACAAGGCCACCTATGAGGCGTTCGAGGTAAAACCCGGGGAGGTGGTGGGCAAACGCTGTTACGAACTCTTCAGGGGTGCAGATGAACCATGCGAGGGGTGTCCGGTGCCCCGTTCCCTTGAGGATTTTAGCGGCTATGCCGCGGAAATTTTTCATCCGAATCTGAAAAAGACCTTCATGATCTCCGCCTCCCCGATCTTCAATGACGACCATTCCATGCGTGGCGTGGTCCATTTTGCCAAGGATGTTACCGAGCAGCGGAAACTCGAAGCTCAATTGCAGCAGGTCCAGAAGCTGGAGGCCATCGGCACCCTGGCCGGCGGCATTGCCCATGATTTCAACAACATCCTCACCGCCATCATTGGTTACGCCGAATTGGCCCAAATGGCCATTCCCGAGGAAAACACGGCCCATGCCGACCTGCGGCAGGTGCTTACCGCCGGCAACCGGGCCAGGGATCTGGTGCGGCAGATCCTCTCATTCAGCCGCCAGGGCGACCAGGAAAAGAAACCGATCCGTATCCAGTATGTGGTCAAGGAGGTGATCAAGCTAATCCGCGCTTCCATTCCCTCATCCATCGAGATCAAGCAAAATATCAACCCGGCCTGCGAAGAGGTTCTGGCCGATCCCACCCGGATCCACCAGATCATCATGAACCTCTGCACCAATGCCAACCATGCCATGCGCGGCGGCAACGGCGTGCTGGAGATCTCCCTGGAGCCGGTGCGGCTCGACCCGGAAGACGTGATGGCCATGGCTGCCGGCATGCATCCGGGCCGTTATCTGCAACTAGCGGTGAGCGATACCGGTTGCGGCATGGACAAGGCCACCATGGAGAAGATGTTCGAACCCTACTTCACCACCAAGAAAAAGGGCGAGGGCACCGGACTGGGATTGTCGGTGGTTTACGGCATCGTCCATAGTTATGGCGGTCATATCTCAGTTTACAGCGATTTGGGCAAGGGTTCGATTTTCAAAATCTATCTGCCGGTGCTGGAAAGCTCCGGCCTCGGCGCCGATGAGGTAGTGGCGGATCAAGCACCCTTGCCGCGAGGATCGGAGCGGATTCTGGCGGTGGACGATGAGGAGACCATCTTCACCTTGGAGAAGAACGTGCTGGAAGGCCTGGGCTATAAGGTGACCGCCTTGGGATCCAGCCGCGAGGCGTTAGAGCGTTTCACCGAGTCTCCCGGCAGCTTTGATCTGGTCATCACCGATATGACCATGCCGGAGATGAATGGCACGGAACTGGCCCGGGAAATTCTGGCCATCCGGCCCGGCATCCCCATCATTTTGTGCACCGGGTTCAGTGAAGCGGTGAACGAGGAGAAGGCAAAGGCGGTCGGCATCAAGGCCTATGTCATGAAGCCGGTGCTGATTCGGGATTTGGCGCAGGTGGTGAGGAAGGTGCTTGATGAGGGAAGTTCAAAGCTGAAAGCTGAAAGCACTGAGGGGAGAATATCGAACACTGAATGATGAAGTTAAGAAACTTCTACGGTTCAAAATTTCGTGGTTCGTTGCGGATGGTAGGGTGCGCCGTGCGCACCAAGTGCTTAATGGTGCGCACGACGCACCCTACTGCTGACCGCTATAAATTTCTTGCCTGTCTCTCTATCCACTGCGCCCGTCCCTTTACATAAGCCGATGGGCTGGCGGCATTAAATTGTCTGGGGTTGGGAAGGACGGCGGCCAGAAGGGCTGCCTCGTTAGCAGTTAGGCGGGCGGCTGGCTTATGAAAAAAGGCACTGCTGGCGGCCTGGATGCCGAAGATGTCTGGGCCGAATTCTGCCACGTTCAGGTAGACTTCCAGGATGCGCTGCTTGGGCCACAGGACTTCGAGCAGCAGGGTGAAGTAGGCCTCGAGTCCTTTGCGCAGCCAACTGCGGCCTGGCCAGAGGAAGAGATTCTTGGCCACCTGCTGGGTGATGGTGCTGGCGCCGCGCGGCCTGTCTCGATGCGGATTGTCTTGCCAGGCCCGGGACATGGCCTGGAAGTCAAAGCCGAAATGGTGCAGGAAGCGTTGATCCTCGGCCGCCATCACGGCCCTGCCGGCATGGGGGGCAATCTTTTCCAGACCAACCCATTGATAGCGCAACTTGAAGCCTGTTGCCCCGCTTGAGTGCGCGGCCAGCCAGCGCTGCATCATGAGGGAGCTGACCGGCACCGTTACCCAGCGGAAAACCAACACCAGCAGACATGACGCCAGCAGCATGGTGCCGACGATTTTGCCGATGCGCAGGACAATTGTCTTGTAAAGGGGGCGGTACGTTGCTCCGTTGGCAATCATGGCGTTCCTGCGGAGCTTGGCCGTTGGCAACGGCGGGGCCGGTGTTGTAGGCCGGTTGGTTTATCGGGCCGGCGTGATATGCGGGGCGATGTCGACCATGTCTGGCGCGGGCGCGGGCGTGCCGGACAGGGGTTTGGCCGGGGCAACGCTGGCGGGTGGCGCTGTGTTGGGCTGCGCGGCGGCCCTGGCGGATTTGCCTTCCAGGACAATAATGCTCACCCGGCGGTTCCTTGGGTCGAGAGGTTTATTTTTTTCGAGCAGATCGGTGGCCGCGTAACCCACCACCCGTGCGATGCGGTCGGAGCCGATGCCGTTTTTTTCCAGTTCGATCCTGGCCGCCGAGGCCCGGCCGGTGGAGAGTTCCCAGTTGGTGATCTGGCCGGTGCGGAAGGGCGCCGCATCGGTATGACCCTCCACGGCTATCTTGTTGGGGATGTCCTTCAGGGTGGTGGCGACCACCTGGATAATTTCCCGGGCCTTGGGCTCGGGAATCGCGCTGCCGGACGGGAACATTGGGCTTGACTCCAGGTCCACGATCTGAATTCGCACGCCGCCGGCGAAGCTATCGACCAGCACATGATCCTTGACCTCGGCCAGGGATTCCTGCACCGCCTTGCTCAGCTTTGCCTCTATTGCTTCGTTGGAGCTGGCCTCGGCCTCGGTGTCACTCTCCGTCACCTCCACCGACTTGGTTTCCGCCTCGCCGGGAACCAGGCCGGTTTCCGCTGTTTCCATCATAAAGGACTTCCCCGAGGTGTCGAACAGGGAAAAGTGTTGGAAATATTGCGAAAGCACCGCCTTCTGGGCATCCGAGGTCATGCTCAAGAGCCACAGCAGGAGAAAAAAGGCCATCATGGCGGTCACGAAGTCGGCGTAGGCCACCTTCCAGGCCCCGCCATGCCCCCCGGCATGGCCCTTCTTGACCTTCTTGATGATGATGTTTTTTGCTTCGTCCGCCATTATTTTTTCCGTAAGTCCTTGAAGGCCTGTTCAACTTCAATGAAGGAAGGCTTTACATGGCCGGGAATGACCCGCCGCCCGAATTCAAGGGCAATCTGCGGCGAGGCGCCGCCCGCCGAGGAGACCAGTGCCATCTTCACCACATTAAGATAGTCCCTTTCCTCGTTGGCGATGTATTCCATGCTCTTGGCCATGGGTCCGATAAAGCCGTAGGAGAGGAGTACGCCCAGAAAGGTGCCGACCAGGGCCGCGCCGATGCTGTGGCCCAGCACCTCCGGCGGCTCGCTGATCTTGCCCATGGTGTTGATGACTCCGAGCACCGCCGCCACAATACCCAGGGCGGGCATGCCGTCGGCCACGTTGCTGACCGCCTGGGCCGGTACGATCAGTTCCTCATGCATGGCCTCCAGTTCGGCGTCGAGCAGGGCCTCCAGTTCGTGGGAACTCATGCCAGTGGTCATGACCATCCGCAGGGTGTCGGTGATGAGGGTGGTCACATGGTGATTATTCAGAATCTTTGGATGACTGCTGAAGATCTTGCTTTTTTCGGGTTCCTCGATATCACCCTCAATGGAGATAAGACCTTCCTTGCGAATTTTGTTGAAGATCTCGCCAAGCAGCATCAAGGTTTCTATATAATCTTGTTTGCTATAGGATTTTCCCTTGAGGATGCCGATTAAATTGGCGATCACCGCCTTGATGATCTTCATGGGCGAGGCGATGATAAAGGCTCCAATGGCCGCCCCGCCGATGATCTGTAATTCTATCGGCTGAAAGAGGACATGGATGTTTCCTTCTTCCATCAGGTAGCCGCCGATCACCGCGGCTAAAACAATAACCGCGCCTATTATGATGAACATGC
This sequence comes from Desulfobacterales bacterium CG2_30_60_27, assembly GCA_001873115.1. GTDB lineage: Bacteria > Desulfobacterota > Desulfobulbia > Desulfobulbales > CG2-30-60-27 > CG2-30-60-27. The sequence continues at coordinate 9,987 of MNYK01000069.1, read as the reverse complement.
GTTACATCCTCACTTATGTTTTTCGCGGAGCATGTCCCGCTGGGTCTTGAACACGAACCGGATGATTTCGTCGCGCAGTTCCTCGTCAATGGCCGTAAAGATGAGCCCGATCGTAAAGCTGTCGTCCGTTTTCTCCACGGTCGTGACCTCGCCGTAGGTGATCATGGCGACCGGCGGCTGCATGGGCAGCAGCATCTTGAGTTCCAGGATGTCGCCCTCGGCATACGGCCTTGTGGAGGCAAAGCTCATGCCGCCGCCGCTGATATTGGTCTTCACAAAGGGCAGGGCATGGATGCCATCCTTTTCATAGGTCAGCAGATTGAGGATGGTATCAAGTTTCGTGTTCAGTTGATTCAGCCAGTCCGACAGAACCTTGTCTTCGTGGTCAGGCAGGGCATGCATCAGCGGCAGGAAGGCCTGGGCCGAAATCCTGGATTGGATGTCGGGGCGTTCCTCGGGGGTAATCTGGCGCACATCAAGATAGATATGGCCATCAACCCTGGCGAACTCCCGCATGCCTACATATTGGTCAAGTTCCGTGCTCATCGCAGGTTCCTGTGGGCCGGCCGCTTGCCGGCCGGCTGGATATAGTGAAAGGGTTCAGATCAAGAGGCTTATCGATATGAAAAAATGGCAGCAATGTCAATGGAAAGTTGCGGGGAAGTTGAGGGTAAGGCAAGCATGGGTCCGTCAGACAGGTCAGACAGGTCCGACAGGTCGGATCTGTCTGGCTTATCTGGCCTCCAGGCGCCGCCAGCGGCTGTCCGACTGGTATTGCCTGGGCAGGTTGGTGAAGACCCGCGTCCCGTCCTTGTTAATGAAGATATGCACCCCTTCTTGCCTGGCCGGCGCGGCAACCGCGGACGGTTGGCCCTGACCGTGATAGAGCGACATGATGGTATCGACGTAATCGCGGGTTTCCGTGAACGGCGGCATGCCGTTGTACTTGCGCACGGCGTTCGCCCCGGCGTTGTAGGCGGCCAGGGCCAGGCGCGTGTCGCCAAAGGTCTTGAGCAGGTTTCTGAAGTGCCTGATGCCGCCGTCGAGATTTTGCAGGGGATCAAACGGGTCGTCGACCTTGACCTGGCGGGCGGTATCCGGCATGAGTTGCATCAAGCCCTGCGCGCCCTTCGGGGAAACAGCATTGGGGTCAAAATTTGATTCACATCGAACAATGGCGGCGATGAGCTTGGCATCGACGCCGTATTGGTCGCCATACCTTGCGATGGCGTCGTGATAGCGGTTTTCACCGGTTTCCCGAAAAACCGAGGCGCGGCGGTCGGCCCCGGGGGAGGAAATATTAGTGAAACAAATTACGCCGTTTTCATCAGTGTAATGGTAAATCCGGGATTCTGCCGCATGCACGGCTGGGGCCAGTACCGGCAGCAGGACCAGGGCCAGGGCCATGCCAAAACCCAAGGATTGCCGGCGGTTCTGTCTCATTGTTGTCCCTGCCTGACCTATCTTTTGTGTCGCCAAGCCGGCGCCATCCCGGACCGGTTGGGGCGCCCATCGGCCGGGCCGCCAATAATCCTCTCTCATGCATAGCGTTCTCACGCGCACCATGTCAAGCAAAAACACCGGGATTCGGACACCGGGATTCGGACACCGGACACCGGACACCGGGATTCGCTAACCCGGTCAGTCTGCGGTCAGGGCCTGCACCTTGGCGAGCAGTTCCTGGTTGGTAAAGGGTTTGCGCAGAAAATCGTTGGCGCCCCTGGCCACGCATCCCTTGAGGATTTCCTCGTCCAGGCCGGAAACCACCATGACCTTTAGGTGGCTCAGGTAGTCGGTGCGGCGGATACAGGCCAGCACCTCCTCGCCGTCCATCTCGGGCATCTTGATATCCAGGGTGATGAGGTCAGGATCGTAATATACCAGGCAGACCCCGGCCTCGAAGCCGTTGTCCGCGTAAACCGTTGCATAGCCGGCATTTTCCAGAAACCTGCGCATGATTTTGGCAAGATTGGCATCGTCGTCGATTACCAGAATCAGTTTTTTGCCGCCTCTGTCGGTCGGTCGCTGTGTCATGGGCATATCTCCGGGGATGGTAGAAAAACGGGTTGTTGGTCGAGCCTTGAAAAACCATTTTTTGTCATTCCCGCGAAAGTGGTAATCCAGTCTTTTAAATTAGTTATCAACTTTCTGGATTCCCGTTTTCACGGGAATGACGACTTTTGCAAGACCTGGTCTTTAACATTCTGCCGCTCTGCCACTATTTTTCATCATCCAGGTCGGGAAAGTGCGCCTGCATGCAGTCCGGGCAGATGCTGTGGCTGAACTGGGCCTCGGTATGTTTACCCATATAGGATTCTAACTGGTTCCAGTACCCCTTGTCATCCCTGATTTTTTTGCACCAGGCGCAGATGGGCAGCAGGCCGGACAGGGTCTTGACCTCCTTCAGGGCGCGCTGCAGGTCAACGATGAGCTGGTCTCGTTCCTCCTCGAAGAGCCGGCGTTCGGTGATGTCCAGGCCGTACTCGATGATCTGTACCACCTGGCCCTGGTCGTCGAAAATCGGGTAGCCGTGCACCTCGATATTACGCTTGTTGCCTTGGGCGTCCGGATGGATATGTTCCAGGATGACCGGCTGGCCGGTGCGCTGCACCTCCTGCAGGGGGCAGCGGTGCACGGCCCCCTCGCAGGGCGTGTCCCGATGGTGGGTGAGCTGGTGGCAGGTCAGACCATGCCAGTCTTTCTGTTGACTGGCGTGGGTATTGGCCATGACAATCCGGTGGTCGGCCACGTTGATCACGCAGAACGGGTTGGGCAGGGACTCGATGACGGTTTCCAGAAAGGCCTTCTGTTGCTTCAGGCTCTCGTCGTTTTTTTTCTTCTCGGTGATGTCGCGGTTGAGTTCCACCACGCCGATGATCTCCCCCCGGCTGTTGCGCAGGGGAAAGGCGGTGAGTTCCAGCCAGCCGGTCGGATTCCGGGCGTCGGGATACGGGACCACGGCAGTCTGCCTCACCCCGGTCTGCAGGGCGCGGACCGAGGGACACCAGGTGCAGACCTCGTGCCGTTGCTGGTAGACCTGAAAGCATTTCTTGCCGCGCAGGGGCATGCCCGCCGCGTACCTTTTTTCCTGGCTTGGATTGGTCATGAGGATGTTAAGGTCGTGGTCCAGAACATTGATGCCGTCCTGCACCGAGTCCAGCACGCCGCGTAGAAATTCTTCCTTGGTGCGTAGCTTTTCCTCCAAGGCCTTGCGGATGGAGATGTCGTGGAGGATGGCGACCAGGCCGACGATGGCGCCGTCCGGGGTCATATAGGGGCTGTAGGTGCCCTGCACCCAGCCGGCTTTGCCGGTATCGGGAATGATAAAGGGAATGTCGCCCGAGGAGACGGTCTTGCCGGCCAGGGCCTCCTGGAAGAGCTGGTCCACGCCCTGCGCACGGAGGTGCGGGAAGAGCTCCAGGGTGCATTTCCCGAGCACCTCGTCCGCCTTCCGGCCGGACAGGTTCTCCATGAAGGCATTCCAGAACTGGATACGCAAGTCACGGTCGTAGAGGATGACGCCTACCCCGGCGCTGCCGGCCATGGCGCGCAGGCCAGGTTCCGCAGGGAAAGAAAGAGCCCGCGGGGTGGCCGGGTTGTGCTCGGAGTTGGCCTCTGCCCGGCCCGCGGGAGTGGGCGTCTGGTCTGAAGCTGCCATGGTGATTTCGCCTCTATTGGAAATCGGCTGGACTAAAAGATGACGGATAAAGGGGAACAATATACTGAAAAACAACGCGCTTTGAAAGGGTTATTTTGGTCCGGGGATGGGGTGACACAATGTGGTTCTTGCGATAGGACTTATACGACCGATATGACCTATAGGACCAATTACGCCCCCTTGGTGTGCAGCCAGGCCACGGTGCGGTGGAGCCCTTCGGCCGAGCTGAGCAGGGGCGCGTAGCCTAGCTCGCACCGGGCGCGGTCCAGGGTGAACCAGTGGGGCTTGGCGAGCTGGGCGGCCAGAAAACGGGTCATGGGCGGCTCTTTTTTGATGTGTAAAAGCCGAAAGCTGTATTCGAAAAACATGCCGGCCAGGTAAGCCTGCCGGAAGCTGATTTTGTCCCGGACGACCGGGATACCAAGACGTTGAAACAGGGTGTTTATCCATGGCCAAAGGCGCACCGGCTCACCCTGGGAGATGAAGTAGGCCCGGCCGGCGGCGCTGGCCGGGCCTGCCAGGTTGTCGGCGGCCAGCAGATGGGCGTGGGCCGCGTTGTCGATGTAGGTGAGGTCCACCAGGTTGTGGCCGTCACCTACCCGGCGGAGGGTGCCGTTGCGGCCTTGTTCGATCAGCCGGGGCAGAAGGTGGCGGTCGCCTGGTCCCCATACCAGATGGGGGCGCAGGGCCGTGGTCCGCAATTCGTCGCAATTGGCGGCCAGGACCAGTTGTTCGGCCAGGGCCTTGGTGTGGGCGTAGTGGCAGAGAAAGGTACGGCTGTATGGGGTGGATTCACTCACCCCGCTTACTCCCATGGGGTGGAAGACTACGCTGGGAGTGCTGGTGTACACCAGATTTTTCACGCCGCATGCCCGGCAGGCGGCAATGACCTGTTCGGTGCCGGTGACGTTGATCGAGAAAAAATCCTGCCATTCGCCCCAGAGGCCGGCCTTGGCTGCTGTATGAAAGACCGTGTCGCAGCCGGCAAATGCTTGCTCCAGCAGGGCGCGGTCGCGGATGTCGCCCAGGCGGGTCGTAACTCCCAACTGGTCTGCCTCCGGGGAGGGATGGCGGCAGATGATCACCGGTTCGACGTTGCGCTCAAGGAGCATGCGGACCACGGTTAGGCCGATGAAGCCGCTGCCGCCGGTTACTGCGACGCGTCTCATTTTTCCCCCTTTCGGTCAACTCTGGTCGCGGCCCAGACCGCCAGTTTTTCTCGGAAGATTTTGACGTTGTGACGAATATCGGTGGGAAATTCGTCGTGGATCAGGAAGTGACGAATATTGCTTAAAAGAGGCTGGCGGGCCGCCATCTCCTTGAGATCGCCCAAGAGCCTGGCCTGGTTCTGACCTTTATCAAGCAGTTCGACGATGAGAACCGGCGTCTGGTCAGGCGGGGTCCCGACCCCGACCAGGGCCGAGCGCAAGATGCCCGGCAGGGTGTTACAGATCGCCTCGCAGGGCAGGGGAAAGAGGGTCCCCTGGCTGGTGATGACCCGGTGCGCCTTGCGGCCGCAGACCCAGAGGCGGCCGTCAAGGTCCAGGTAGCCCACGTCGCCCATGCGGTGCCAGAAGGCGCCCTGGTCCGGGATCTTGGCCAACCGGTTTTCCGGTTCGTTGTGGTCGTATGCCTTGGTTACGGCCAAACCCTGCACCACGATCTCGCCGATTTCTCTGGTCGGTAGAAGGAGATGGTCGTCCCACGCCGTGATTGGCCCGTCGTCGATGGCGATAATCCGCACCCGGTTGCCAGGCAAGGGGCGGCCCACGCAGGTGCCCTTACCCTGTCGGGTCAGTGGCCAGGTGCGGGTCAGGATCTCGTGGCCGGTGATATCGGTGGTGGGCAGGCTTTCGGTGGCGCCGTAAGGCGTGTGAATTTCAGCCTCCTCCGGCAGCATGGCCTTGACCCTGGCCAGCAGGTCGCCGGTAACCGGCGCCCCGGCCATGAGCACCTTGCGCAGGCTTGGCAGCATGAGGCCATGGTCCAGGCAATAGCGGCTCACCCGGTTCCAGATGGCCGGAGAGCCAAAGGAGTAGGTGACATTGAATTGTTTGATTGTCCGAATGAACTTTGCAGGATTTACCTTGGCTGGTCGCGCCGGGTTCATCTCCGGAATCACGACCGCCGCGCCCAGGCCAATGGAAAAGAGGGCAAAGAGTGGAAAGGCGGGCTGGTCGATGTCCGTGGGGCCGATCCCATAGTAATCGTGAATAAAATCGAGCTGGGCCTGAAAGATGGCGTGGGTGTAACAGACCCCCTTGGGCGGGCCGGTGCTGCCAGTGGTGAAGATGATGGCGGCGAGGTCGTCCGGGCCCGTGGCCGGCGTCTGGCGCAAAGCTGCTGAAGCCCGGCGGCCCAGTCCTGACCAGGGGTGTATGATGATGGTCTGCTTGACCGTGGTAAAATGACTGGCAAACAGCCGTTTAAAGAGTATGGCCTTTGGTGTGCCGATGAACACCTCGGGCCGTGCCGAGCCGATGCAGCCGAACAAATTACGAAAGCCCATGCCCGGATCGATGAGGATGACCACCGCGCCCAGTCGGAAGAGGGCAAAGGCCAGGCCGATGAATTCCAGGCCTGGTTGCACCATCAGCATTACCCGGGTTCCCTTGCTGATCCCTCGCCTGTGCAGGTCATGGCAAAATGATTGAACAATTGACTCTAACTCACTGAAGGTCCACTGTTTGTATTGGCCGTGTTTATTGCAAATCAGGCCGATGCGCTCTGGCTGGCTGTGGGCAATGCGGGTTAGGGTGTGGCCGATGTTGTGGCTGTCCATGGCGTCAGACATATTCAGGCTGGCGCAGCCACGAAGCTGCCGAGATAGAGGTTGGGGCCCATATCTTTTTCCTCGCGCTGGATAAAGCCGAAGGGGGGGAGCAGATTGCCGACCGCCTGGTATCCCAGGCGGATACCCTTGGGCGGCCCGGGTGGGCCATCCTTAACCTTGAATTCAAGTACTGCCAGGCGGCCGCCAGGCTTTACCACCCTTTGGATTTGAGCCAGCACAGCCAGGTGGTTGCCATCGGCCTTGAAGTCGTGCAGCACCGTGGCCAGCAGACAGACATCAATGCTGGCTCTCGCCAGGGGCAGGGGCTGGCTGGCGTCAGCCACGGCCGGATGAATGCTGGTGATCTTGAGTAGTTTGATATCATTTTGTAATTGCGTTATTCCTTCCTGCCAGAGGTCAAGGGCGTGGATGGTAAGCTCCGGCCCCAGGCGTTGGGCCAGATGCAGGCTGTAGGCCCCGCGGCCGCAGGCCAGATCGAGCAACACCTGGCCCGGCATCAGGTCCAGGGCAGTGAGCAGGGCCTCGGCATCGACCAGGTCAAAACTGGACTTGCCAGCGGCAATTGGTTGGTGAAGGCTCATAAGTGCTACCTCGGTTTCCGTTGTGACGTTCCAGAAAGGCCCGGATGAGTGGTTCTATTTCCAGGTGGGCGTCTTCGAAGACGTAGTGGCCGGCCTGATTAAAGCAGCGACTTGCCGCCTGTGGGTAAATCGCCTGCCATTGTGCCAGAAAATCGCGGTTAAAGCAAAAATCCTTGCCGCCCCAGGCCAGCAGGACGGGCGTTTGGCGGAATTGGCCAAGGCCCTGCTCGATTGCCACCAGGGTGGGCCAGGAGGGATGGCGTGGCCCCATGGGAATATCCTGGACAAAGCGCAGTACCGCCACCCGGTTGTGCCAGGAGTCATAGGGCGCCAGAAAACCGTTTTTGATGGCAGCGGTCATTGGTCTCCGCACGGCCATAATAAGGGCGGCCCGGGCGAACAGGTTGCCGCCCCGCACCGCCAGGGCACCTAAAAGTGGCAGGCGGCAGAGTCGGATGCGCAGAGGCATCCGTTTGGACGGGAAGGCGGCGGTATTGCAGAGCACCAGGCCGGCGATGCTTTCAGGGTGGCGCACCGCATAGCCCATGCCGATGGCGCCGCCCCAGTCGTGCATGACCAGTGTCGCCCGAGTGATATCAAGTTTTGCCAGCAACCATTCCAGGTTGTCGATGTGGTCGGCCAAGCGATAGGGATAGTGCCGGGGCTTGTCGGAATTACCGCAGCCCAGGTGGTCCACTGCCAATACGCGGTAGCGGTCCCGCAGGGCGCCGATCAAGTGCCGGTACATGAACGACCAGGTGGGGTTGCCATGCAGCAGCACCACCACCGGCCCCTGGCCCTCGTCCACCACGGCCAGACTATGGCCGTTGACCTCGATGCGGCGAGGGGTGAAAGGATAAAGCCGCGCCAGGGCCGGGCTCTGTTTCACCACTCCACCCCCAGCATGAGGCAGGCTATGCCGCTGCCGATGCCCAAAAGGGCGGCGCGCTCGCCACTGACCAGGCCGCCCTGTTCGATGTCCAGCGCCATGGTGAGCGGCGCGGCCACCGAGCCGATGTTGCCGAAGCGGGCAAAGGACTCGATCGACTTGGCCGGTTCCAGCTCCAGGGCGGCGTTCAGGCGGTTGGCGTGGGCCTGGCCCACCTGGTGGCAGTAGTAGCGGGCCATGGAGGCCGGAGGCCAGCCCAGGTTTTGTAGAAAGCTCTGCCAGGTGGCCCGGGCCGTTTCCACTCCCCGGCTGAGGAGTTGCTCCGAGTCGGTGGCCATGAGGATGCCGCCCTTGGTTGAACGGCCCCGGCAGAGATGACTTTGGCTGGAGTCGGCCCGCCAGGCGCCGCCAATCAGGCGGTGGCCGGTGTCGTAAAGGCGGCTGTCGCCCATGACCAGGGCGACGGCGCCAGAGCCGATGGTGAGGGAGGCAAAGGAGGGTTTTATCGATTGCCGCGTCAGGCTCTGGTCGGCAAGCAGGGCGGCGATGGTCGATTCCACCAGATCTTCGGCAGTTTCGCCGGCCACGATCAAGCCGTTTTTGACCACGCCCTGTTCGATAAGCCCGGCCAGCACCAGCATGCCGTCCAGAAAACCGAGGCAGGCGTTGGACAAATCAAAGGTCAGGCACTCGGCCGGCAGGTCAAGCCGGTGGTGGACAAAGGAGGCGCTGGCCGGCTCCAGCAGGTCGCGGGAGACCGAGGTGAAGAGCAGGCAGTCGATGGCAGCGGCCGGCAGGCCGGCCTGGTCCAGGGCAGCCTGGCCGGCCAGGGTGGCGGCGGCGCTCGGCTTCGTGCCTGACTCCCAGAAGCGGCGTTCCTGGATGCCGCTCATCATCTCCAGGCGGCCAAAGGGCAGCTTCAGCCGCTGGTAGACCGGCGCCAAACGTTGTTCGATCTCATCCGAACTAACCACCCGGGGCGGCAGGGCGTAGCCAAAGGCATGCAGGCAGACGTGTTTGAAGTGCATGTCAGCGCAGCACCTTGGCAATGATGTCCCGGTCAAAGTAATTTACCCCCATGCCGGCGTCGGCCACAATACATTGGGCCGTGATAGCGGCGGCGCGCTCTGACAGGAGAAAGGCCGCGATATCGGCGATTTCCCTGGTTTGCAAGGCCTCTTTGCGCAGGGTCAGTTCCTCGGCGTACAGGAAGGAATCCACGTAGCCCGGAATGCCGGCCGAGGCCGAGGTTTTCAGGAGTCCGGGGCAAACGGCGTTGAAGCGCACCCGGGAAAATTCCGAGAAACTCTTGGCCAGGAAGCACAGGGAGGATTCCAGGGCCGCCTTGACCGGCCCCATGTACCCGTAGTTTTCGGCCGCCATGCGGGTGGTGGAGATGGACAGGGTGACCACCGCGCCGTCCGGGCTTATGAGGTCGCGGAAGTGGTTGGCGATGGCGATGAGCGAAAAGCAGGAGATGTCCATGGCATGCAGAAAATCAGCTTTGCGGGTGGCGTGGAAGGGCTGCGGGCCGTTGCTGTAGTTGGCAAAGGCAATGGAGTGAACGATGCCGTGGATGGGGCCGCCCACCTGGCTGGCGATCTCGTCGCGCACCCGGACGATGTTGGCCTCGTCGGCCACGTCGCAGACAAAAATGCGGGACGCCGGGAAGAGCTTGACCGCCCCGGCCCGCCTGGCCGCGCTGCGCACCACGTGAATGACCTCGGCGCCCTCGGCCGCCAGAACCTGGCCAATGGCGCAGGCCACGGACTTGCGGTTGGCCAGGCCGAAGACCACGATGCGTTTGGTTTCCAGGTTGAGAAAGCTCATGGCGTGCCTCTGCTAACGAACATAAGTGGCAAAGTTGTAAAGGGGCAAAGTTGCAAAGGGTAACTGCTCTGAAAACGTAACTATCCAGCTTGTGTAGGCAGTCAAGCGTTCCCGGCCTGAAAATACTTTTCGCTCATGCGGGGGCGGGCGTCCTGCCCGCCTCCGAGGCGTCCGCGACCTCCCGCGCATCCTGCGCCCGGTCGCGGACGAACCCGCGAAAAGCATTTCCAGTCCG
>MNYK01000087.1 GCA_001873115.1 Desulfobacterales bacterium CG2_30_60_27 | reverse complement strand
AGATCCAATACCTTGGGGGTGGCATCAAGCACTTGGGACATCTGTTGCAGCTCTTTGGCGATCTGGTTCCGGGCCATGTTGGTGAAGAGGTTCAGTTGCGGGTTGAATTTTTGGCGCATGATGGGAGCCCCCAAGGAAAATTGCTTAATCATACCAACCTGTTGGGCTTGTATTCTACCATGGCGCGCCGCAAAACCGTAGCTAAATATGCGGGGTTTTACATAAATATCAACATTTTGCAGTTTCCGGATGGAAACTAGTTAATTAAATTTTTTAGCTGAACGCTGACAGCATCCAGAAGGAAACATAGTTTCCGATGGGAACTAATTAATCCTTATTATCAGTCCCGCAGCACGACGCACTCCGTGAGCCAGTCTTGGGGGGCAGCGGCGATGCTCGGCCTTGGCCGGCCGGCCGCGGTCAGGGCGTCGAGGGTCGTGGTAGCGATGCGCAGGGCGATTTCCGGGCGATTATTGGTTTCGCTGAGGTGGGCGAGGCAGACGTGGAGTAGGCCGTCGTGGGCCAGTTCACCTAAGAAGTCGGCGGCGGTCTGGTTGTCGAGATGGCCGGTCTTGGAGCGGATCCGCTGTTGCAGGTAAAGGGGATAAGGGCCGGTGCGCAGCAGTTCCGGGTCATGGTTGCTTTCCAGGATCAGGCAGTGACAACCGGCCAGCCGATGGCCCATGACTTTGGTGACGGTACCGGTGTCGGTGCAATACCCCACGCGCCAGCGGTGGTTTTGCACCACAAAGCCCATGGGGTTGGCGGCGTCGTGGGAAATGGCAAAGGGATGGATGCGCAGATCCTTGATAACAAAGGCGGTGCCGGTGGCGATTTCCCGCAGATCGTGGAGGCGAGCCAGGATGTCACCGGCCGCGCTTACGGTGTCGTGGTTGGCAAAAACCGGCAAATGCCATTTTCTGGAAATGACCCCTATGCCTTTGACGTGGTCGATGTGTTCGTGAGTGACCAGCAGCGCGGTGAGGCGCTCCATGGGCACGCCGATGGCCGCCAAACGTTTTGCCGTCTCCTTGCCGGAAAAGCCGCAATCGATGAGCACCGCGGTTTCACCGGACTCGATGTAGGTGGCGTTGCCCTTGCTGCCACTGCCGAGCACACAGATCCGCATGATAAATAACCCAAAGCTGAAAGGTGAAAGCAACTAAGAGAGCTGAAAGGTGAAAGTCTATGGATTTTTTCATTGAACTTTGAGCTTTGAGCTTCTTTAGATTCCCGTATGTCCGAAGCCGCCGTCCTGGCGCACGGTGTTGTCCAGTTCCGCTACCTCGATAATCCGGGCGTGGGCTACCGGGGCCAGGACGAGCTGGGCGATGCGGTCGTGGCGGTTGATGGTAAACGGTACCCGGCCGAGGTTCACGAGGCCGATCTTGATCTCGCCGCGGTAGTCGGCGTCAATGGTGCCGGGGCTGTTGACCACCGTGATGCCGTGCTTGATGGCCAGGCCGCTGCGGGGCCGCACCTGCAACTCAAAACCTGGTTGGATGGCCACGGCCAGGCCGGTTGGCACCACGCCAATCTCGCCGGGCGCCAGGGTAAGCGGGGCGGTGAGGGCCGCCACCACATCAAGGCCGGCGGCCAGCTCTGAATGATAGCTGGGCAGAGCAAGGTCGGCGTCGCGGTCCGGATGCAGCCGGCGAACGCGCAGGGCTTGGGACGGGCGGGCCGCCGGACCGAGAGATTTGTCTGGCAGGACAACCGCCATGGTCAACTGTCCTTTGCCCAGCCAAGGGCGTCCTGGGTTATTGGTCCCAGGACCACGGTGCTCATGGCCGTGCCATGGAAAAGGTGGCCAGCCAGGGCGGCAACCTCCTCGGCCGTGGTGCCATCGATGGCCGCGGCCACCTCCTCGACCGGGATATGGCGACCAAACTGGAACTCGTTGTGGGCCAGCCTGGTCATGCGGGATTCCATGTTCTCGGCGGACAGATACATGATGCCCTTGGCATACTCCCGGGCGTTGGTCATCTCCGCGGTCGACGCCACCTCGGTCCACATCCGGGTGATCTCCTTGTTGACCATCGCCATGGCCCGGTTGACCTCCTGCTGGTCCACCCCCAGGTAGATTCCCACATAGCCGCAGTCCACAAAGGCGGCTATATAGGAAAAGATGGAGTAGGCCAGGCCGTGTTTTTCCCGCACCTCCTGGAAAAGCCGGGAACTCATGTTGCCGCCCAACAGGATATTCAGCAGGTAAAGGGTGTAGCGCTCATCAGAGGCGGCGGACAGTCCGGGGCCGCCGGTGATCAGGTGGACCTGCTCCAAGGGTTTGCCGACGACGCGCTGCCCGGGGGTGATGCCGGGTGGCTTGTTCCGAATGGTGACGTCCGATCCGCGGGCGGCCAGGGCACCGAAGCGCGCCACGAACAGGCCGCAGAGTTCCTGATGATCAACATTGCCGGCCGCGGTAATGACGATGCGGTCGGCGGTGTAGTGGCGCCGTACGAAGTCCTGCAAGCGCTCGGAGTCTAAAACTTCCACCGAGCCGCGGTTGCCCAAGACCTCGCGGCCCATGGGATGACCGGGCCAGACGAGGGCGGTGAAGAGGTCGTGAATCTGGTCGTCGGGGGTGTCCTCCACCATGCTGATTTCCTGGAGGATGACCTGGCGTTCACGTTGGAGTTCCTCGGGATCGTAAGCCGAATTCAAAAACAGATCGGAGAGCAGCTCGGCCAGGCGCGGTAGATGGCGGTCCAGTACCGTGGCGTAGAGGCAGGTGTTTTCCTTGGAGGTGAAGGCGTTGGACATGCCGCCCAGGCCATCCAGTTCCCGGGCGATCTGCTGGGCGGAACGGCCGGCCGTGCCCTTGAAGAGCATGTGCTCCACAAAATGGGCGCAGCCGGCCTCCGCTGCCGCCTCGTCCCGGGAGCCGGCGTCGATCCAGATCCCGAGGGCGGCGGTGGCGGAGGGCAGGCGTTCGGAAATGATCCGCACGCCGTTGTCGAGGGTGGTTTTCTGATACATGGAGAGAGGGCTTAGGCCGGTTTTAACTCTGCTTCTGCTCCTCCAGGGCCGCCTTGAGGCTCAAGCGGATCTTGCCCCGCTGGTCGATGTCCAGCACCTTGACCATGACCTCGTCACCTTCCTTAAGCACGTCGGTGACCTTTTCCACCCGGCCGGCAGCCAGTTCGGAGATATGCACCAGGCCGTCGGTACCCGGCAGGATCTCGACAAAGGCGCCGAAGTTCATGATGTTCTTGACCACACCCTTGTAGATCTTACCAATCTCCGCCTCGGCGGTAATCGACAAGATGCGATTGGTCAGCTCGTCGCCCACCGTGCTGTTGGGGGCGAAAACCGTGACCTTGCCGCTGTCTTCCACGTCGATTTTGGCGGTAAATTCGGCGGTGAGGGCCTTGATCATCTTGCCGCCCGGGCCGATAAGGTCACGAATTTTATCCGGGTGAATCTGCAGGGTAAAGACCTTGGGGGCGTATTCGGAAACCGTGGTCCGCGGCGCGGCAATGGCCTCATGCAGTTTACCCAGGATATGCAGGCGGCCCGCCTTGGCCTGGGCCAGGGCCTTGGCCATGATCTCCTTGGAGACCCCTTCGATCTTGATGTCCATCTGCAGGGCGGTGATGCCCTGATCGGTGCCGGCCACCTTGAAGTCCATATCGCCCAGGTGGTCCTCGTCGCCCAGAATGTCGGACAGGATCACGATCTGGTCGGCTTCCTTGATAAGCCCCATGGCGATACCGGCCACCGGACTTTTGATGGGCACGCCGGCGTCCATGAGCGCCAGGCTGCCGCCGCAGATGGTGGCCATGGAGGATGAGCCGTTGGATTCCGTGACCTCGGAGACCACCCGAATGGTGTAGGGGAAGGTGGCACTGTCCGGCAGCACGGCGCTGATGGCCCGTTCGGCCAAAGCGCCGTGGCCGATGTCGCGGCGGCTGGGGCCGCGCAAAAAGCGGACCTCGCCCACGCAATAGGGCGGAAAATTGTAGTGCAGCATGAAGGGCTTGAAGGACATGCCGTACAACGACTCGATGCGCTGTTCGTCATCGCCGCTGCCCAAGGTGGCGGTGACAATGGCCTGGGTCTCGCCGCGGGTGAAAAGGGCCGAGCCGTGTACCCGGGGCAGGGTTGCCACCTCGCAGGAAATGGGTCGGACCTCGTCGAAACGGCGGGCATCGATCCGGGTTTTTTCCTTGACGATGCGATCCCGCATCATGGTCTTCTGCAGATCCTTGAGATAGCCCTTGGCCTCGGTCCTGGCCTCGGGAAACTCGTCCTCCAGGCCGGCCAGAACCCGCTTCTGCATGGCCCGGCCCGCTTTGTTACGCGCCATCTTGTCGGGGGTGGTGATGACCGTCAACATCTCGTCACGGGCCAGTTCAGCCACCCGCTGTTGCAGGACCGCGTTGATCCTGGGCGGCTCGACCGTCATCTTCGGCCGACCCACGGCCTTACGGAATTCATCCTGCGCGTCAAGAATGGGCTGCAGGGCCTTGTGACCAAAGAAGATGCCTTCGAGCACCTGCTCCTCCGAGAGGCTGTCCGTACCACCCTCCACCATGACTACGGCGTTGCGACTTCCCGCCACGATGAGGTTCATGCGGGAATCGACCAGTTGGTCGTGAGTGGGGTTCAGGACGTACTCATCGTTGATATAGCCGACCCGCACCCCGGCTATGGGGCCCTGAAACGGGATGTCGGAGATGGTCAGGGCGCAGGAGGCGCCAATCATGGCCAGCATGTCGGAGTCGTTCTGCTGATCCATGGACAATACCGTACCGATGATCTGGGTCTCATGCTTGTAACCGTTGGGGAAAAGAGGCCGCAGCGGCCGGTCGATAAACCGGCAGGTCAGGGTCTCCTTTTCCGTGGGCCGACCGATCTCCCGGCGAAAAAAACTGCCGGGGATGCGGCCCACGGCATAGAAGCGCTCCTGGTATTCCACGGTAAGGGGCAGGAAATCCACCTCTTCACGGGCGTCGCTGGCCGCTGTAGCAGTCACCAGGACAACGGATTCGCCATAGGTCACTACCACCGCCGCATTGGCCTGTTTAGCCAACCTCCCGGTTTCCATAGTCAGGGTGCGGCCGCCGATTTCGATCTCGACTTTTTTATACATTCGTTTCTCCTCCGCGGCTCATGCCGGAATGGTTGTTGGGTACAGGATGGGCGCATGCAGGGCTTGCGAACCGCTATGGCCGGGCGCCGCACATGTTGCCGCTGCCTGTTCCGGGCGCATCAATCGGCCCGGGGCAATCCCGGGTCGGTGCCACCTTGCTTGCCGGCGTGTTCAAGTCAGGCCTGCCGCTTTTTATGCCCCGGCCCGGGCCGGTGGTCCGGGCACAGGGGCATGGCCGACTGGCGAGGTTGATCTATTTCCTGATGCCGAGTTCCTGGATTACTCGACGATACTTGTCGATATCCTTATTTTTCAGGTAATTCAGGAGCCGTTTGCGCTGGCCGACCAGTTTAAGCAGGCCGCGCCTGGAGTGATGGTCCTTTTTGTGGGACTTGAAATGCTCGGTCAGATAGGTGATCCGAGCGCTCAGCAGGCCAATCTGGACCTCGGACGAGCCGGTATCCGTCGGGTGGGTGCTGAATTTGGTAATGATGTCCTTTTTCTGTTCCGCCTGAAGTGTCACTGGTGTCCTCCTGTACTTCTGGTGCAGCCCCCGTGGCCGCCCTGGTCATGAATCGATGATTATATTGTTTTTACTAAAGCTCTGCCGTTGTCAAGTCATCAAGCACGCTGTCCACCGGTCGCAAATGCCGCAGGAGAAGCGGCCGGGCATGGTCGGTGCTGTACATCTGGTCGCCAGCCAGGGCTTCTTTAACAGAAAACTGGCCATTTCGCAATCTTCTCAATGCCTCAAGATGGGCGCCGCAGCCGATAGCCTGGCCGATGTCGGCGCCCAGGCGGCGGATGTAGGTCCCCTTACCGCACACCGCCCGGATGGTCAGCCGGTCTCCGGCCAGGCTCACGAGGCGGAGGGCATGGATGGTCACCGGTCGCGGTTCCTTTTCAACCACAATGCCACGGCGCGCATAGTGGTAAAGGGGCTTCCCATGGTGCTTCAACGCCGAGAATTGGGGCGGCGTCTGCATGATCTCGCCCACAAAGGTGGCCAGACACGCCTCCACCCGGCTCAAGTCCAGCTCCCCCACCGGCCGCTGGGCGATAATCGTGCCCTCCGGATCCTGGGTGTCGGTCTCGACGCCCAGCCGCAAAACCGCCTCGTACTCCTTGATCCCGCCCATGAGTCGAGCGATGATCCGGGTAGCCGGACGGCCGACACAGATCACCAAAAGGCCCGAGGCAAAGGGATCCAGGGTGCCGGAGTGGCCTACCTTCTTTACCCCGAGCGCCCGGCGGACCAGCCGGACCATCTGGAAAGAGGAGGGCCCGGCCGGTTTGTCGATGAGCACGATCCCGCACGGTGCGGCCGTCTCTTCGTGCCGCTCCGCCAAGGCAACCGGGAGCAGCGTTTCGGCGCAGGCCGCCTCGGGAGTCCCGTGGGGTGCGGTAGCAAGGGGGGGCATCGCCTTTTTCCTGTCCAGGTTGCCCGATACCAGGTCAGACCTGCTCTACGCAGGTGCCGTCCACCAAAGGCCGCAACTCTTCCACCAGCATATCTCGCACCTGCTGGATGGACTTCTCCTGAAAGCGGCAACCCGCGGCATTGCGGTGCCCGCCGCCGCCGAAGCGATGGGCTACCCTGGTGACGTCGCAGTCGCTGCCCTTGGAGCGCAGACTTACGGAAAGGCCGCCCTTGCTATTGGCCTTGATGAACACGGCCACCTTCACCGGGATCAGCGATCTCGGGTAGTTGATGAAATTCTCCGTGTCGGTCTGGGTGGTGCCGGTCCGGTCGTACATCTCTTGGGAGACATGGATCACCGCGACCTTGCCGTCCATGAAAATTTCCAGGGTGGCCAGTACCTCCTGCAGCAGGTGCAGCCGATTCACCGTGAAGTTGTCAAACAAATGACCCGCCACCTCGGCCGGTTTGACCCCCCTGTTCACCAGTTCCCGCACCACCCGGAAGGTTTCCGCCGTGGTGCTCGAGTATTTGAAGGAACCGGTGTCGGTGACGATTGCCGCATACAGGCAATAGGCGGTTTCATAGGAAATCTCGGCGCCCATGGCCATGGCCAGATCGTAGACCATCTCGCCGGTGGCGGCCCGGGTCTGATCCACCCAGTTGAGGTCGCCGAAGCCATCGTTGCCTTTATGGTGGTCAATGACGATGAGCGGGTGGATGGCGAGGATGGATGCCATCGCGTGGCCCATCCGCTCGGCGTCACCGCAGTCCAAGGCCACGGCGCAATCGAACTGCCCGGGTTCCGGTCTGGCCAGGTCAATCCGATCGCAGCCCGGTAAAAAGTCATAAAGGTGCGACACCGGCTCCTCGCCGTAACAGACCACCTTCTTGCCCAACGACTCCAGGACGTTGCTCAAGGCGAGCTGCGATCCCAGGGCATCGCCGTCCGGGAAGACATGGGTGGCCAGCAGCACGGTGCGAGCCTTTTTCAGCCGATCGGCAATCGTGTCAATCAGTCTTGGATCCATCTTCCTGCTCGATCTCATGAAAGAGTCGTTCCATGTCGGCCTGACGCCGCAAGGATTCATCGTACAAAAACAGCAGTTTAGGCACATGGCGCATGGACAGCACGTGGGCCAGATGACTGCGGATAAAGCCGGTCGCCTTGAGGAGCCCCTGACCCGCCTCTTCGGCCGCCGCGTCTTCGTAAACGCTGTAAAACACCCGGGCCATGGCCAGGTCGTCGGTTACCGAAACATTGGTGATGGTGACCTGGGTCAGACGGGGATCCTTGATCTTGCGAAGCAGGAGCAGGGCAATCTCGGTCTTTATGGTATCGGCCACCCGGGCCGGCCGTCGTCTGGGTTTTTCCCAGATGCCGGCCAGGTCTGGATTGGCATGCATCGGTCTGGCAGCCATTGTCGCTTGCGGTGGGCCCGGCGGGGAAATCCGCTTTACAGCACGCCGGCAACCTCCTCCATTTCAAAGGGCTCTATAAGATCCTGAACCTTGATGTCGTTGTAGTTTTCCAAGGTGACGCCGCACTCGAAGCCGGTCTGGACCTCCTTGACGTCGTCCTTGAAGCGGCGCAGCGAGGCGATGCGGCCGGTGTAGACCACCACGCCGTCGCGGATGAGGCGAACCTGGGCATTACGTCGTAACACCCCGCTGTTCACATAACTGCCGGCAATGGTGCCGACCTTCGGATGCTGGAAGATGTCCCGCACCTCGGCGGCGCCCAGCACCTTTTCCACAAAGGTGGGTTCCAGCAAACCGGTCATGGCCTTCCTGATGTCGTCCAAGGCATGGTAGATGACGTCGTAGAAGCGCAGGTCGACGTTTTCCTGATGGGCCAGCTCCTGAACCTTGGTGCTGGGCCGGACGTTAAAGCCGATGATCAGTGCATCGGAGGCGGCGGCAAGCAGGACGTCGGAATCGGTGATCGTGCCGGTGCCCCGGTGCAGGATCTTGACCTTGATCGCCTGGGTGGAGAGCTCGTCCAAGGCCTTGGCAAAGGCCTCCAGGGTTCCCTGCACATCGGAGCGCAGCAGGATGCGCAACTCCTTCATCTCGCCCTCTTTCAGTTTCTCAAAGAGGTTATCCAGGGAAATTTTGGTTACGGAACCCAGGGTAGCCTCGCGTCTTTTGAGTTGGCGCTGGGCCGCCACACTCTTGGCCAGTTTTTCGTCCTGCACCACGTTGAATTCATCGCCGGCCTGGGGAACACCGGAGAGGCCGTGTACCTCCACCGGGATGGCGGGACCGGCCTCGGTGACCATTTCGCCATGATCGTTGGAGAGGGCGCGGACCCGGCCATAGAAGTCGCCAACCACAAAGGCATCGCCGACCTTGAGGGTGCCCTGCTGAACCAGGACCGTGGCCACCGGTCCCCGGCCCTTGTGGAGCTGGGCCTCGATTACCCAGCCGCGGGCGTGGCGTTTGGGGTCGGCCTTCAGCTCAAGAATCTCGGCCTGCAGGAGGATCTGTTCCAAGAGTTCCTCGATGCCGATGTTCGTTTTGGCCGAGGTCTCGCAGTAGATGGTGCTGCCGCCCCATTCCTCGGGGGACAGGTCGTATTCGGCCAGCTCGCGCTTGATGCGCATGACATCGGCGTTGGCTTTGTCTATCTTGTTGATGGCCACCACAATGGGAACCCCGGCGGCCTTGGCGTGATTGATGGCCTCCTTGGTCTGTTCCATGACCCCGTCGTCGGCGGCCACTACCAGAACCACCACATCGGTGACCTGGGCGCCGCGGGCCCGCATCTCGGTGAAGGCGGCGTGACCCGGCGTGTCCAGAAAGACCACGTCGCCCTTGGCGGAACGGACGTAGTGCGCACCGATGTGCTGGGTGATGCCACCGGCCTCGCCAGCCGCCACGTCGGTCTTGCGGATGGCGTCCAAGATGGAGGTCTTGCCGTGGTCGACGTGACCCATGACCGTGACCACCGGCGGCCGTGACACCATCTCGCCGCCGATCTCCTGATCCTCCAGGTTGAGGAAGGTCTGCTCCTCGGTAACGCCGGCCTCCACCTCGTAGCCGAAATCGGTGGCTACCAGGGTGGCCGTGTCCATATCCAGGGCCTGGTTCAGGGTGGCCATGACGCCCAGGCCCATGAGGGTGCGAATCAGCTCGTTGGCCTTTACGCCCATGCGGTGGGCCAGGTCGCTTACCGAGATGGTCTCAAACACCTTGATCCGCTTCTTGATGGCCTTGGTTTCCGCCACCCCCTGGCCGTCGGCCTTGCCTTTCCGGGGCTTGAGCCGCTGGCCCCGGCCTATTCTGATCCCGGCGGGCAGCCTGCCACCAAGGGCCGCAACGTCCTCCATCTCGATTTCGGCGCGACCCTGGCGTTTGCCGCCCTTGCGAATGTGTTCCCGAGGCGCCGGTTCGGTATGGAACTTGACAAAACGCTTGCCCTTCTTGCCCTTGGCATCGCCCCCGGCTTCCGCTTTCTTTGCCACGGGGAAGCGTTTTACCACGGGCGCCGCCTTGACCTCGCCGCCTGGTTTGCCTTTGGGCTTGACCGGCCTTTTGGGTTTGGGGGCGCCAGCGCCGAGCTGCTCTATGGCGATGGCGCTCCTCCCGATAATCCGCGCCCGGCCATGATGGGGCTTTTCCCCTTCTTCCGGGGCCAATTCTTCACCAACCTCATGAGCCTCGGCCTGCGGCGTCTGCGTTTCCAACTCCTCCGGCGCGGCCTCGGCCACCTCGGTGGGAGGCATGCTCTCTTCCGCCTCAACGGGGGCGACCAACTCATCGGCGGCCGTGGTCTCTGGCGCACTAGGCATGGCAGGGGGCGCGGCAATGGGCATCTCTGCCGGTTCGGCGGTGGCGGCCATCTCGATTTTTTCCTCGAGTTCATCCTCCCCCTCGGAGGCGGCTTCCGGTTCCGCTGCCATCACCGCACTGGTACGTCTGCGGATAATGGTGGTCCGTCCCTTGCTCTGGATGCGCTTGGTTTCAACCTTGGTCTCAACGGCGCCGAGTTTCATGCGCACCTCGTCGGCCACTGCCGCATCCAGCGAGGAACTGGCGGTCTTGACATCATACCCCAGTTCCTGAAGCCTGGCGGTGAGATCCTTGCTCTCCACCCCAATCTCTTTAGCAAGTTCGTAAACCCTGACTTTACTCATTCCCCGCTCCTGAAAATGGCATGCAGATCCTCGCTTACCTTGAGGTTCTGTCTACGAAATGCCTTATGCAGCTTCTTCGTGTTCCGCAAAAGTCGTTGTATGCAAGCGCTGTCCAGGCAGGCATAAGCGCCCCGCCCGTCCAGCCGATATGCCTTGTCCAACACCAGGACACCTTCCCGGGTCACGGCAAAGCGGCAGAGATCATTTTTCGCCTTTTTTGCATGACAGGCCAGGCAGGTCCGCAGAGGACCGGTCGACCGTTTTTTCAAGGGCTTCGCCGCTGTTGCCAGCATGATGCCTCCGCCGCATAACTAGTCGACGGCGTCGGTCTCCGGTTCCTGATTCTCCGCCTCTTCCTCGGTGGTTATCTTTTCCGGGACCGCCCTGGCCGCCTCGATGAGTTTTTTGGCCAATTCCTCGTCAATATCCTCAAACTTGGTCAACTGCTCGACCTCGGCGTTGGCCAGCTCCTTGGCCGAGGTGAAGCCCTCGTCGTAGAGCAGGTCGGCCAGGGGCTCTTGCACGCCTTCCACGACCAGCAGCGATTTGTAGCCGTCCTCGATAAGTTTGGCATATTTCTGCTCGCCCTTGACGTCAATGCGCCAACCCAGAAGGGCGGAGGCGAGCCGGACATTCTGGCCGCCGCGGCCGATGGCCAGGGAGAGCTGGTCTTCAGGCGCCACCACCAGCAGGGTCTTTTTCTCCTCGTCCACCACCACCATGGAAATCTGGGCCGGTGACAGGGCATTGGAGACAAAGCGAGCCGGGTCGGGACTCCATGGCACGATATCGATCTTTTCGCCCTGCAGTTCCTGCACCACATTCTGGACCCGGGAACCCTTCATGCCCACACAGGCGCCAACCGGATCCACGTCGGAGGCCGAGGAACTCACGGCGATCTTCGCCCGGGAGCCCGGCTCGCGCACCACGCCCATGATCCTGACGATGCCTTCGGCGATCTCCGGCACCTCCATGGTGAAGAGCTTGGTGAGAAACATCTCGTTGGTGCGGCTCAAAACCAGTTGGGGATCCCGGATGGAGGTGTCGCGCACATCGAGCAGCAGGGCCCGGAGGCGGTCGCCCTGGCGGTAACTCCGGCGCGGCATCTGCTCGTTGTGGGGCAGAATGGCGTCGGTGCGGCCTAGATTGACGATGATGTTGCCGCGCTCGAAACGCTGGACAATGCCATTGACGATATCGCCCTTCTTGTCCTTGTACATCTCATAGATGACATTGCGCTCGGCGTCCTTCATCTTCTGGATGATGACCTGCTTGGCCGACTGGGCGGCGATGCGGCCGAGATCGGCGACATTGTCCATCTTACTGCCCAGATCGTCGTGCAGTTGCACCTCTGGATCAAGAAGGCGGGCCTCCTTCATGGAGATCTCGGTCTGTTCGTCCTCCACCTTTTCGACCACGGTGCGGAACTGGAACAGTTCTATCTCACCCAACTCTTCGTTGTAGTGGACCTCCATGTCGCGCCGGGCGCCGAAGTGTTTCCGGGCCGCGGACATGACCGCCTCTTCCAGGGCCTCGATGAGCAGGTTCCGGTCGAAACCTTTATCCCTGCTGATCTGATCGATGATTCTTTTCAGTTCTGAAACCATCTCAAACTCTCCACCATACCTTCCGCATGTCTTTTCAAACCGCCGTTCAGATGACCAGCATCGCCCTGGAAATTCGTTCCAGGGGGATGTCCAACCGTTCCTCGCCTGCCTGCATCGTCACGACGCTGTTGGCCGCGGCCAGGATGGTGCCGATTATTTGGTGGCCGGGCGGTTCCTTCATCGTTACCTGCACTTCCCGGTTCATATTCCGTATAAAATCCCGCTCGGTTTTCAAAGGGCGGTCCAAGCCAGGGGAGGAGACCTCCAGGTGAAATGCCCCCTCGATAAGATCCTCCACCTCCAGGAGATAGCTGGCCTCCCGGCTTACCCGCCTACAGTCCTCTACGCTGACGCCTTTTTCGGTGGCAATGATCAGGCGGAGGACCATGCCGGCTGCCTCCCGGCGGAATTGCACCTCAACCAGCTCGATGCCCATCTCCTCCAGCACCGGCTCCATCATGCGCGCCACGGCCGCGGTTATGTTGGACTGCATGGCCCTGGTCCTTTTCCTTAAAAAGGAAACAAAAAAGCGGGCTGTAGCCCGCTTGAGCACCATCTTTGTGACCCGGAAAAAAAATCCCGGGCCGCTTTTCGGGTTCGCTTCAGAGGCGCGGGTGAGACCTTTGCCCCCAAGGGGAACGCATGGCCCTTTTTAAAAAACCCTCCGAAAAATCGCCCGCAGCCGGACGACGGATACCCGTCGGGATGGAGCGGACAACGGGATTCGAACCCGCGACACCAAGCTTGGGAAGCTTGTACTCTACCAACTGAGCTATGTCCGCCCGTTACCGAATGGATCAATATACATGAAGAGAATCACTTGTCAAGGGAACAAGGGCGGAGCAGGGACAAGTTCGATATTTCCAGGGGGGTGACTGTTCGACGCACCGCCTGTCCTCCAAAGGAAAAGAGGTTACAGCCGCATAGCTGTAACCTCTTTTTATGCCTGGGGTGAGCGATGGGATTCGAACCCACGACCACCGGGACCACAACCCAGTGCTCTAACCAGCTGAGCCACGCTCACCATATGTGCGGCAACCATGCGGAAGGTCTGTTGCCCCGCGCCCCCTTTATAATAGAACGGCCGATTTTTGGCAAGGGCAAAGTGCACAGAAGATGCGGTGGCGCCAGGCTTGATGGCTATTGCTCCCGCGGGAGATAATGTTTCGTTATTTAGGAGCCGTTACGAAATAACTTGGCCATTTATATTGATTTCGTTACGGCTCCTTATGCCGCTCCAGTCAACTCGTTGGCCATGTTATTTTTTTACAGCGGCTTAGTATCCATCCGGGAACTGCATTGGAGCTGATGGACGCGAGGGTGCAGTTGTCAGGGTGCGGGGGGGGGGATTTCAGTTTTGAGCCTTGAGCCGCGAGCCTGGAGTTTTTTTTGCCGCACCCTGCCCCCTGAGACCTGACAGCTTACCTCCGCAAGCATGGTTTCCGGATGAAAACTATTTAACGTGTCACGAAACCGGGGCGTGCGCCCTGCCGGACAAACCAAAAAGGCCATGGGGAAACCCCCATGGCCTTCATGCTTTCAGCAAAAATCAGGATTGCGGCGGATCAGGCGCCAAAGGCCTTCTGCAGCGGCGGCACGGCCTGCTTCTTGCGGCTCATCATGCCGTCAATCCACATGGACTGGCCACTCAGCTTGCCCTTAAAGGCCTTTTCGATCAGGGCGGGATCGTCGGAGGCCACCATAAGATCGGTACCTTCCTTGACCACGTCGGTCAGCATGAACAGCACCGTGTGACGACCGTCGGCCTTAAGGGCGGCAACGGCCTTATACAGATCGTTACGCATTTTAGCCACCTGATCAAGGGTGGCAAGTTCGAGCTGGCCGATGCCGACCTTTTTGCCGCCCATGTCAAAGTCCTTGTAGTCACGGAAAAGGAGATCCTTGATCGGCACCCCGTCCACCGCGGACTTGGCCTTCAGCATATCCATGAACAGCCCATCGGTGTCGGAAACCCCGGACACGCCCTTGAGGGCGGCCACCGCCGTCTTGTCGGCAGGGGTGCAGGTGGGTGACTTGAAGTTGACGGTGTCGCTCAGGATGGCGGCGAGCATGGCGCCGGCGATGTTCTTCGGCAGGGCCACCTTGTTGGTGGTGTACATTTCATACAGCACCGTGCAGGTACAGCCCACCGGCTGGGCGTAGAAGAAGATCGGGCTATTGGTGGTGATATCGCCGATCTTGTGGTGATCGACTATGGCCACGATATTGGCCTTGCCGATGTTGGCCGGCGCCTGGGCAATATCGCTGAAATCCACCAGGGCCACGTCCTTGCCCCCGGCATCGGTGAACACCTGAGGAGTGGCAAGACCGAACTTCTTCAAGACCAGGGTGGTCTCGGGGTTCAGGGTGGCGGACTGGGCGCAGGCCACCGCATCGGTACCCGTGGACTTCAGGTAATGGGCATAGGCAATGGCGCCGGCAACGGAATCGGTATCAGGGCTGGAATGGCCAACAACATTAACAGACATGGGTTACTCCTCCTTACAATAATTAGGCTTTAAAAAGAAATTAACCTTTTGAAAAAACAAAAAATAACCCGCGACGCGGGACACGCTCATCAGAAAAGTTTCAAAGATAGTGCCAATAATCGGCCTCGTCAAGAAGAAAACAGTCGGACCGGGTTGACGTCCGAGCGCTAAAACGGTTTTCTATTGCCTTGGCATCATAAAAATGCTAGCCAGACGAGCATGGATACCAACCGACCCAGACCGTCGGCGGCGGCAAACGGCGGGTGCCGCTTCCAGGCCATCCTGTTTGACCTGGACGGCACCCTGCTCGACACCATCGACGATCTCCGTGACGCCATGAACCTGGTGCTGCGCCAGATGGGCCATGCCACACACCCACGGGAGGCCTACAAATATTTTGTCGGCAACGGCATGGAGGTGCTGGCCAGGAGATCCCTGCCCGCCGCGGCCCGGGACCAGCCCACCGTTGCCCGTTGCGTGGCGCTAATGCGCGAGGAATACGGCCGCCGCTGGCGCCAGCGCACCAGGCCTTATGAGGGTATCTCTGAACTGCTGACCACCCTCCGTGGTCTGGGGATGCGGCTGGCCGTGCTCTCCAACAAACCCCACGACCTAACCCTGGCCACGGTGGAACACTTCTTTCCAGACCGCCCTTTTACCATAGTGCGGGGGGCAAAGGATGACGTTCCCAAGAAACCGGACCCGACCGGTGCCCTGCAGGTGGCGAAACTGCTGGGTATTGCCCCACCGGCCACCCTCTACCTTGGCGACACCAGCATCGACATGCAAACCGCCCGGGCCGCCGCCATGTACCCGGTGGGCGCTGCCTGGGGATTCAGAACCCCCGAGGAACTGCAGGCCAGCGGCGCCGCCGCCATTATCGGCCATCCCTTGGAACTGGTGGGACTGGCCGAGCAAATGACTTGCATACCTGATGAGCCGCATGAGTCGCAAAAAAACAGATCAGCCGATGGAGACCCACAATGATTTATCACACGACCTGCCGTCATAGCCTGCTGGTGCTTTGCCTGCTGGCGCTGTTTTCTCTTGAAGGCTGCGCGACCAATACCAAGCAGATTTTTTTGCGTTACGACCCCATAACCACTTTGCGGTCCGAGGGCGGGAACCTCTATCTGGTAAACACCGAACCGCAACCGCCATCAGCCTCCGGCCTATGGATGATCGGCAATACAAAAAGTTCCGACAACCAGATCATCGGCAACTTGTGGAGCGGCCTCTCCCCTGCCAGCCTGGTGCAGAATGCCTTGGACCGCGAACTCGAGCGCACCGGCTACAAGGTAATCCCCCAGAAAAAGACGCCAGATCCTGCCGCCATGGTGGTTGAAATCAGCACCGCGGCCATTGACATAGAACAGACATCCAAGCTCTCACGCATCGACGCCGACTGTACCATCACGGTCTCCTTGACGATAAAGAAGAGCGGCGCCCCGGTGCGCACCCTCTATTATGAGGCAAAAGGATCAGACCTGGCGATCAAAAACCGTGATCAACTGGCGGAGACCATGCTGCGCATCACCATGCAGGACGTGATGCGGCAGGCGATACCGGATATCGTCAAGCACCTTGCGCAATAAAGGTAACCGTTCAGCAGCACCACATCTGCTTCGCAGCCTCGCTTTGCTCGCTTAGCTGTCATCGGCCTGCTCATGTGCAATCAGCACGCTTCGCAGACCTCTGAAGTTTATACCCCCTTGTGGAGTGCGCATCTGCGGCACTGCTGAACGGTTACAGTTCTTAGGTTTAGCCACGTTTTTCCGTTCCTGGTGAACGGTTACCAATAAAGGACGGGGTTGCGCCGCAGGCGCAGCAAGGCAGCGGCGAGCTTTGCCATGCCAGCATAAAGTCGTTGCCAATCTGCACCGGTAAAACACGCCGACACAGGTTGTCACGACGCCAGGGGGCTGGCACGCCAAACCGTCGCTCTGCGTACCGACTGCCTGCCCCGGCCTTGGCTATCATCTGCCTCAAGCACCTTCAGGATGCGATCCAGCATCATCACGCGGACCTTCCCCTTACCCCATCCTGACTACTACCCGATGTTTAACCAGCCCCCGTTCCAAGGAGATCACGTCACCGGTCACGCGCTGGCCATCCATCTCCACCCAGACGACCCCTCGTTCACAGCCGTCCGGATTCTCCACCTGGATCGCATAGACTGTTTCACCGTGCCGATAGCTGAGACTGAAACCCTGCCAGGTCACGGGGATGACCGGATTTAAAAGCATCCGCCCGTTCCGCACCTGTAAGCCCAACACCTCTTCAACCCAGGCCCGGTACATCCAGGACGCCGCCCCCGTATACCAGGACCAGCCCCCCTGCCCGATCCGCCCGGGCAAGCGGTAGACGTCGGCCGCCATCACGTAGGGTTCAACCCCGTAATGCCAGACCGATTCCGCGTCGCGGGCATGCTCAATCGGATTGAGCATACGCAAGAGCTGCACCGCCCGTTCCCCATCCCCTTTGCGGGCCATGGCCATGGCCATCCAGAGGCCGGCGTGCGTATACTGCCCGCCGTTTTCCCGCACCCCTGGGGGATAGCCCTTGATGTAGCCGGGCGAAGGTTCGGATTTGTCGAATGGCGGCATGAATAGCAACACCAGACCTTCATCCGCACGGACAAGATTATGCCAGGCCGCCTCCAGGGCTTGCGACGCGCGCGCAGGATCAGCGGCTCCAGAGAGCCAGGCCCACGACTGGGGCAGGGAATCGATCCTCGCCTCGGTGCTGGCCGCCGAGCCAAGCGGGGTGCCATCGTCAAAGGTGGCCCGCAGATACCACTCCCCATCCCAACCCGCCTGCTCGACCCGCTGGGTCAGGGCTATCCGCTCCTCTTGATAGGTCTGGCTCAACTCCGGAAGTTGCAAGAGGCTCGACAATTCAGCCATCCCCTGCAACAGTTCACAGAGGAACCAGGCAAGCCATACGCTCTCGCCCTTGCCGCCGGCACCCACCAGATTCATGCCGTCGTTCCAGTCCCCTGTCCCGATCAAGGGCAAGCCGTGCGGCCCGATCGTCAAGCCGTGAGTGACGGCACGCCGACAGTGTTCAAAAAGCGTGGCACGGTCAAAGGTTACCTCGGGGGTGGAGAATACCTCGTGCTGATCGTCTGCCAGCAGGGGGGCGTTAATGAATGAGACCTCCGCCTGCAGGATTTTCACATCGCCGGTTGTCCGAACATAGTGGGCAACCACATACGGAAGCCAGAGGAGGTCGTCGGAGATCCGCGAACGGATCCCGGCGCCGGCTGGTTCATGCCACCAATGCTGGACATCCCCCTCCTTGAATTGCCGGCTGGCGGCCAGCAGGATCTGGTCGCGCGCCAGTTCCGGCCTGGTGTAAAAAAACGCCATGACATCCTGCAACTGATCACGGAAACCAAAGGCGCCGCCTGACTGGTAAAAGGCGGAACGCCCCCAGATGCGGCAGCTTAAGGACTGGTACTGGAGCCAACGGTTGACCAAGAGGTCTACGGCCAGTTCCGGGGTGTGAACCTCAATGGTGCCGAGCAGTTCATCCCACCAGGCCTTGGTCTGCTGGAGCGCTTCCTCCAAGGCCTGATCCTCCTGAAAACTCTGCACCAGCTCCCTGGCCTTGGTCACGGACTCGGCCTGGCCCAGCATGCAGATGATTTCGCGGCGCTCGCCCGGAGCCATCTCCAGGGTAACCCGGAGTACAGCGCACGGATCCAGCCCAGCCCCAGTCCGTTGTGACAAGCGGCTCAATTCCATGGCGGCCGGGTTAGCCAAAGAACGATTGCGCCCGATGAAGGCGGTGCGGTCGCCGCCGTATGAGTCGGCCTGGGGAGTGATGGCCACAAAGGCAACCCGCTCTCCGTAATCGGGGTGGTAGCGATTTTGCGCCAGCAGGGCATGGGCTTCGTCATCCCAGTTGGTTATGACATGCATCTGGGAGGTCTCGCGGTGCTCGCCGAGGGTCAATTCCACATAATAGGTTAGCGAAAGCCTCCGCCTTCTGGAGGAGGCATTGGTGAGCCGCAGCCTCTGCAACTTGACCGGCTCCCCCCCAAGCGCATGCACGGGCACGAAGACGGTCAACTCCTGCTCAATGCCGTTGCTGTTATGCTCGAAGACCGTATAGCCTGCCCCGTGCCGGGCCCGATAGGCGGTCGGTTCACGGATCGGCGCCGCGGTCGGCGACCAGAAGACGCCGGTCTCCTCGTCGCGGATGTAGAGCGCCTCCGATGCCGGGTCCAGGACCGGATCGTTCGACCAGCCGGTCAGACGATTACGCTGGCTGTTACCATACCAGGTGAAGCCGGACCCGGTTTCACTGACCATGGTGCCGAAGGTCGAATTAGCTATGACGTTCACCCAGGGGGCCGGGGTGTTGGTGTTGGGACCGAGATAGATTGCATATTCACGACCGTCCAGGGTAAAGCCGCCCAGGCTGTTGAAGTAGTTCAATTCCATGAAGGGGAGCGGGGCCGAGGGTTCCCGGGGAGCACGTTTACGGGGCAGCGCCTTAAGCAGTTCCAGGGCTCCCACCGGGGCTCCCAGTTGCTGGGGCAGGGTGCCGCGTGCCGCCACCAGCACTAAGCTGGCTACAAATTTGAGGAGCTTCAGATCTTCCTCGGGAATGAGCGCCGCATTGCGCAGGAAGACCCCGCCCGGTTGGTCGGTCCAGTTAAACAGGGAATGGGCCTGGACCAGGCGTTCCAGGCGTTCCTTGAGCGGCCGCTCGTAACTCCCGGCCTCCTCGTTGAGGATCACCAGATCGGTCGACAAGCCGTGCATCCGCCAGTAGGTATGGGCCTGGAGCATCTGCCGAACCAGGTTGATATCCCGTGTTTCACCAATAGTAACCAAGGCTATCGGCAGGTCGCCGGAGATGCCGTAGGGCCACAATCCGGCCTGGCCCTTGCGATTCTCGGTGAGGCGCTCACCGGTAGCACGCAAGAGTCGGTTGGGAAACAGCAGGTGACTGGCCAGCTTCTGAAATCGGCGCGCTTCGTCAGCTTGGATGTGCAACAGTTGCAACTCCTGTTGAGCCGAGACCCAGGCAAAATCCATCGCCCGATTGATCTCAAGGGGGTCGCAGTATTTATCCATCAGCAGCAAGACCTGCTCGCGGCTTTCCCCGGCGGCGAGCACCAGTGAAAGCTGGAGGCGTTGGCCCGCTTTCAGGGAGAAACTCCGCCGCAGACTGAGCATCGGATCCAGGACAAAGCCCTGGCTGTTGCCGAGATCTTGCCTGGCCCCCATGGGATTGGCAAGGGTGCGGCCGCGGCCGATGAACCGCCTTCTGTCGGTTTCAAATTGCCAGCCCTCTTCAGGCAGGCAACCTTCGCCAGTGCGCTCAAACGTCAAGCGGTGGGCCACATACAGAGGCTGTTCTTTTTCACTGCGCGGTCGCCGAAAGGCGATGAGCGCTTGCTGCTCGGGGAGCGCTTCGGTCTGGATGAACAGCTTATTGAAGGCCGGATGCTGGCGGTCCGCGTTGTGAGGCGCCATGGAGAGTTCAACGTAGCTGGTGAGGTTGAGGCGGCGGGTGCGGGCGGAGCGATTGACCAGGGTAATCCGACGCACCTCCACATCGTGTTCCGGCGAGACGATGACCTCGGTTTCGCAATGCAGCCCGTTTTCGTCACGCCGAAACACGGCCCGGTCGAGGGTAAAGTCCACGCAATACCCTTCGACCTTGCCGCCGACCGGCTGATAGGTGGTGGACCAGAGACGGTCCGGATCGGCCTCATGGATGTAGCAGAAAGTCCCCTGGCTATCACAGGTCGGATCCGACCGCCAGCGGGTAAGTTCCTGGCCCCCCCACTGACTGTAGCCGCCACCGCTGTTGGTGACCATCAAGCCATAGCGGCCGTTACTGAGCAGCAGACTCTTGGGCGTGGTGGTATGAGGAGTGGTAAAGGTGCTTGCTGTTGGCGCGACCGAATCTCCGCTCGGCAGCGCTGGCTCACTCTGCCACGTCGAGGTCAGGTGCAGTGCAGGCAGGGTCGGGATGCGTTCCTGCAGGAGGGCCTCAAAGGCACGCACCCGTGGATCGCTATGAAAGCGGCGCGGGAACGGGTTGCCATGGAGGAAGTTGGTCAAGGCCAGAAACGCCATGCCCTGGTGATGAGCCATGTACGCCTCGATAATCACCCCGCGCCTGCCCTCACGCTGCAGTTGCCGGCTGAAATCGATGGCCTCGTAATAGCCGTAATCACCGAGCAGCCCCAGCCCGGCCAGTTGTTGCAGATTCCGCACGGTCTCGCGCGGCGCCACGTTCAGGGCCAGCAGGGTGGCATAGGGAGCGACGACCAGCTCTTCCTCCAGGCCGCGTTTCAAGCCGAGCGCCGGCACGCCGAAGGCCTTGTACTGATAAGTCTTGTTGAGGTCCATATTGCCAAAGGCGGACTCGGAAATACCCCAGGGCACCCGCCGCATGCGGCCGTACGCTATCTGGACCCGCACCGCTTCCCGGGCCGCCTTGTCGAGAAGCGAGTTGCCATAGGCGTGCTGAAACAGGAGCGGCATCAGGTATTCGAACATGGTCCCGGCCCAACTGAGCAGCACCCGTTGCCGACCGATAGCGCCGTAAGGGCGGCCCATAGAGAACCAGTGTTCCAAGGGGACATCGCCCCGGGCAATGGCGACGAAACTGCCAAAGCGCGCCTCGCTGGCCAGGAGATCGTAACTGGAACTGTCCAGGACATCGGTGGAAACATTGAAGCCGATGGCGAACAGCTTGCGCTTGGGGTCATAGAGAAAGCGCATATCCAGCGCTGCCGACAACTCGCGAACGTTTTCTAGCAACCGCTCTGCCATCCCCATGGTTTCCCCGGCCAGCCATTGCGAGGTGGCGAATGCCTTGACAACCCGGTCGAGCCAAGGGGCAAGCGGGGTACTGGCCTGGAGAGACTCCTCGCGAATCGCCCGCAGAATCGGGATCGAGTCTAAGCGGCCATGGGCAAGCTCGTGCAGCGAAGGTGCCAGGACAAGATCCTGTTGGATGGCGAGCAGGGCTTCCTGGCCGAGTGGGGCGAGTTCCTCCACGGTCTTTTCAGCGAGGATTTCGATCCAGGTCAGATAACGATCCGCGATCGTGGTCCAGGCGGCCACCTGCTCCTCCAGTTCCCTGGCCCACGGCGTGACTCCCGCCGCAGCAACAACAGAGCTGACGTTTATCGCCATCCCGCGCTGTTGGCGGAGCAGGTCGACGATGGTGGACGCGGGAGCGTGCCAGGCGCGCAAGAGTGTTGCCAGGGTCTGGTGACAAAAGCCGGCAACCCCTTCCTGAGTTACGGCCTGCTGCAGAATTTCGCCGGTGTCGGCAAGGCCGGCAAAAACCTTGCCGTCCATAAGGGGGGCGTGCACCAGCTCGTCCAGTCCATGTTCCAGTGCCCACAGGGCGCCGAGAAGATTGCCGCTGTCAACGGCGGAGACGTAGCGCGGCTCCAAGGGTGCCAGGGTCTGGACATCGTACCAGTTCAGGAGGTGGCCGGCGTAACGCTCGAGACGGACGATGGTCTCCATGGAGTTGGTCAGTCTTTCGATGACCTGGTTAATGGTCAGGTAGCCGGAATCATGGGCTCCAAGGGCGCTGGTCATCCAGAGACCGATGTTGGTCGGACTAGTGCGCATGGCCAGGCGGTTCTGATGGGCAACCTGGTAATTGTCGGGCGGCAACCATGAGGTATCGGCATTGACAAAGGACGAGAAATAACGCCAGGTCCGCCGGGCGACCTGCCTGAGGAAACGGCGGTCCGCTTCCGGCAGCGTTTGTGCCCGCTGCTGCAGGGCGGGGCGCAGGTTCAGGAACCAACCGAGCAGCGGAGAGAACAACCACAAAATGAGCCAAGGGGCGGCCTGCGGCAAATTGTCCGGCATAACGCGCCAGACAACCCAGCCAGCGATGGCACTGAAAAGGCTCCCCAGGGCCAGGCTAGCAACGAAGGGCCATTGCCTGCGGCAGGCGCCCCAAGGGGTCGCCTGGGCGGTCCACTCCAGCAAGTAGCGCCGGGAGATCATGCGACGGTAAAAAACTCGGGCAATGGCATCCAGAGCCACCGCTGCCTGATGCGGCAACAGCGCGGCATCGACAGAAGCCCGCAACAGATCATGACGAACCTTGGACAGAGATAAATACTTCAAGCCCTTACGGGTGGTCGCCATGGTGAAGGGCTGCGCCAAGGGGTGGAAGAGCAGTTGCATGCCAACCACCAGCGAAGCGATCCCGCCAATGCCCGGGGAAATGAACCATGCGGCCAGCAACAGGCCCAGGCTGGTGCCAGGCAACAGACTGCGGCGCAGGTTGTCGATGATCTTCCAGCGATTGAGCAGGGAGAGCGGATTAGCCCCGCGCTTGCCAGCAGCCTGTGGAACGCGCGGGAAAATCCACCCGGCGATCTGCCAGTCGCCGCGAATCCAGCGATGGGCCCGGCTGCTGTAGCTCTGGTAACCTTGGGGGAATTCATCAAAAAGCTCAATATCACTGGCCAGCCCGACCCGGACATGTGCCCCTTCGAGCAGGTCATGGCTCAACACCCACGCTTCAGGGAACCGTCCCGACAGCACACGGCTGAAGGCACGCACGTCATAGATCCCCTTGCCATGGTACGACCCTTCACCGCTTAAGTCCTGATAGACATCGGAGACCACCTGGGTATAGGGGTCGATGCCAACCGCATCGGCGAAGAGCCGGCTGAAGGTCGAGGCGCTCGTGCTTGGCAGGGTCGGGCTTACCCGCGGCTGGATGATAGTGTAGCCGGCGATGATGCGACCCGCCGCATCGAAGCGCGGCTGATTGAGGGGGTGCGCCAGGGTCTCGACCATTCTGCGGGCCGATGCGTGCGGCAACTGGGTGTCGCTGTCCAGGGTGATGACGAAGCGGATGTCCGCCAACTGATCCGGGTCTCCCACATAGACCATGCGTCCAGCGGTCTCTGGCCGCGTGCCATCGATCAGGCGGTTCAGTTCCTCCAGTTTGCCCCGTTTCCGCTCCCAGCCGATGAATTTCTGCTCGGATTCACTCCAGGTGCGCTCGCGATGGAAGAGGAAAAAACGCTCACCACCATAACGCCCATTGAGCTCTGCCAGGCAGGCGCTCGCGGTCTGGAGCAGCGCACCGTCGTCGGCACACGAAGGCGTAGCGGCATCGGTGTAGTCCGTGAACAGGCTGAAGAGCAGATTGGTTTCCTTGTTGGCCAGGTAGCGGATCTCCAGCTTCTCCGCCTCGGCAAGGATCGTCGCCGCGTCCACCAGCATTATGGGCACGACCACCAGGGTACGGAAGGCATCGGGAATCCCCGCCTCCTCGAAATCCATCTTGGGCAAGGGACGAGGGGGCAGAAGTCGCATGATCAGGTAATTGACCACCTCGATCGCCAACTGGCTGACCGGAATCAGCAGGAGCAGGGCAAGTCCGATTAATCCGACGGATCGGTCCAATCCGACCGATCCGGCTGATACAATTAAGATAAAAATCAAAGCGGTAAAGCCACCGATGCCGAAGGCATAAACAGCGGCGTGGTGGCGATAAACCCATGCCAGGAATCGATAACGGTGCGTTTCACGGCAGGCGAACAACCGGGTAAGCTCCGCCCGTCCCTCCCCGACCAGCCAGGTGCCGACGTGACTGCGCCGCTCATCGCTTATTGATGCCTGCCCTGCCTGCGTTGCCAGCTTGACAACACGCTTCGCCACCTGTTCCTCGGTCTGGGCGGCGGCACGGGCAAGCTCCTCAATCGCCCGACGACAGCCGTCACGAGTCGCGAAATCCATTTTTGCATAAACCCCGGACGGATCGCGGCGCAGCAACAATTCCGTCCGGCTGAGCTTCTCGAAGATCTCCCGCCAGTCCAGCAGGGCCAGTTGGCGCAGGCTGGTGAAGGCGTTGCCGCAGGACAACTGCTCCCTGCTCTGCCGGTTCAACTCACGCCGATTGAGGTCGGGCAGGGGAGTTTTGAGCGTGCGCTCAAGCCAGTTCTTGACCGGCGCCAAGGCAACCGCCTCGTCATAGAGCAAGCCGACCAACTGCGCAGCAAAATAAGGGCTGGGGAGCGGCTCCGAGGCAGCAAGTTCCGCCAGGAAGGCAAAAAGTTGGTTGGCATCACGACGATTGGCGACGATCAGTCGATTCGCCCAGAAGTCGGCCAACTGACGTTCGCGCAGGTCCGTCAGGGCGGTGACGGCCAGACTCTGGATGCTTTCGATCAGCGCAATACGCAGCATCTGGGGAATAGCCCAGAGTTCGCCGATCGTCAGCGTGCGCACGGATTGGTAGCCCTCGATGAACGCCAGGATATTCTCCCGGTCCAGGCGCATTTCCGTATGGGAAACGAGATCCTTGGCCAGACCGTAGATGCACGGCAACCCCCGGTATGGATCAGAGGTCAAGGATGGCAACTGCTGGTAAAAGCGCTGGGGAAGGTTCAGCAGGACATCGCGGCCGTTCCCCTCCAGAATGTACTCGTTATCCAAAATCCAATCGGCAACCGGCGTGGCTTTCTGTTCAAGTCGGCTCGCCGCGGTGAGGTCGGCGCAGACCTGACGGACCCATTGCCGAGACCTTTTGAGGCGCTTGAGCAATTCGATACTGCGCTGTGGCCTCAGGTCAACCTGCTGCTCCCTGGCATGACGTTGCGCATGTTCCACAACCTGGGCCGGGGACAGCTTTACCTCGGGGCCCCGCGCCTCTGCCCGCCGCTCGCACATGGGATGCATAACGAACAACGCCGGCGGAATATCACCGCTTTCCCGCAACAAAACCATGGGACGCTGTAAAGATGCGGCCGGTGCCTGCAGGATAAGCACGGATTCCCCGGCCAGAAGCCAGCGGGCGTGATCACGAATAACCTCAGGCTCGACACCATACCTGGAGCGTCGCAGCCATAGCAAAGCGGCCAAGGTGCCAAGGGTGGCCGCTGTCAGGAATACCGTCAGCGCAAAAAAGTCCCAGCTCGGCGGCCAGCCCAGCCAGGGCAGGACCAGATAAGCTACTCCTGCCATGCCGCCGAACAGGATGACAGCCAGGGTCACGCCGTAAGCACGGCGCAAAAGGAAAGGATCTGTTATGTGAACGTCTCCGTTCGCGCCCTTGCGCACCAAGACGGCACGACGGAAGTCTTCTCTCGTCAGCTCGTGAAAGGCTTTGCGGGCTTCATCTTGTTTTGCGAAGTAACTGATGAGAATGGCGTTGTTCACATTTTGTCCTTTGCTTTACTGCTTTTTCTGCACTTCCAGCAATCGTGCAGCATTTCATGCGCTGGAATGGCTCAAGAAAAGACCGTACGGACTGTTCCAGAGGATTTGGCAAAGAGGTAAATGGAGATGACCGAAAAAACAGATGGGGGGTCAAAACGACTAAGAGAAATTCTTTCTGGTGGTTAGTCCATTTAGTAAGTTTACGCCGTTCTCAGGTTAATATCCAGGTATATTAATGCGGGGTTGCTAATCGGTAAAAAGTACAGTTGCCGCCTGCAGGCATCATCAGCGCCCATCCCCCTGCGGCCGCTCAGCGCCAGCCAGCACTCGCTGCACCTCGGCAAAGGGCACAATACCGGCCCGCACCAATCGGACCCCATCGCGGCCATAGGCCAGGATGGTTGAAGGTGGACCGCCGGGCGTGATGCCCCCGTCGAGGATACGGTCCACCTGGGTACCGAAGGCAGCCCGCACCTCGGCGGCCGAGAGGCAGGGCGGCGCCCCGGCCAGGTTGGCGCTGGTGGCGGTGAGTGGACCGCCCATGGCCGC
Organism: Desulfobacterales bacterium CG2_30_60_27; assembly: GCA_001873115.1. GTDB lineage: Bacteria > Desulfobacterota > Desulfobulbia > Desulfobulbales > CG2-30-60-27 > CG2-30-60-27. The sequence continues at coordinate 2,695 of MNYK01000087.1, read as the reverse complement.
CACCAGGGCGCAGGCCACGGAATGGGAGGAGAGCCGCACCCCCACTGTGCCGGTGCCGCCAGTAAGCAAGTCCGGGAGTTCCGGCCGGACGGGCATGATCAGGGTCAGGGGGCCGGGCCAGAAGGCCTGCATGAGTGGTTCGTAGATGCCAGGCACAGCGCTGACCAGCAGCAGCAACTGGGAGCAGGAACTGATCAGGGTGAGCACCGGCTTGTCATGGGGCCGCCTTTTCAGGGCAAAGAGCGCGGCCAGGGCCCGGGGGTTACAAGGATCGACCGCCAGACCGTAGGAGGTCTCGGTGGGCAGGGCCACGATGCCGCCGGCCCGCAGGACGCGGACCGCCGCGGCGAGATCATCGGGTGGCATGGGCTGGTGGGCGGCTGACGTGATCATTCCATCCATATGCCAGCAGCCAGCCGCTAGCAGCCAGCTAACAGTTTTGCCGCCTTCTCCTCGACCTGGTCGGCCATCTCCTGCTTAAAGGCCGTAAGCTTATCAGCCAGCGCCCGATCCGTGACCCCGAGAATCTGGGCAGCGAAGATGGCCGCGTTTTTGGCACCCGCCTTGCCTATGGCCATGGTGGCCACCGGCACGCCCGCCGGCATCTGCGCGGTGGCGAGCAGGCTGTCCAGGCCGTGCAGGGACGAGGCGTCGATGGGCACGCCGACCACCGGCAGGGTGGTGTGGGCGGCCAGTACCCCGGCCAGGTGGGCCGCCATGCCAGCCGCGGCAATGATGATCTTTATGCCGCGCTGCCGGGCCGTGCTGGCATAATTGGCCGCCTTGGCAGGCGAACGATGGGCCGAGGCCAGCGTAACCTCGAAGGGAATGTCCATGGCCTGCAAAAAATCGATACCGCCCTGCATGACCGGCAGATCGGAAGCACTGCCGACGACTATGCCTACCATGACTTCACCTCCTTGCCGACGCAGGGCCTTGTGGCCGATGTCGCGGCGAAAACAACAGCCTTCCCAACTGATCTTGGCGACCGCACCATAGGCCCGGTCAATGGCCTGTTGCAGGCTGTCACCCAAGGCGGTGACCCCGAGCACCCGACCACCGTTGGTGACGATCTCGCCGTTCTTGGCCGTGGTGCCGGCATGAAAAACCATGACCTCGGGCAAGGCGGCGGCCGCGGCCAGGCCAAGGATAACCTGGCCTTTGGCATAGGGACCCGGATAGCCGCCCGCCGCCATGACCACGCAGACCGCGGGCCGCGGGTCGATCGCCAGGTCGATCGTTGCCAGGTGACCGTCCACCACCGCCTCCAGGATGTCAAGCAGATCGGTCCGCAAACGCATAAGCAGGGGCTGGCACTCGGGATCGCCGAAGCGGCAGTTGTACTCCAGGACGCTCAGGCGCTCGCCCTGGATCATGAGACCGGCATAGAGCATGCCCTTATAGGGCCGACCCTCGGCGGCCATGGCCCGGACCGTGGGCAGCATGATCTCGTCCATAATCCGTTGATGCAGGGCCGTAGTCACCACCGGCGCCGGCGAATAGGCGCCCATGCCGCCGGTGTTGGGGCCCTTGTCGCCATCGTAGACCGCCTTGTGGTCCTGGGAGGTAGGCAACGGCAGGACAGTGTCGCCGTCGGTGAAGGCAATGAAGGAGGCCTCCTCGCCGGCCAGGAACTCCTCGACCACCACCCGGTTACCGGCCTCGCCAAAGGCCTTGTCCGCCATGATGAGGTCCACGGCCGCCAAGGCTTCCCCTGTGGTCATGGCCACGATGACCCCCTTGCCGGCGGCCAGGCCGTCTGCCTTCACCACCAAGGGGGCGCCATGTTGCTCGATATAGCGGCGGGCGGAGACGGCATCCGTAAACACTTCAAAACCGCCGCTGGGCACGCCATACTTTTTCAGCAGCTCCTTCATGAACACCTTGCTGCCTTCCAGTTCAGCGGCGCGGCCGCTGGGCCCGAAAATCCGCAGGCCAACCGAAGTAAAGCGATCGACGATCCCCAGGCTCAGGGCGGCCTCGGGGCCGACCACGGTCAGGCCAACGCCCTCCGCTTTAGCGAAGCGCAGGAGGCCCTCGACATCATCGGCGTTGATGGCCACGCAGGTGGCCAGGGCCGCGATACCGGCGTTACCTGGGGCGCAGAAGACCTTTACAGCCCGCGGGCTCTGTAACAATTTCCAGACCAGCGCATGTTCACGGCCGCCGGATCCCACCACCAGAATTTTCATAAAAGCCTCTCCCGCGTCGTCAGGAATTCATGGGCGAGCGCGCTGTCCTTAATGCGCAAACGACCGTCGGGCAGGGCCCATCTTCCCCTTGACATTGCTTAGCACTCCGGTCTAATATAACGCATCTGAATGAACGGCCATTCATAATTATCAGGCCTAGACGCAACGCCTTGTAATTCCATGTAAACCTATAACGTCCATTACCTGAATTCAGTGAACCAAACAAGCCAGTTAGAGCCCTAGTATCAAAACTCATTAGTTACGAAACATAATGCCGAGCCATTTTTGTATCTGCATCTTGCCGAGTGAATGTCCATGCGATTCCGCGTTGTTCCGCATTACGGCGCAACTGCCAAGCATTCACTTCAGCGGCGAGCACCGCACGGTCCGGCAGGCGACGGTTAAGGCACTGGCGGTCAAGAATGCCGATTTCGATTTCAGCCATATTGAGCCAACTGGCATGTTTCGGCGTGTAGTGAAAGACGACACGTCGCAGCAATGCC
>MNYK01000036.1 GCA_001873115.1 Desulfobacterales bacterium CG2_30_60_27 | reverse complement strand
CGGACGAACCCGCGAAAAGCATTTCCAGTCCGGGAACTCCCCTGGGTTGCGGTTCTGCTGGATAGTTACCGATAATTTTACCGATCCGCCTGACTATACGATAACCTTGAACAATCCTTCGGCAGCTATTATGCTGCAACTGTAAGGACTGGCACAAAACGACAACTGCCTTGATGCTTGAGGAGATTAGCTGCCGTCACCCGGGCCGCGGCCAAGAGCCCCCTGCCCTTTGCGGTCACGGGCCACCAGCATATAGATCGACGGCACCGCGAACAGGGTGAACAGGGTGCCGATGGTCATGCCGCCCACCAGCACCAGGCCGATGGCGTTCCTGGCCGCGGCGCCGGCCCCGGTCACCAGGGTGAGGGGGAAGTGACCGGCCACGGTGGCGCAACTGGTCATGAGAATCGGCCGCAGCCGGGTGAGGGCCGCCTCGCGCACCGCCTGCAACTTGGGCCGGCCCTGTTCTTGGAGCTTGTTGGCGAACTCGACGATCAGGATGCCGTTCTTGGCCACCAGGCCGACCAGGGTGACCAGGCCGACCTGGGAGTAAATGTTCAGGGTCGTGGTCCAACCCTTGGTCCAGAAAGGAATATTGGGATTGGGCATCTTCAGGAAGGTGAAGATCAGCGCCCCGAACAGGGCCAGCGGCACCGAGCCGGCCAGGATCACGAAGGGATCGCGGAAGCTGTTGAACTGGGCGGCCAGCACCAGAAAGATCAGCAGCATGGCCAGGATGAAGACCGGCAGGAAACGGTTACCCTCGCTGCGCAACTGCCGCGACTCGCCGGTATAGTCCAGCACGTAACCCTTGGGCAGGATCTTGCCCGCCTCACCTTCCAGAAAACGGAGTGCCTCGTCCAAGGGCCGCATGGCCACACCGCTGATGGTGACGGCGTTCAGTTGCTGGAAGCGGTTCAAGGAACGGGGCACGGTGGAATTCTTCAGGGTGGCGACGGCCGAGAGCGGCACCAAATTGCCGTCAGGCCCGCTGATGCGGATATTCTGCAGTTGTTCCGGGTTCAGGCGGTCCAGACGCTGGATCTGGGGGATGACCTTGTAACTGCGGCCGGCAATGTCGAAGCGGTTGACAAAATTGCCGCCCACCATGGCGCTGATATCAGCACCGACCTGGCGCAGGTTGAGGCCGAGGTCCGCCACCCGGTCGCGGTCAATGACGAATTCCGTTTGCGGCTGGTCGATCTTCATGTCGATGAGCGGCGGAAAGGCGAACATGCCGCTGGCCATGGCCTGCATCTTCAGTTGCTGGGCAAACTCGAGGATCTGTTCGGGTTCGGCCGTGGAGGCGAGGATGAACTCCACCGGGAAATGGCCACCGCCCGGCAAGGCCGGCGGGGTCACCGGAAACATCCGGATGCCGGGAATGGCGGCCAGTTTCTGCTGCACCTCGGGCAGAATCTGGAAAACGGTGCGTTGCCGCTCGTCCCAAGGCTGCATCACCATGCCGCCGAAACCGGACGAGGGATTGGTGATCTGAAAGGTGAACTTGGTCTCCGGAATACCGAGGAATACCTGGTTGGCCGCCGCGGCATAGCGGCTGGTCTGATCCAGGGTGGAGTTGGCCGCCGCCTCGAGAATGCCGAAGATGACCCCCTGATCCTCGGTCGGGGCCAATTCCACCGGCGACATCTTGAACATCGGCACCATGAGCCCGGTCGCCAGCAGCCAGACCAGATAGACCGCCGGCCGGCTGGCCAGGGTAACGTCGAGCCCGCGGCCGTAGAGGCCTTTCAGGCGATCAAAGCCGCGATTGATCCGGCCGGCCAGGCCATGTTCCGCTTGCCCCGGGCGCAAAAGCTTGGCGGACATCATCGGCGACAGGGTGAGGGCCACCACCCCGGAGATGGTGACGGCGCCGGCCAGGGTAAAGGCGAACTCGCGAAATAGCGAGCCGGTGAGCCCGCCCTGCAGGCCGATGGGGGCATAGACCGCGGCCAGGGTGATGGTCATGGCGATGATTGGCCCCACCAGTTCGCGGGCCCCGAGGATGGCGGCGTTAAAAGGCGTCTCCCCCAGACGCAGATGGCGCTCGACGTTTTCCACCACCACGATGGCGTCGTCCACCACCAGACCGACCGAGAGGACGATGGCCAGCAGGGTGAGCAGGTTGATGGTGAACCCGAAGCTCTGCATGAGAAAGACCGCGCCAATGAGCGACAGGGGAATGGCCACCACCGGAATGAACACCGAGCGGAAGGAGCCCAGGAAGAGGAAGATGATGACCACGACGATGAGCAGGGTGTCACCCAGGGTCTTGATGACCTCATGGATGGCGTTGTTGATATAATCGGTGCCGTCGTAGGCGATCCGCGCCTGCAGGCCGCTGGGCAGATCCTGCTGGATCGAGTCCATCTCGTGGCGCACCAGCTTGATGACATCCAGGGAGTTGGCGTTGGGCAGGGGCCAGATCCCCATGAACACCGCGGTCTGGCCGGAAAAGCGCACCTCGGTGTCATAATCTTCGGCCCCCAGGGCGACCTCGGCGATATCCTCGATCCTGATGATGGCGCCGTGCCGCTCCCGGACCACGAGTTGCTTGAACTCCGCCACCGAGCGCAGGTCGGTGTCGGCGGTGAGGTTCACCTGGATGAGCGCGCCCTTGGTGCGCCCCAAAGCCGCCAGGTAGTTGTTGGCGGCCAGGGCCTGGCGCACCTCCATGGGGCTTATATCATAGGCCGCCAGTCGCTCCGGTTTCAGCCAGATGCGCATGGCGAAGGTGCGGGCCCCGAGAATGCCGGCCCGCTGCACCCCGCTTAGGGCGGACAATCGCGGCTGCACCACCCGCACCAGGTAGTCGGTGATCTGGTTCTGCTTGAGGATATCCGAGGTGAAGCTCAGATAGGCCGAGGCGAAGCGGCTGTCGGCCGATTCGATATTGATGATCGGCACCTCGGCCTCGGGCGGCAGATCGGCCCGCACCTGATCAACCTTGGAGCTGATTTCGGCCAGGGCCTTGGTGGCGTCGTAATTGATCTTCAGCCGGACGCTGATGGTGGAGAGGCCCTGGCTGCTCTGGGACTGGATATAATCAATCCCGTCGGCCGCGGCAATGGCCCGCTCCAAGGGCGTGGTGATAAAACCCCGCACCAGTTCGCCGCTGGCCCCGACGTAAACGGTGGTCACCGTGACCGTGGCGTTCTCGCTGCGGGGATACTGGCGGACGTTCAGCGTCCTGATGGCCTGCAGGCCGGCGATGCTGATCAACAGACTGATCACCAGGGCCAGGACCGGACGACGAATGAAGATATCGGTGAATTGCATGCTGTTGCCTGGCAAGAGTTTTAGTTACTACCTTTGGTGGAAAAGGCACAGAGGCACAAAGGCAGAAGGCATAAAGTTTTAAAGAAGTTTCCGCTCGATATGGTTTTCACTTTGTGCCTCTGTGCCTTCTGCCTTTGTGCCTACACCTCAATTGTTCTCCGGCTTGGGTGACTGTTCAAAGGTCGGGGCCAGGGCGTTGTCCACCACCACCGCCTGGCCATTACGCAGCTTGAACACCCCGGTGCTGACCACGTTTTCCTCCGGTTGCAGGCCGACCTGCACCGCGACAAAATCGCCGCGCCGCTCGCCCAGGCGGACGAACTGCTGACGCAGAACCTTACTGGCCGCGCCCGTGCGCTCGTCCTTCTTGTCCTCGACCACGAAGACCGAGTCGCTGTAGGGGGCATAGAGCACGGCGGTAGCCGGCAGGACAAGCACCTCCTGGCGATCGGGCAACACCACGGTCACGGTGGCGAACATGCCGGGCCGCAGCCGCTCATCACGGTTGGCCACCGTGGCCTGGAGCGTGACGCCGCGGGTGGCGGCATCCATCTCGGGGTTGATCGCGGTGATCTCGCCGGTCACGGGCTCGCGGCCCAGGCCCTCGGCGGTCAACCGCACGGCCAGCCCCGGCCGCAGCCGGGCCAATTCCTGTTGGGGCAGGGAAAAGTTGACCAGGATGGGACGCAGGACCTGGAGGGAAACCACCGGGTCGCCCTCCCGCATGATCTGGCCTAAGTTTACCAGGCGGATGCCCAGGCGGCCGCTAAAGGGTGCGCGGATCCGCTTCTTGGCGATGACGGCGCGCAGGTTGTCGGCCTGGGCCACCGCCTGCTTGAAGTTCGCCTCGGTGCTATCGTAATCGGCCCGGGCGATGAGCCCCTTGCCAACCAGTTCGGTCATGCGGCCGAGGTTCACCTTGGCCAGGGCGGCGCTGGTTTCCAGGGCGCGCAACTGGGCCTCCTCGGCGGCCGTGTCGAGCTGCACCAGCAGATCACCGTCCGCCACCGTTGCCCCGGCGGTAAAGGCGATCCGCACCACCTTGCCGGGCTGCTCGGCGGCCACGGTCACCCCCTGCACCGCGGTAAGCGAGCCGACCGCGGTGAGGGTCGTTTCCCAGGCAACGCTCCGCACCGTGGCGGTGGTCACCGTTTCGGGCGGCGGCTGGACGGCGCCCTTGTCCATCATCTTGCGAATCTGCCAGGTCTTGATCCCGGCGAGAGCGCCCGCCAGCAGCAGCACGCCAACCAGGGTGATCAGGATACGTTTGGTCATTGTTGCAAATCCCGTTAAATTGATGGCCCACTAAGCCTGGTCAGGTCGAGCCGGGCGCGGGGGTCATGTTCTTGCTCACCCCCTGGGGCCAGGCCGGAACCATCTTGCAGGATACCACCGAACCCTGTCAAGGATAAAGTGCAAAGACGGTTACTCATAAAAAGGATGGGGAAAAAGGGTTGCGCCCCGACCGGGCCGTGCTAGAGTGCTTGGCACGAAATGGCAGGCTGGCCGTGCGCCGCGCCCAGCTCTGCTCGCCTCGCTAAAACCCCGCGGCAATGAAGGCTGCCCTTTATGGACCTTATCAAAGGATTTCTCGACCTGCTGCTGCATCTGGACACCCACCTGGGCGCCCTGATCGTCAGTTCCGGGGGCTGGATTTATGCCATTCTCTTTGTCATCATCTTCTGCGAAACCGGCCTGGTCATCACCCCATTTCTGCCGGGGGATTCGCTCCTCTTCGCCGCCGGCACCCTTGCCGCGAGCGGCGATCTGCATCTCCCGCGGCTCCTGGCAATTTTATCCCTGGCCGGCATCCTTGGCGACTCCGTGAATTTCGCCATCGGCAACGCCATTGGGCCCAAGGTTTTCCAGTACCCGGACAGCCGCTTCCTGCGCAAGGAATACCTGGAACGCACCCACCGGTTCTATGAAAAACACGGCGGCAAGACCATCATCCTGGCCAGATTCATGCCGATCATCCGCACCTTCGCGCCCTTTGTGGCCGGCGTAGGCAGCATGCGCTACCGCCGCTTTCTCCTCTTCAACATCAGCGGCGCCCTCCTGTGGGTTTGCCTGCTGACCGGCGGCGGCTATTTCTTCGGCAATCTCCCCTTTGTGCGACGCCATTTTTCCATGGTTATTCTTGTGGTCATCTTCCTGTCCATTCTGCCGGGCGTTATCGAATATCTGCGCCAGCGCCGGCCCCGCTAATGAATAATGTTACCGGCGCGGAGTATGCCGATCACGCCGACCATGATCCAGAACACGTTTAAGAAAGTATAGGCGCGGTCTTTCTTCAAAATGGCGCACCAGGAGAGAATTATCGCATCAATGGTGTTGAGGATCCAGACGAAGAGAAACGGACTGGCCGGACCAAGCCAGCTTACCAGGCTGAAGCTGAAGATCCGCATCAGCACGCCGGTCATCTCGATGGCCCCGACGTGTTGCAAAATGCAGGCGTTCATTTGGCCTCCATACCTTAGTTGAATGGCTCAGGTTCATTCGTAAAAAAGCGGCTCATCCCGTCATTCCCGCCCAGGCGGGAATCCAGGTTGCGCGCCACAGCTTGAAAAGACTGGATTTCCACTTTCGTAGGAATGACAAAAAACATTTTCCAAGACTTTTGCAAGAGGCTCATACGAATCAACCATAGCTCAGGGAATAGTTGCACCCGCCGCGCCCGATATGATATATTCACGGTTTCGAAAATTTTCCGGAACCCACCAACCATGAAGATCAACTGCTGGGAATATATGCGTTGCGGCCGGGAACCCGGCGGCAGCCGTGCGGCCGAATCCGGGCCGTGCCCTGCTGCCATGGAAACGCGCCTGCACGGCAAGAACGGCGGCGAAAACGGCGGCCGGGCCTGCTGGGTGGTGCCGGGCACCCTGGGCGGCAATGCGGTGCAGGGCAAGTTCGTCCACAAACGCAAACACTGCCTGGAGTGCCCCTTCTACCAGCTGGTACACGGAGAAGAAATGGAGATGGCCTGTTCCACCATGAAGCTCTTCGAATGCATCATGGACATGCATGCCGACATCCGCTGACAAGCGTCCCCAATCCCTTTCCCGCCGACCGGGCGGCGGTCAGATCCTTTCCCGGAACGCCTTTTCACAGATCGCCCGGTTAGCCGCGTCGTAACAGCAGAAAATCACCAACTCCAGTTTCGGGTTGGCCTTGAGCGCCTTTTTCGTTTCCTGGATGGCGATGTCCGCGGCCGCGGCCTTGGGGTAGCCATAGGCGCCGGTGCTGATGGCCGGGAAGGCAAGACTTATGAGCCGGTACTTCTTGGCGAGCTTGAAACAGTTGCGATAACAACGGGCCAGCAGTTCCGGTTCGCCCTGGTCGCCGCCGCGCCAGATCGGCCCCACCGTATGGATGACATAGGGGGCCGGCAGGTTGTAGCCCTTGGTGATCTTGGCCTCGCCGGTGGCGCAGCCGCCCAGGAGACGGCACGCGGCCAGCAGTTCCGGCCCGGCGGCCCGCTGGATGGCCCCATCCACCCCGCCGCCGCCAATGAGGAGATTGTTGGCCGCGTTGACAATGGCGTCCACCTTCAGGGTGGTGATATCCTCGAAAACCAGCCTGACCCGCTGGTTCATGGGAACGGGTTCTTTTTTCGGCATGCGCTTCGTTGTCCTCCTTGCCTTCCCGCGGGCACCGGCCCGCGGAGCGGCCGACCTCAGCGCACTTTACGCGATTCTCCCGGGGACTGGAACATTTTTTGTGCTTTTCGGCCAAGTTCGGTATATAAAACCGTGTCGCTGTCAATCAGCCTGCCAGGCCAGGAGTTATTTTCAAAAAAGGTGACGCCATGCTTGTTCGAGACATCCTCAAACAAGAAAAATTATCCTTCAGTTTCGAATTTTTCCCGCCCAAGGAAGAGGCGCAGTGGGAGAAACTCTTTCAGGCCATCGCCGACCTCATGCCACTCAAGCCCTCCTATGTGAGCGTCACTTACGGCGCTGGCGGCTCCACCCGTGACCGCACCCACAACCTGGTGGTGCGTATTCAGCAGGAGACCGACATCACCGTGGTCTCCCATCTCACCTGCGTCGGCTCCAGCCGGGAGGAGATGCTGGCCATCCTCCGGAAGTACGACGCCTCCGGGGTGCACAACATCCTGGCCCTGCGGGGTGACCCGCCCAGGGGGGTCACCAACTTCCAGCAGCCGGCCGACGGTTTCGGCCATGCCGCCGAACTGGTGGCCTTCATCAAACAACACTTTCCCCACTTCTGCGTTGGCGTGGCCGGCTTTCCCGAGGGCCACCCGGAAACCCCCAACCGCCTGCGGGAGATCGACCACCTCAAGGCCAAGGTAGAGGCCGGGGCCGACTTCATCGTCTCCCAGCTCTTCTTCGACAACCGCGATTTCCATGACTTCCGCGCCCGCTGTGAGCTGGCCGATATCAAGGCGCCGATCATCGCCGGCATCATGCCCATCACCTCCAGAAACGGCATGATGCGCATGGCCGACCTCGCCGCTGGCGCCCGGGTGCCGGCCCGGCTGCTGCGGGCCATCGAGCGGGCCGGCTCGGACGAGTTAATCCAGAAGGTCGGGGTGCACTGGGCCACCGAGCAGGTGCGCGACCTCATCGACCACGGGGTGCGCGGCATCCACTTCTATACCCTGAACAACTCCCGGGAAACCCTGAAGATTTACGAGGCCTTGGGCGTGCGGGACTCACGGCAGCTTTCGGCCTGAGGCAACCTGCCCCATAACCGGAGAACATAGAATGGACGCCAAGACCTTCATGGCATGGTATGCGCCCGTCGCGGCCAACGTCTGGTGCCAGGCCCTGGCCGTGGTCCTGATTTACCTGCTGCTGGCCAAGGCCACGGACCTCTTCATCGACCGTATCCTGCGGCGCCTGGCCAGTAAGACCAAGCTGCGCGTCGACGACTACCTGATCGATTTTCTGCACGCCCCCATCTACCGCACCATCTTCTGGATGGGCATCCTGCACGCCCTGGTCGTTCTGGCCCTGCCGCCGCCCTGGCGGACCGCCCTGCCGGCCCTGGCCAAGACCGTGATCCTGCTCGGCTGGCTCATGGCCCTCCTCCATGCCTGCAATCAGCTCGCCGAGGACCGGCTCGCGCAAAACCTGTCCCAGGGGAAAATCGGCGCCGACCTCTTCAATCTGGTAAAAAACTTGGGCATCGTGGTGCTGGTGATCATCGCCTTCCTCTGGCTGCTGGCCATCTGGCACATCGACATGACGCCGCTCTTTGCCTCGGCGGGCATCGCCGGTATTGCCGTGGCCCTGGCCGCCAAGGACACTTTAGCCAACTTCTTTGGCGGCCTGTCCATCTTTCTGGACAAGACCTTCAAGGTGAGTGACTACATCGTCCTCGACTCCGGCGAACGGGGCGAGGTGGTGGAGATCGGCATCCGTTCCACCCGCATCAAGACCAAGGACGACACCATCGTCACCATTCCCAACGCCATCCTCGCCAACTCCAGGATCATCAACGAGTCCGCCCCGGTGCCGCGCTTCCGCATCCGGGTGCCGGTGGGCGTGGCCTATGGCAGCGACCTGCGACAGGTGGAGACGGTGCTGCTGGCCGTGGCCCACGCCAACCCCGGGGTGGCCAGCGAGCCCGAACCCCTGGTGCGGGTGCGTCAGCTCGGGCCGTCGTCGGTGGACTGCGAACTGCTGTGCTGGGTGGACAACCCGGCCCAGCATGGCCTGATCCGCCACACCCTGTTGCTGGCGATTCACGACACCTTTCTCCAGAAAAACATCGTCATACCCTTCCCGCAGCAGGATGTGTATATCAAACAGAAGCCGTAACCAGCCCCGACCAAATCCTATGAAAAAAACCTTGTTCTTCCTGGTCTCCGCCCTTTTCATTTTTTTGCTTTTCTGGGGCGGGCCGGGCTCTTTTTCGTCCAGGTCCATGGCGCACGCCTGGAACCTGGGGCATGTCGCCTGCTTTGCCTTCTGGGTCCATGGCCTCAGTACCATGGCCTGGTTCAGAAGGGCAGGTTTTGCCAAGCAGCTTCTCCTCGCAACGATTTTTTCCGTAACCATGGGCGGCGCCATTGAGGTACTGCAGGGCTATACCCACCGTGACCCCGACCTGTTCGACGTGGGCCGCGATCTGGGCGGCGGGCTCGTTGCCCTGGCCTGGGTGGCGCCACGACACGGCAAATGGACCATGAGCGGCCGCCTCGGCCTGCGGGCCTGCGGCCTTTTCCTGCTCGGCATCTGTGTCCTGCCCCTGGCCGGCGCCCTGCTCGACGAAACCATGGCGCGCTGGCAATTCCCCCTGCTGGCCGATTTCGAAAACCCCTTGGAACTTACGCGCTGGAAAGGCGATGCCCAGTTCACCCTGGACGCGGACCAGGCTGCCTCCGGCCGCCGGTCGCTGAAGGTGTCCCTCGCCCCTGGGCGCTATTCCGGTATTGCCTTACGCTATTTTCCCGGCAACTGGCTGGGCTTCACCGCCCTGCGATTCTCGGTTTTCAACCCCGCCGGGCAGCCGCTGCGACTAACCTGCCGCATCCACGATCAGTTGCACGAAAAGGCGGCGCAGGAGTTCAGAGACCGCTTCAATCGCACCCTGGTCATCGCCCCGGGCTGGAACGATATCTCCATCCCCTTGCGGGAGGTGGCTGCCGCCCCCAAGGGCCGGACCATGGACCTCGCGCGCCTCCGCCAGGTGGGGATCTTCGCGTCACGGCTGCCCGAGCCCCGTGCGATTTACCTGGATTCAGTCCGTCTGGTGCGCTAAACTCCAATTATGCATCAAACTATTTTCGTTGCCACCGGCACCATCCGCCTTGGCCAGTTCTTGAAGTTGGCCGGCCTGGTGGATACCGGCGGCGAGGCCAAGCTCCGGGTGCAGAACGGTGAGGTACGGGTGAACGGCGCGGTGGATACCCGCCGCGGCCGGCAACTGGCGCCAGGCGACCTGGTGGAGATGGCTGGCATTGTGGTGCAGGTAGCCGAAGCAGACGAAAAGACAACGGAGTGATCCCATGATCCGAAAAATAAGCTGCGGCTATGTGGGCGGCGCCCTGGGCGCCCTGGTGGACAGCATCGATGTCTGGGTGCTCGGCAAGCTGGGCGTCCTGGCCCTGCTGGGCGTTGGCCTTAAGCCGGAGTTTACCGCCGGCTGGCTCTATCCACGGCTGGTCTGGGGTGGCCTCTGGGGCCTGCTGCTGGTGTTGCCGTTCTTGAAGAACCGGGTCTTGCCGCGTGGCATGCTGATGAGCCTGGCGCCCACGGCCATGGTCTGGTTCGTCATGTTCCCGGGCATGGGCAAGGGGATGCTGGGCCTGGGCTTCGGGCTTTTGACGCCGCTGGTCGTCCTGCTGCTGAACTTCATCTGGGGCATGGTGGCCGCCCTTTGGTACCGGAGCGGCACCCGCTGAGCCATGGACGTGGTAAGGGAAAAGGTGGCGGCCATCGCCACGGTGCACCGGCAATTTGTCGCCATCATGGGGCAGGAGAAATGCGCCACCTGTGCCTGCTTCCACGACGACGTGCTGGCCGGAGTTTACCAGGCCATCACCGACCTCGGAGTGCACAACGACGACCCCCGCCTGCTGGCGGCGGCAAAGGACTTTAGCGGCTGGCTGGAGGCGGCGGCCCATAAGACCCTGCACCAGTGACTGGGCTGCACCCCCTGTTTGCCGGTGCCGGCATACAACGCCTTCACCCGGGCCATGGACCGTTTAAACGCCTTGGACCGCGGCGATCGGCAACCGGTCCGCAGCGAAACTTACTCGCCCGAGGAATTCCAGCAACACCCCTGGCCCTTGCGCCCCGGCGATTACCAGGTCTTCCGGCCGCGCGCTTCAACCGCCGTGCTCATCCTCGGCACGCCGCCGGGGCTTGCGCCCGCGACCTTTGCCGGCCTGGATGAGGTGGCCATGGCCGGCCACCTTTGCACCGAGAACATCGGCATCGAATATGTGGTCAAGAATTGCCTCGCCAACCCGCACCTCCGCCAATTGGCCCTGGTCGGGCCCGACATCCCGGGCCATCGGCCGGGCGACGCCCTGCTCAACCTGGCCGCCAACGGGGTGGACAAGTCCGGTCGCATCATCGGCGCCTTGGGCGGCCGGCCTATGTTAATGAACCTCCTGCCCGTAGAGATCGAACACTTCCGCGCCCAGATCGCGGTCTACGACCTCATGGGCGCCACTGATCCCGCCGGGGCAAGCAAGCGCATCACCGCCACCATCCTGCCCGCTGTTCCTCCCTTTTCCCAGGGCCTCGCGGTAACCCTGGTGGAACCAAGCCAAGCCGCGCCGGCCAAACGGCTGCAACTCGACCCGGCCGGTTACTTCATCATCCTGCCCCGCCCCGGCAGTGCCAACCCGCTCTACGTCGAGCACTACAAAAACGACGGCCGCCTCGCCCACATCGTCGAAGGCCCGGACGCCGCCACGCTCTGCGCCGCCCTCCTTGACCTGGGGCTGGTGACGCGGCTCGATCACGCCGGCTACCTTGGACGAGAGCTGACCAAGGCTGAGGCCTCTTTGTCATCCGGGAAAAAATACGTGCAGGACCGCGCCCAAGGCGAGATCCCCCGCGGCTCATGTTTGCCTACTCCGTCCCGTTCAAGGGCAACACCCCCTGCTGTTGCTCCATGAACATGTTGCGCCGGGCCCGGGCCGAGGACTTCAGCACCCCGACCGGGTCAAGGTAGTCGAAGACCCGCGGCTGCTTGCCCGCCGCCGGCCGGAGGATACGGCCCACCACCTGCAGGATGCGACCGGTGAACTTGATGGGCGTGGTGAGGAAGAGGGTGGACAGATCCGGGCAGTCGAAGCCCTCGCCGATGAGCTGCACCGTGGCCACCAGCACCTGATAGGCATTGTTGCGCACCCCCTCGACGATCTCGCTTCTAGCCTCGGTGGCCAGCCGGCCGGTGAGTACCACGGTCCGCACTCCCCGCTCCACCAACAGCTCGGCCAGCTTTTCGCAGTGGGCTACCCGGTCGCTCACCACCAGGATGGTGCCCGGCTGCCGGGACACCTCACCGGCCACGTCGTCGGCGATCTGCCGGTTGCGGGCCTCGTCGGTAGTCAGGCTGGTCATGAGCTGCTGGTAGTTGTCGCGGTAATTGAAGGTAAAGCCGGTGGTATGCTGAATGAACTCGGGCCTGAGCACCGCGCCGGAGGTGTGCAGCCGCTCCGGGTCCACCCGGTGCACGGGGTCGCCCAGATAGAAGGAGATGATCCGGGTCAGCCCGTCGCGCCGGAAGGCGGTGGCCGACAGGCCCAGCATGTAGCGACAGGGAAAGGCGGTGACCACCTCGGTGAACAGCGTGGCCGGGACGCGGTGGCACTCGTCGACGCAGATCTGGCCGAATTCATCGATCAGGTCATCCAGCCGGTTGCGCACCGAGTTGACAATGCCCACGGTCACCGGGGCGAGGTCGAAATGCCCATCGCCCACCAGCCCGGCCTGGATACCCATGAAGGTCTCGACCCGTTCCGCCCACTGGTAGAGCAGTTCCTTGGTGTGGACCACCACCAGGGTAGGCTGCCGGCGGGCGGCGAATACCGCCAGGGCGATAACCGTTTTACCCGAGCCGGTGCCTGATTCCAGCACCCCGAAATCCCGGCCCTGGATGGCCCGCACCGCCTCGGTCTGGTACGGCCGGAGCTGGCCGGTGAAGTTGAGGTCGGCCTCCGGCAGGCTGACCCGCTGGTCAAGAATGTTAAGCGCCAGGCCCGGCGCAACCCGCCGGCAGAGGGCCACGCAGTGGTTGGCGAAACCGCGGGGAAAGGTAAGGCCGTCCTTGCCGGCCCGGAAATAATAGAGAAAGGGCTTGAGCTGCTTGCCGATCCAGCGCCCGTATTTTTTGGCGTCCTGGTAGGCGGGGTTGGCGATGGTGAGTTCTTTTTTCAGGGCCTCCAGGAGCGGCGCCGGCCCCCCGGCCAAATGGGCCTCGGCGGCCACGGTCAATACGAGCCTGCTCTCCATGCGCCGTCCTGGTTCAAGGATTGGGAGGTCGATCAGTTCTTTTCCCGCAGATTGGCTTCCACCACGAAATTGCCGTGCTCGGTGGTGAACGGGATGACGATGGTGGGAGTTTTGGAAAACATGCTGATCTCCACGTCCTTACCCACCACCATGGTAGGCGTGGCCAGCTCGAATTTCAGGTCGAGCTTGGAGAGTTCGGCCTTGGCGCCGCCGCAGATCATGTTGGTCAGCTCGCCCACCGCGTCCACCACGTCGGCGTCCACCCGTTCCCGAATGGGTTCCATGAGCATGGCGGCGACGATGTGGAGAATGCACGACTCGCTGAAACTCAGGACCATGGCACCGGTCAGGGTGGCGCAGGTCATGCCGATGACCCCGGTGACCTCACCCGAGGTCTTGGCGTCTGTCTTGAGTTGCGGCTTGGCGTGCTTGACCTTGGTCTGGGCCATGGTCTCGATAACATTCTTGGTGGCCTTGAGAAAAGGGTTGATGTATTCGACTTTCATTGGTCCCCCGCATTGTATGTTCTGGTCCATACTTCTTGATTTTCCAACTTTTGTCAACTGTGATGGCATGCTACGCAAGGCCTTTTCCCTGCATTTTTTTGGGGTGAAATGCCGACGCAAACCGATTACTATCCGACTCGCGGCAAGGCGGGCAGACCTTTTCCCGTGGATATCGGACGGTTGTGCATACAGAACAGAGGGGAGGAAAACATCATGGACGCCAAGGAGAGAATGGCCATCCCGCGCCATAAGGCGGTGGAACTGGCCCCGGCCGCACGCATCACCAATTACGACGAGGTGACGGCCGGCTTTGATCTTACGACCGCGCAGAGCGAGGCGGAGCGCTGCCTGCAATGCAAGAAGCCCTCCTGCCGCGAGGGCTGCCCCCTCCACAACGACATCCCCGGCTTCATTCGTCTGCTCAGGGAGGGCAAGATCGAAGCGGCCTACTGGCAGGACCGGGAGACCAACACCCTGCCCTCGGTGTGCTCGCGAGTCTGTCCGCACGAGTTTCAGTGCGAGGGCTCGTGTATCCGCGGCAAGAAGGGCGAGCCGGTGGCCATCGGCATGCTGGAACGCTTCCTCACCGACTGGATGGTGACCAACGGCAAGAACCTGGAGACGGCCTGCGCCCTGCCCAACAATAAAAAGGTGGCCATCGTCGGCTCCGGCCCGGCCGGTATGACCGTGGCCTACCTGCTGGCGCACCTGGGCTACTCCTGCACCATCTTCGAGAGCCTGCCAAGGCTGGGCGGCATGCTCAGCGTGGGCATCCCGGCCTACCGCCTGCCCCGCGCCATCGTCGGCGCCGAGTTCGACTCCCTGCGCAACTGCGGGGTCCAGATTGTCCAGGGGGTCACCATCGGCCACGATAAGTCCCTGGAACAATTACAGGCCGAGGGCTTCGGGGCGGTGTTCGTAGGGATCGGCGCCCACGCCAGCCGCAAGCTCGGGGTTGAGGGCGAGGACCTGGCCGGCGTCATCCACGGGGTGGACTACCTGCGCCAGGTCAACCTGGGGGCGCGCCTCAACCTCGGCCGCAACGTCGTGGTGGTGGGCGGCGGCAACGTGGCCATCGATTGCGCCCGCACCGCGCTCCGCGAAGGCTCGGACCAGGTCTTCATCCTTTACCGCCGCTCCAAGGCGGAGATGCCCGCCTCGAAGGCCGAGATCCATCATCTGGAGGAGGAGGGCGTCAAGATCGAGATGCTGGCCGCGCCGGTCAAGATCCACGGCGCCAATGGCCGGCTCACCAAAATCGAATGCATCCGCATGACCTTGGGCGAATGTGACGCGTCGGGCCGCTGCCGGCCGGTGCCCCAGGAGGGTTCCAACTTCATGATCGCGGCCGACGCCATCGTCCCGGCCATCAGCCAGGACGTGGACGCCACCGTTGGCCAGGGCCAGGCCTGCGCCATGAGCCGCCGGGGCACCTTTGTGGTGGACGAGGAGACCATGCAGAGCAACATCCCCTGGGTTTTCGCCGGCGGCGACGCCGTACTCGGCCCCCAGACCGCGGCCAAGGCCATCTACCAGGCCCGCCTGGCCGCCGAATCCATGCACCGCTTCCTCTCCGGCCAGGACCTCAAGGCCAACCGCACCGACATCTGGCGCGGATTGCCCGTAGGTAAGAAGGAAGCCTCATCCGTCTGACCTGTCTGCCCCTTCGGACCGGTCAGACGCGATGCTGGCACGGCTCTTGCAAACCGGCGGCCAGGGAGGTGTTCCCTGGCCGCCGGTTTTTTGGGTAACGGGATTGGGATCGGGAATGGGAAAGTTGCGCTTTGCATTAGATGGGCAACACACGTACCCGGCATTTCGCGTCATCAACCACCACCAGCGCGCCTGATGCCAAGTCGTGCTCGTGTTAGCGCAACGCAGCGATTACAAACCTTGCCATGTGATCTGGCAAGACATCCTGACCGCGAACCTGAAGCACGCTCGGCCCGCTTTTGTACGTCAACGCGTAACTATCCAATGGAACCGCAACCCAGGTGAGTTCCCGGACTGGAAATGCTTTTCGCGGGTTCGTCCGCGACCGGGCGCAGGATGCGCGGGAGGTCGCGG
>MNYK01000120.1 GCA_001873115.1 Desulfobacterales bacterium CG2_30_60_27 | reverse complement strand
AGGGGGGTTGGACTTAAATGTTACAGGGTACTAGTACATGGTTTCATTAAAACATTTACACTTATGTCATTTCGAGTGAAACGAGAAATCTTGCCATGTCAATGAGCTAAAAAGATTTCTCCCTGCGGTCGAAATGACAGTCTTTCAATGAAACGCTCTACTAGTCCCATGGAACACATATTCTTTTGCATCCAACCCCTCCAAACCTCCCCTTATCAGGGGAGACTTAAAGGCTTCCCCCCTGATAAGGGGGGATGGAGGGGGGTTGGACTTAAATGTTACAGGGTACTAGTCCCCATCCGGAAATCATGCTTCCGGAGATAATCTGTCAGGTCTCAGGGGGCAGGGTGCAGCAAAAAACGCCAGGCTCAAGGCTCAAGGCTCAAACCTGCAACCTACCCCTCCGCACCCTCGCGTCCATTCTGATCCGTCCATCACAAGGCATGCCCGTCAGGGGTTGGGCCACACCAGGGTCGAAAAGATCCAGCCCTCGGTGCCATCCGCATGCCTGAGTTGCAGCCAGTCGCCTTCCCGTTTGATAAGATCGAAGACTACGCCGCTCTTGACGGTGGCCACCGGATCGTAGTTCTGGCCGGGGCCCGAGCGCAGGTTGGCGATCTGCACCTTGACGATGACCGTCTGTTTTTTGGCGAGCAGGGTGGATGATATCCAGCCCGTGTCGCCTTCAAAGTCCTTGATCTGGGTCCAGGTGCCCTGGCGTTGCAGGACTTGGAGTGGGAAGTCCTTGAAGACCTCCCAGAGGATCTCATCCTTGTCGCTGGCGCCGGCCCGAATATTGACCCCGTCATTTTTGACGCTCTCGTATTCGGCGCCCCGGGCCGAGACGCAGGTTATCATGACGAAGAGAAGGGTTGCAAGTACTGCGCCCGTCTGGCGGCGCCAGGATTTTGGTTTTTGCATGGCCGTCATACCTCCCTCGGATTGTAATAACAATGATGCTGCTGGCATTCGGCCTAAGATAGCATCATCTCATGATCAAGTCAATGCGGGCCGAGGCCGGGCGTCGCTTGGCAGGACGAAGGGAAATGAATGATGCCGGCAGGTTATGAGGTAACCGCGGCCTGGTCGGCAGGAGTTTGCAGCAGGATGAGAAATTCCTGGTTGCCCTTGGGACCGAGGATGGGCGAGGGCAGCGGCTCGCTGCTCACCAGGCCCAGAGTGGCGGCGAATTCCCGGAACTCGCCGATGACCCGCTGGTGGAGGGCTGGATCCTTCACCACCCCGCCTTTACCGACCTGCCCGCGGCCGACCTCGAACTGTGGTTTGATGAGGGCCACGATGGCCACCGGCCCCCGGAACAGGGGGAGCAGCGGCGGGATGAGCAGCTTGAGGGAGATGAAAGAGGCGTCGATGACCGCCAGGTCCAGGGGCTCGGGGAGGTCGCCGGGCTTAAGGTGTCGCGCATTGGTGCGCTCCATGACTACCACCCGCGGATCCTGCCGGAGTTTCCAGTCGAGTTGCCCGTAGCCCACGTCCAGGGCGTACACCTTGCGGGCGCCGTTTTGCAGCAGGCAGTCGGTGAAGCCGCCGGTGGAGGCGCCTACGTCGGCGCAAACCAGGCCGGCCGGGTGCAGATGAAAATGCCTCAGGCCGGCCGCCAGTTTCAGGCCGCCGCGGCTGACATAGGGGATGGGGCTGCCTCTGACCTCCACCTGGCTGCCCGCGTCCACCGGGCTGCCGGCCTTGTCCATGACCTGGCCGTTGACCAGCACCTGGCCGGCGCCGATGAGCGCCTGGGCCTTCTGTCGGGTAGGGGCCAGTTGTCGTTCCAGCAGAAGTATGTCCAGACGGATCTTCATGGCAACGGCCGGGGTTCAGGCCGCGCAGGCCTTTTCGGCCAGTTCGGTAAGCTCGGTGGCCATGGCCTGGATGGCCTTGCGATCCTTGCCTTCCACCATGATGCGCAGTAGCGGTTCGGTGCCGGAGGGCCGCACCAGGATACGACCGTCGTGACCGAGCTTCTGCTCCATGGCGCTTACCTTTTTCTGGAAGCCGGGGATGTCCGCCACGGCCAGCCGTTTGGCCATGCGGACGTTGGTAAGTACCTGGGGGAAGGATTCCATGAGACCGGCGAGCCCGGACAGGCGCGTCTCCTTCTTGATCATGATGGCCAACAGTTGCAGGGCGGCCAGGATGCCGTCGCCCGTAGTGTTGTGCTCCAGGAAGATGAGATGGCCCGACTGCTCGCCGCCGAAATTGTAACCACCCCGCCGCATCTCCTCCACCACGTAACGGTCGCCCACCTGGGTGCGCACCAGCCTGGCCCCCAGCCTTTCCATGGCGTGCTCCAGGCCCATGTTGCTCATCACCGTGGCCACCAGGGTTTTTTTCTTCAGTTTGCGCCGCGTCATGAGGTCGGCGGCGCAGATGGTCATAAGGTGGTCGCCGTCGACGATGGCGCCTTTTTCATCGGCCACGATCAGCCGGTCGCCGTCGCCGTCCAGGGCGATGCCGATGTCGGCCCCCAGTTCCCTGACCTTGTTGGCCATGAGCCGCGGGCACAGGGCGCCGCACTCGTCGTTGATGTTCTTGCCGTTCGGCGACACGCCGAGGGCCGTTACCTTGGCCCCCAGCTCCTCGAAGACGTGGGGCGCCACGCCGTAGGTGGCGCCGTTGGCGCAGTCCAGCACGATATGGAAACCTTCCAGGGTGAACTGCTTGGGGAAGGTGTTTTTCAGGAAGACGATATAGCGGCCACGGGCGTCGTCAATGCGCTGGGCCTTGCCGATCTCGTCCGCCACCGGCCGTAGTACCTCCAGTTGCTGGGAGAAAATGAGATCCTCGATGAGCTTCTCCTGCTGGTCGGGCAGCTTGAAGCCGTCGCGGGAAAAAATCTTGATGCCGTTGTCCTGAAAGGGATTGTGGGAGGCCGAGATCACCACGCCGGCGTCGGCTCGCATGCTGGTGGTGATGAAGGCGATCCCCGGCGTGGGCAGGGGGCCGACCAGCAGGACATCCACCCCCATGGAGCAGATGCCGGCGGCCAGGGCGTTTTCGATCATGTAGCCCGACAGCCGGGTGTCCTTGCCGATGACGATGCGGTGGCCGTACTTGTTGTTCTTGAGCAGGAAGGCGATCCCGCGGCCCACCTGCATGGCGATTTCCGTGGTCATGGGGTGGACGTTGGCCACCCCGCGAATGCCGTCGGTGCCGAATAGTTTTCGCATAACAAATTACCTGTGTTGATTTTTGGCGGGTCGGGTCGGATCAGGGGGCCGGGGTCGACTTCTCATGGGCCGGCGCTCCGGGGCGCCGCTTCTTGACCGGGTTGGCCGCGCCGATCGTCATGTGGATGGTCTTAGGCGAAACGTCGGTGATCCGCACCCCCTCGGTGGCCGTTACCGTAACCGGCAGGTCATGGCGACCGGGCGGCAGCCCCCGGGCATTGATGCGGGCGTCAACCAGGAAGACCGGGCCGGTGGTTTTCTGGAGCAGAAAATAGGGAACCTCCGCCCGTACTTGGACGGTGGCGGGTTTCAGCCGATAGACGGAGCGCTCCCCATCGTGGTCGACCTCGACCAGCACTTGGGGGAGCGCCATCTCCACCTTTTTTTCCCGGACCGTGACGTGGACGAGGACGTCCATTTCGCCGATAAGGTCAGTAAGCTCTGGCGGCAGGTCGAGGGTGGCCGGCACTTCGGTGGAGTTCTTGATCTCTCCCAGGTCAATGGGCTGGGTGCTAATGGATTCCGTGGCGCTGAGAATGTTTTCCGGACCCGAGGCATTGATGGTGGTTGGCTCCAGCGTCATGCTGACCAGTTCCAGGCCCGCGGGCAGCTTGCCCTTGGTCTTGGTCTTGATCGGCAGTTCCTTGGTGACCAGGCGTTCCAACTGCAAGGTGATGTTGGCCGGTTGGATGCGTTGGACCGTTATGCCCCGGGACAAGGGAATGGCGTTCGCTTCGTTGCGGATCACCACCTTGCCCGGTTTGGCCTTGGAGAGGTCGACGGGCCGGCTGATCGTCTGCTTGCCGAGGCCGCGCACCAGGCCGCGCGGGCCGCTGATGGTCACCTCGAGTTCTTTTTTGAACTGGTTGGAGATGACCAGATCCCGCGGCAGGTTGACGATTTCAATGGGCACGAAAAGATTCAGGTCCACCTTGTCTTCGCCCACCACGAAATACCACAGAAAGATGGCCAGGATGAAGCTCAGAAGCTTCAGCCCCCAGTTCCGCGGCCAACTGCGGAAGCGGAACTCGTGGAAATAGCCTATGATTTGTTTAACCAGCTTTTCCATGGGGTTCGGTGATGTTCCTTTTTGGGCGCGAAAATGGCCTCAAGCCGGCCGCGCAGGGAGTTACGGTCCAGATCGGTGGTAATAGCGCCGTGCTGCACCAGGGAAATGGCGCCGGTCTCTTCGCTGACCACAACAATGGCCGCGTCGGTCTCCTCGGACAGGCCGATGGCGGCCCGGTGCCGGGTGCCCAGCCGTTTGCTGATGAAGGGGTTTCTGGTCAGCGGCAGCACGCAGCCGGCGGTGAGGATGCGGCCGTCGCGGATGATGACCCCGCCGTCGTGCAGGGGGCCGGTGGTCTGGAAGATGCTGACCAGCAACTGCCAACTGGCCTTGGCATCCAGGGGATGGCCGGAGTCGACATAGTCCTTGAGGCCCATTTCCCGCTCAATGACCATGAGCGCCCCGGTCTGGCTCTGGGCCATGGCCACGGCGGCCGAGACCACCTCCTCCAAGCCGGACAGGGCATCCTCTCCCGTTTTGGTAAAGGGGGTCTGCCCCACCTCGGTCAGGGCCTTGCGGATATCACGCTGGAAGATGATGATGATGATGATGAACAGTGAGCTCAGAAAGCTGCCGAGCAGCCAGTAAAGGGTAAGGAGTTCCAGGGCCTTGGCCGCGACATAGACTGCGATGATCACGGCAATGCCGGCCAGCATCTGGACCGCCCGGGTGCCCTGGATGAGCAGGAAGAGACGATAAATGATGAACGAGACAATGAGAATGTCGAGGATGTCTTGCCAACGGATTGATTTTATGACGTCCAGCATCGGCGTATTAGGAATGGTGGTTGCGGCATCCTGCCTGCCTGGTTGGTTGAGCCGGGCCGGTCGCGTCGTTGGTTATATGGAAAATATCCTGTATTGGTATATAAACCATGCGCGCTACGGTTGGGCAAGGGGGAGGCCGGATATTTTTAAAAAAAATCGGCATGCTGCCAGGTGGCGCCTTTTTCGGGACCGATCTGGATGGCGCGCGGTCTGGATGTTGGCAGCGCGCCAGGACAGGACTTTTGCCGGGACTTTTGCCTTGACACCTTGGGCGGTGCAGCGTAGATTTTAGGTTTCCGGACAGCGGACACCGGACACCGGACAGCGGACAACAGCAAGCTAACCAGACCAGGAATCCATGCCATGCGTAGCGATGTCATCAAGAAGGGGCTCGGCCGGGCACCCCATCGGTCTCTCCTGAAGGCGATTGGTTATACCGACGAGGAGATCAACCGGCCGCTTATCGCCATTGCCCACGCCCAGAACGAGATTATCCCGGGCCATATACATCTGGACAAGATCGTCGAGGCGGTGAAAACCGGGGTCCGGCTGGCCGGCGGCACGCCGGTGGCCTTTGGCACCATCGCGGTCTGCGACGGCATTGCCATGAACCACTTGGGCATGCACTACTCCCTGGCCAGCCGCGAGGTGATCGCCGACTCGGTGGAGATCATGCTCATGGCCCATGCCTTTGACGGGATCGTGGCGGTGCCCAACTGCGACAAGGTGACGCCGGGCATGCTGATGGCCATGCTGCGGGTAAATGTGCCTGGCATCCTGGTGAGCGGCGGGCCCATGCTGACCGGGCGGTTTCGTGGCAAAGACGTCCACCTGGTCTCGGTTTTCGAGGGGGTGGGGCGCGTCAAGGCGGGCACCATGAGCCTTGAGGCCTTAAGCGAACTGGAGGATGCGGCCTGTCCCGGCTGCGGTTCCTGCGCGGGCATGTTCACGGCCAATTCCATGAATTGCCTGGCCGAGGCCCTGGGTCTCGCCCTGCCCGGCAACGGCACCATCCCGGCGGTTTCGGCGGCCCGCATCCGGCTTGCCAAGCAGGCCGGCATGGCGGTCATGGGGCTGGTGCAAGAGAATATTTGCCCCCGCGACATCGCCACCCGTCAGGCCTTTGAAAATGCCATGGCCGTTGATATGGCCCTGGGATGTTCCACCAACACGGTGCTGCACGTGCCCGCCATCGCCGGCGAGGCCGGGGTGGATCTGCCCCTCTCCGTTTTCAATGAAGTGAGCCAGAAGGTGCCGCATCTGTGCAGCCTGATCCCCGGCGGCCCTCACAGCCTTCAGCAACTGAACGAGGCGGGCGGCGTGCCGGCGGTCATGCGGGAGTTGCTCGACACCGAGGCCGGCCTGCATCAGGAGGTCATGACCGTCACCGGCAAGACCCTCCGTGAGAATCTGCAGGGCGTGGAGGTGCTCGACCACGACATTATCCGGTCGGGGGAGGACGCGTACCACCAGATCGGCGGCATTGCCGTGCTGTATGGCAATCTGGCGCCGGAGGGCTGCGTGGTCAAACAGTCCGCCGTGGCCCGGGAAATGCTCGTCCATGCCGGCCCTGCCCGGGTTTTCGATTCCGAGGAGGCAGTCCAGAATGCCATCCTGGACGGGGCCATCCAGGCGGGTGACGTGGTGGTCATCCGTTACTGCGGCCCCAAGGGCGGGCCCGGCATGCCGGAGATGCTCTCGCCCACCTCGGCCATCATCGGCATGGGGCTCGGCAAAAGCGTGGCGCTCATTACCGACGGCCGCTTCAGCGGCGGCACCCAGGGCGCCTGCCTCGGCCATGTCTCGCCGGAGGCCGCCGATGGTGGCCCCATTGCCCTGGTCGCCGAGGGCGACCGCATTGTCATCGACATCCCAAACAAGGCCATCACCCTTGAGGTGGATGATGCGGAACTCGAAGCACGGAGGGTGGCCTGGCGGCCTCCTGCTCCCAGGATCACTACCGGCTATGCGGCGCGTTACGCCAGGCAGGTGACCTCCGGCGCCACTGGCGCGGTCCTGAAAGAGTAGGCAAGGCGTGCAGGTACTGACGGCCGCGCAAAAGCCCAAATGGCGCGCCGTTTTTCTTCTGGCGGGCCTGGTTGGGTTGACCTCCCTTCTGGTCGGCGTCTGCCAGGCCGGGGAGGGTGATTCCCGGCCCTTTTATTGGGAGATGGAGGCCGACCGCATCACCCATTTCTTTGACCGCCACGAGGTGGAGGGGGAGGGCGAGGTGCTGTTGCACCGGGCCGGCCCGGTGCTGATGCCCATGGAAATCAGGGCCGACCGCATCGGCTACGGCCTCGATTCCGGGCTCATCAACGCGGTGGGTGGGCTGAAGATGCGCATGGGCCAAGACCTTATCACCGCCGCCGAGGCCCATCTCGATCTCGGGGCGCGAACCGGGCTGCTGCGCGACACCACCATCTTTCTGGCCGACCACAACCTGCATTTCACCGCCGCCACCGTTGAAAAGACCGGCCCGTCATCCTACCGGTTTCATGAAGGCTGGGTCACCTCCTGCGAGGTCCGGCCCGGCCAGCCTACACCCTGGGGCATTCAGGCCAGGGATATGCGGCTGACCCTCGACGAATACGCGGTCCTGCGGGACGCCACCCTGCGGATCCGCGATCTGCCGGTCTTCTATACCCCCTATCTTGTCCTGCCCGCCAAGGTCCGCCGGCAGACCGGCTTGCTGTTTCCCGAGATCGCCAGCTCGCAGCGGGATGGCTTCAGCCTGGCCCTGCCCTTGTTTATCAACCTTTCGCCCAGCATGGATCTGACCCTGGTCCCTGGTCAGCTCAGTGCCCGTGGCGCGCTTATGGGCGCCGAGTTCCGCTATGCGGCCGGCCCGCGTTCCCTGGGGAGCGTCTCGGTTAATTATCTGCAGGACCACACCGAGGATACCCTGGCCGACGACTACCGGTCCGACGGTTTCCTGCGTACCGGGCACAACCGTTACTGGCTGCGGGGCAAGGCTGATCATGTCTTCGACAACGAGGTCATCATGCGTCTCGACGTTGACCAGGTTTCCGACCCGGATTACCTGCACGAGTTCCGGAGTGGCATGCTTGGCTTCGACGCCAGCCAGGTTACCTACCTTAACCTTTTTCACCGGGGGCTGCAGGAGGCGAGTCTCCCCTTCCGCGAGTCAACCGTGCAGATGTCGAGAGACTGGCCATCCACCTTTCTGGGCGCCGAGGCGCGGGGGGTGGACAACACGGGCTATACGCCCCGGGACTCTGTCGTAACCGATGCCGGGCCGGCCCTGCAAACTTTGCCGCGTCTGCTTCTGGAAGGCCGTTCGCGGCTGCCCGTGGATAACCTCGGCTGGAAATATTTTGCGGAATATGTGGATTTCTGGCGAGCGGCAGGCCTGGGTGGTCATCGGCTCGACCTGCGGCCGGCCTTGACCGCCTCGCTGCCCTTGGGACCGGTGTTCGAGGGCCGGATGGAGAGCGGCGTACGGGAAACCTTGTACCAGATGGAGCCGTATGGCGAGGCTGAGGAGGCGTGGCCTGTCGATCGGTTCCAGGACCGCCACATCTATGACTTTTCCACCCGGGTTGCCTCCCTGATATTTCGGGATTTTGACCTGGGCGGTGAAAATCGTCGCCATCTGCGCCATCTCATCCGCCCGAGCCTTGGCTATGTATTTACGAGCCAGGCGGACCAGACCGCATTGCCGGATTTCGACCTGCTGGACCGTTTGCAGAAGCGGAACAGCATGGAACTCGGCCTGCACCAGTTTTTCAGCCTTGCCGGCGTGCGGCCGGATGGTACGGCCTTTCAACGTGATCTGGGCTTTATCAAGATCCACCAGGACTATGATCTCCAGGAGGGCCGCCGCGACCTGGCGACCGGGGAGAATGCGCTTCATCCCTGGTCGGACATTTTTTTCGACTTTGATCTGCGGCCCTTGCAGGATCTGCGCTTTCGCTACCTGACCGAACTGAATGTTTACGGCGAGGGCGTACCGAATTATGAATTCCGGACCCGCTATACCGGCCAGCGTGGCAACCGCCTGACCCTGGATTACCGTTACATCAGGGGTTTCGCCCATGAGCTGGATTTTGCCTTGGGAACCAGGCTTTCCGACCGGCTGTTCGCGGAGGCCGCAACCGCCTGGTCGCTGCTCGCTGATCGGATAGTTAGTGAAAACCTGCGCCTGGTTTACCATCCCAGTTGTTGGTCCATGACCCTGGAAACCACCCGCACCGAGGAAGACCAGCGCTTCATGGTGATTTTCTCCCTGGACGGCATCGGCACGGTTTTCGAGTGGGGGTCGAGATGAGGAGAGGTGAAGGGTGAAGGGTGAAGGGTGAAGGTAAGGAAAAGGGTACCTCCATGCATTACGACGTGTTTAATGGCGACGCCGACGGTGTCTGCGCCCTGCATCAGTTACGCATGGCCTATCCCAGGTCGGAGGCGCAATTGGTTACCGGGGTGAAGCGCGATGTGCGGCTGCTTCGCCACCTGGTTGGGGTGCGGGACGCCGACATTACGGTGCTGGATATTTCCCTGGACAGCAACCGCGAATTTCTGCCAGCCCTGCTGAGTAGTTGCCGAGTTTTTTATGTGGACCACCACTTCGCCGGCGAGTTGCCAAGCTCGCCCCTGCTTACGGTTCACCTTGACCCCGGCCCGGAGGTCTGCACCTCGCTCATCGTGGATCGCCTGCTGGCGGGCCGCTTCCGGGCCTGGGCGGTGGCCGCCGCCTTTGGCGACAACCTGCATGGCCCGGCCCGGGCCGCCGCCGCCACCCTGGCGCTTGCCGATCACGAGGTGGAAGGGCTGCGGGAACTGGGCGAGCTGTTGAATTACAACAGCTACGGCGCCACGGTGGCGGACCTGCACTTCGCGCCCGAGGCGCTGTATCGGGCCGTGCAGCCCTACGCCGACCCGCTGGCATTTTTCCATGAGTCCGAGGCCATGGCCGTGCTCCGGGCCGGGTTTGCCGACGATATGGCGCGGGCCCGCGCGCAGGCGCCTTTGGTCGATACGTGGTCTGGCCGGGTGTTCCGTTTTCCCGACGCCCCATGGGCGCGGCGGGTGGCCGGGGTGTTTAGTAACGAGAAGGCGCGGGAGATGGAGGAGAAGGCCCACGCCCTGCTGGTGGACAACCCGGACGGGACCCTGCTGGTCAGTGTGCGCGCCCCCCTGGCCAGCCGCAGCGGGGCCGACGTCCTGTGTCGGGCCTTTCCCACCGGCGGCGGCCGGGCGGCCGCCGCCGGCATCAATGCCCTGCCGCCGGAGATGCTCCCTGCTTTTCTGCAACTCTTTACTGAGGTCTTTGCCGCATGACCAATCTATTCCGGACCATTCTGCTGCTGGCCCTGGCCGGCCTGGCCCTTTTCCCCTCGCTGTCCGTGGGCGCCGGTAAGGCCGAGATCAGCACCGCCCCGATGAAGGCCGCTGATCTGGTGACGGACGGCCAGCCCATTGATCTTACCAGCCCCCGCTATGTCGAGTTGTTCCAGGAGTTGCGGGTGCGGCACGGTTTTGCCCAGGAGGAATTGCTCCGGCTGTTCGCCGGCGTCACTATCCGCAAACGGGTGCTGGAATTGATGGACACCCAGTGGGAGGCCAAGCCCTATTACCTTTACTGGCCCCTGTTCATCACCCCCCAGGTGGTGGAGGAAGGTCGCCGGCTCAGGGAGCAGCATGCCGCGCTGCTGGATGCGGTGGAAAAACAATTCGGGGTGGAACGCGATATCGTGCTGGCCATCTGGGGGATCGAAAGCCGCTTCGGCAAGTCCGCCGGGGCCTATAACCTTTTTCAGACCCTGAACACCATGTACGACGCCTATCCCCGGCGGCGGGACTTTTATCGGGCCGAGCTTGTCGCCTTTCTGCTGCTGTGCCGGGAGAGCGGGGTCGCCCCGCTCACGGTCACCGGTTCCTATGGCGGCGCCTTTGGGCAGACCCAGTTCATCCCCAGCAGCTTTCAGCAATACGCGGTGGATTTTGATGGGGACCATAAAAAGGATGTGTGGCAATCGGTGCCGGATGTGCTGGCGAGCATCGCCAATTATCTGAAAGAGTCAGGCTGGGTATGGGGCGCGCCGGTTTACCGGGAGTTGGGCGAAGAACTGAAGGGTGAACCGCTGACCGCGGCCTTACAGAAGGGCCGCAAGGGGCTGGTGCCCTGGCAACAGGTGGCCGCGCTTCAGGGGCTGGCCCTGCCCCCGTCGCCGGGAGACCTGGGTCTGACCATCGTCGGGCTCGAACTGGCCGACGGCGGCCTGCGCTACGTGGCGGCCTACCCCAACTTTCAGGCGATCACCAAGTGGAACAACTCCAACCGTTATGCCATGGCGGTGAGTGAACTGGCGGAGCGGTTGCGGGGGAAATAAAAGAAGGAAAGTGGGAAGCACACAGGACCCATGGATCCTATAGGTCCCATCTACTAAAGGGATTCAAGCGGTTTAAAAGGTAAAAAAAACCCGATCCCCGGTTGTTGCGGCCCGGGGATCGGGAACGAGCGGGCCGCTTAGCCGTGCATCTGATGGCTGCCATCGACCAGAGCCGGGACCACGGTCGGGTCGGCCAGGGTCGAGGTGTCGCCGAAATCGTGGGCCTCGGTCTGACCGGCCGCGATCTTGCGCAGGATGCGGCGCATGATTTTGCCGCTGCGGGTCTTGGGCAGACCCTGGGCGAACTGGATGAAATCCGGGGTGGCAATGGGGCCGATCTGCTTGCGGACGTGGGCCTTCAAGGTGGCGCGCAGTTCGGCGCTGGGAGTGACGCCGGTCTTCAAGCTCACGTAGGCGTAAATGGCCTGGCCCTTGATCTCATGCGGGGCGCCGACCACCGCGGCCTCGGCCACATCGGCATAGGCGACAAGGGCCGATTCGATCTCCGCCGTGCCCAGGCGGTGGCCGGAGACGTTGATGACGTCGTCCAGCCGGCCCATGATCCAATAATAGCCGTCCTGGTCTTTGCGGGCCCCATCTTCGGGATCGTAGATGCCGGGGTAGCGCTGGAAGTAGGCCTTTTTGAAACGCTCCGGGTTCTTGTAGACGCCGCGCAGCATTCCAGGCCAGGGCCGTTTAATGACCAGATGGCCGCCCTCGTTGGCCGCGGCCTCCCGGCCTTCCTCGTTGTAAATGGCGGCAGAAATGCCGGGCAGGGGCAGGGTGGCCGAGCCGGGTTTGAGCGGGGTGGCGTAGGGCAGGGCGGAGATGAGAATGCCGCCGGTCTCGGTCTGCCACCAGGTATCGACGATGGGCAGCTTGCTTTTGCCGATGTGCTCGTGGTACCACATCCAGGCCTCGGGGTTGATGGGCTCGCCCACCGATCCCAGGATGCGCAAGGATGAGAGGTCGTGCTTCTCGGTCCAGGAGGTGCCCTCGCGCATCAGGGCCCGGATGACGGTGGGCGCGGTGTAGAAGGTGTTGACCTTGAACTTGTCGACGATCTGCCAGAAGCGGTCCGGGGCCGGGTAGGAGGGTACGCCTTCGAACATCAGGGAGGTGGCGCCCAGGGCCAGCGGTCCATAGAGGATATAGGTGTGGCCGGTGATCCAGCCGATGTCGGCCGTGCACCAGAAGACGTCGTTGTCATTCAGATCGAAGACCCACTGGCAGGTGTGGGCGGCGTAGGTCAGGTAGCCGCCGGTGGTGTGGACCACGCCCTTGGGCTTGCCGGTGCTGCCGCTGGTATAGAGGATGAAGCTGATGTCCTCGGCGTCCATGCTTTCCGGCGCGCACTGGCCCGGGATGTCGCTGGCGCCCAGTTCTTCATGGTACCAGAGGTCGCGGCCCGCCTGCATGGGCACCTCGTTGCCGGCCCTTTTTACCACGATGCATTTTTCAATCGTGGGACAGTCGGCCAGGGCGCTGTCGGCGCTGGGTTTCAGCGGGATGGTTTTGCCGGCCCGCAGCACGGCGTCGGCCGTGATCAGCACCTTGGCCTCGCAGTCCTGGATGCGGCTTTTCAGGCTCTGGGCCGAGAAACCGGCAAAAACCACCGAGTGAATGGCGCCGATCCGGGTGCAGGCCAGCAGGGTCACGGCCAGTTCCGGGATCATCGGCAGGTATACGGCCACCCGGTCGCCGCGTTTTATGCCCATCTTTTTAAGGACGTTGGCCAGGCGGCAGACCTCGGTGTGCAGCATCTGGTAAGTGTAGACTTTAACATCCTCGTCCGGTTCGCCCTGCCAGATGATGGCGGCCTTGTTGCGCCGGCCGTCTGTGAGGTGCCGGTCGAGGCAATTGACCGAGATGTTGAGCTTGCCGTTCACAAACCAGTTGATCTCCGGCTTATGGAGATCGGCGTCCAGCACCTTGCTCCACTTGCGGTCCCAGGTGATGAGCGCCGTGGCCCGCTCGGCCCAGAAGCCCTCCGGATCCTCCATGGACCGTCGATAGTGGGCCTCATACTCCGCCATGCTCTTGACGTGGGCCAGGTTCCGGCCCGCGGCCGGCGGCTGGAAGAGGTTTCCCTCACTCATCAGGCTTTCGATTTTATGGTCGTCCTTTACACTCATGGTCACTCCCTGAAGCGTTGTTGTTGATGGCTTATGACAACTGGCGCAGCGCACCTGGCGGCACTGCCTGTTTTAAACAGGGGCGCCGCGGCAGGTCAAGTGAAAATTAAATACGGGTCATCAATTGCCGGCCCGACTTTGTATTTCTGGGGCAGTTGATAATCCGGAGGTGTTGATAATCCGGAGGTTGTCAGTCATGCTGTCCGGGTGTACAATACCTTGGTCTGTTGGGGCCAAGTTGTCTCCTGCCGCCTTGCGAGGGAATCATGAAACAGCCTGATATCGACTACTGGATCAGACAAATGCTCGCCTCCCGCGCGCGCATCTCCGACTTGAACATCACGGCTGGCAAGCCCCTGCAGGTGGAGGCCGACGGCGTCATGGCGCCGGTGCTGGTCGACCCCGAGGTGAGTGAACTCACCCCTTTCCAGGCCGAGGTCTTTGCCCTGAACCTCATGCGGGGCGACAAGCGCCTCTTGAACGAGCTGGTTCTGCATGGTTCCTGCGATATGTCCTACTGGGTCGACGCCAAGACCCGTTTCCGGGTCAACGTCTTCTCCCAGAAGAACCGCCTGTCGGCGGTCCTGCGCCTGCTTGAGACCAGGCTGCCGACCATCGATGGCCTTAACCTGCCCGATGTCTTCCATGGCATGCCCAATCTGAAGAACGGCCTGGTCCTTTTCACCGGCGCCACCGGCACCGGCAAGACCACCTCCCTGGCCGCCATTCTCGAAGAGATCAACACCAGTCAGGCGGTGCACGTGGTAGCCCTGGAAGACCCCATCGAATATGTCCATCCCCACAAGAAGGCCACCTTCAGCCAGCGGGAGATGGGCGTTGACTTCGACACCTTTGCCAATGGCTTGCGGGCCGCGCTCCGCCAAGCGCCCAAGGTCATCCTGGTCGGCGAGATGCGCGACCGGGAGACCCTGGAGATCGCGCTTACCGCCGCCGAGACCGGCCATCTGGTCTTCTCCACCCTGCACACCGTGGACGCCGGCCAGAGCATCAACCGCATCCTCGGCATGTTCGACAAGGATGAGCAGGCCCAGACCCGCAACCG
Source organism: Desulfobacterales bacterium CG2_30_60_27 (assembly GCA_001873115.1). Classification (GTDB taxonomy): domain Bacteria; phylum Desulfobacterota; class Desulfobulbia; order Desulfobulbales; family CG2-30-60-27; genus CG2-30-60-27. The sequence goes on along the minus strand of MNYK01000120.1, from coordinate 1,383 downwards.
CCTGGTGGATACCCTGCGCTGGGTGGTGGGCCAGCGTCTGTTGCCCCGGGTGGACGCCGGCCGGGTGGCCGCCTTCGAGATCATGGGCATGAACCTGCGGTTGGCCGACCTCATCGTCAACGGCGAATCCGAGGGCAAGACCTTCTACGAGGTGATCGCCAGCTCGACTCCCATGGGCTGGCAGACCTTTGACCAGGCCATCCTGCATCTTTACGAGGAAGGGCTGGTCAGCGAGGAGACGGCGCTGCGCTATTGCTCGCGTCGCAGCGTTCTTTCCCGGGGGCTCGATCAGCTCAAGGCGGCCCGGGGCGAGGCCACCACCGGCATTACCGGCCTGGCCATGGAGAAGAAAAAGCAACATGACGATTTCTATTAAAGGATAGGGGGTTAGGCTGTAGGCCATGGGCTGCAGGCTTTTAGTTTTTACCTGCAGCCTACAGCCTAAAACCCCTAAAGCCTGCCCCTCTATAGTCTAACCAACCTGAGTAATGAGGATACGCCATGCTCGCCAACTGCGTACACTGTCTGGAACCGTTTGATTTTAGCGAGGCTCAGCTCCGCAAGCTGGAAGCGGCCCTGGCCAAGCTGCAAGCGGGCAAGCATCTGCGCTTCAAATGCCCCGCCTGCGACCTGGCCATCAACCTGCGGGCCGACGGCAGCGCCGCCGAGGGCAAGCGGGAGCAGGCCGGTGACGTGGAGGTGGAGATGAAGGCCGCCGGGGTCACGACCTCGGCCCTGGGCAAGCCGCAGCCGCCGGACATGGGTTGGCTGGCCGGCGGCCCGGTCGAGAAGCGGGGGGGGGTGGTGGAGGATGTACCCCTGGCCCTTATTCTCGTGGAGTCGGGGGCCATGAAGACCGCCGTGGCCGAAGCCTTTGTCGGCCAGTCATACCGACCGATATTCGCCAAGACGATACAGAAGGCCTTGGAGAGCATGCGGTTCGTCCGTTACGCGGCCATCGTCTTTCAGGCCGAATTCGAGGGCAAACCCTTGGCGGCCTCGGCTTTCCATGCCTATATGAAAAACATGGAAATGCGTTATCGCCGCAAGGTGTTCTACGCCCTCATCGGCCCGCAATTCCACAGCCTCTACGACCTTGAGGCCCTCACCAACAGCGCCAACCTGGTGGTGAACGACGCCGATGTAAAGCATTTTTCCACCATCCTCAATAAGTCCATACAGGACTACAACGACCTCTTCGGCCCTTACCTGGCGATATTACAGGAGCACGGGAAACTGTAGCGGCTCACGCCGCCCGGGGCGATTTATCATAAAGTAACTTTTCACGTAACTATCCAGCGGAACCGCAACCCAGGTGAGTTCCCGGACTGGAAATGCTTTTCGCGGGTTCGTCCGCGACCGGGCGCAGGATGCGCGGGAGGG
>MNYK01000045.1 GCA_001873115.1 Desulfobacterales bacterium CG2_30_60_27 | reverse complement strand
AAGAGGGTGGCCGGCATACGCCGTTCTTCAATGGCTACCGGCCGCAGTTTTACTTCCGGACCACGGATGTGACCGGGGTGGTGACGCTGCCAGAGGGCGTGGAGATGGTCATGCCTGGTGACAACGTGTCGATTGTGGGGACGCTGATCACCCCGATCGCCATGGAGAAGGAACTGCGTTTCGCTATTCGCGAGGGTGGCCGGACGGTTGGCGCCGGCGTTGTTAACGAGATTATTGAGTAAAGCCGTGATGGCGTCGTAACAATTCCGATCTACTGCGTCGTAGCGCATTTTTGTTCGTTCGGCATACCTTATGTATTGCCTCACTCGCAAAAATACACTACTCCTCGGAGTCTCACTCCGTTCGCTTACCTGTATATCGAAATTTTTACTTAGCCATCCCGGTAATTGTTAAGAGTCCATCAATCCGTGACGACCGGCATGGCGACTCATGCCGGCGCCTCAGGGGAAGACCATGCGCGATATTATTACCTTGGGTTGTACCGAGTGCAAACGGCGGAATTATACAACCACGAAGAACAAAAGGCAGACGCCGCAGAAGTTGGAGTTTAAGAAATACTGCCGTTTCTGCCGTCAGCATACGCTCCACAAGGAGACCAAGTAAGCGGTCTGGAGGCCAGTAGCTCTAATTGGTAGAGCACCGGACTCCAAATCCGGGGGTTGGGGGTTCGAGTCCCTCCTGGCCTGCCACGCAAACGGGCGTTGTCTTTTGAAGGGGCGCCATGGCTTTATGGCGTTGCGGCCCCAATGACACAGGATATGGGAACTGCGCAAGCGGGAAGAGTTCAACCGATGGCGAGCAAAAATACAGATAAACCTGTCAAGAAGAAGGCTGGCCAGGGGGACAACGAGGCAGTCTCAAGGTTCCAGCCCGCCCAGGTGGTGCAGTTTTGGAACGAGGTGAAAGCCGAGTTCAATAAAATCGCCTGGCCCAGCAGGAAGAACACCGTTGGTTCAACCGTGGTGGTGACGATTTTTGTTATCCTTATTTCCTTCTATCTCGGGGCGGTGGATTTGCTGCTCGGCAGGATAGTCGCCGCGGTACTTCACTGAACCATACCCGCCCAGCGCAACGAATGGGGATATAATGGCACGTCAATGGTACATACTGCATACCTATTCCGGTTTCGAGGAGCAGGTGAAGACTGCCATGCTGGAGCGGATCAAGCAACTTGGCCAGGAGGAGTCCTTTGGCGAGATTCTGGTGCCCACCGAGCAGGTGGTCGAGATGGTCAAGGGCGCCAAAAAGACCTCGGCCCGTAAGTTTTTTCCCGGCTATATCCTGCTGAACGTCGACCTGAACGACGAGACGTGGCATACGGTGCGCGGCACCCCCAAGGTCACCGGTTTTGTCGGCAATGATTTGCATCCCGAGCCTCTTCCCGATGAAGACGCCATGAAGATCATTGGTCGGATTCGTGACGGCGCCATGAAGCCCAAGCCCAAGGTGAGTTACGAGGTCGGCGATGTGGTCCGGGTGGTGGACGGCCCCTTTGCCAATTTCCAGGGTGTGGTCGATAATGTCAATCCCGATAAGGGCCGGGTTCGGGTAATGGTGAGTATTTTTGGCCGGGAAACCCCGGTGGAGTTGGAATTCATTCAGGTTGTCAGCGCCTAAGTCCGCTGCTGCCAGCACTACGGCAAACTTGCCGTGCGATAGAGGAGACGAAAAATGGCAAAGAAAATTACCGGCTATATTAAACTGCAGATTCCCGCCGGCAAGGCCAATCCGTCGCCGCCCGTGGGTCCTGCCCTGGGCCAGCGCGGCGTGAACATCATGGAGTTCTGTAAGGCATTTAACGCCAAGACCCAGGACCAGGGCGACATGCTTATTCCGGTGGTCATCACCGTGTATGCCGACCGTTCCTTTTCTTTTATCACCAAGACGCCGCCGGCCTCGACATTGCTGATGAAGGCCGTCGGGTTGAAGAAAGGCTCCAGTAATCCAAAAAGGGAGCGCGTTGCCCAGATCTCGCGTGATAAAATCCGGGAGATCGCTGAAACCAAGTTGCCCGACCTGAATGCCAACGATGTCGATGCCGCCATGCGGATCATCGAGGGAACGGCCAGGAGTTGCGGTATCACGGTTCTTGAATAGACCGCCGCCCGGATAACGGACACGGATTGGTTGGCCGCTGGTGTGATTATGGCGCTGGCCGGCCAGGAAAGCCACGCAAGGACAGGCGTGCAATAGTTTTGGAGAATACCATGGGGAAGAGAGGAAAAAAATATTCGGCAGGCAGTGCGGGGATTGATCCAACCACTCTTTTTAAGCTTGAAGAGGCCCTGGAGAAGGCGTTACAGGCCAAGTACGCCAAGTTCGACGAGACTTTGGATGTTGCCATTCGTCTCGGCGTTGATCCACGGCATGCCGACCAGATGTTGCGCAGTTCTGTGGTCCTGCCCAACGGTACGGGCAAGGTGGTGCGCGTCCTGGTTTTTGCCAAGGGTGAGAAGGAGAAGGAGGCCCTGGATGCCGGGGCCGATTACGCCGGCAGCGATGAGTACGTGGCCAAGATTCAGGCCGGTTGGCTGGAATTCGAGCGCACCGTCGCCACCCCGGACATGATGGGGACCGTAGGCAAGATCGGCCGCATCCTTGGACCCCGCAACCTGATGCCCAACGCCAAGGTAGGCACGGTCACCTTTGACGTGGGGCGGGTGGTGCAGGAGATCAAGTCCGGTAAGCTCGATTTTAAGGTCGATAAGACCGGCATCGTGCACGTAGGGGTGGGCAAGACCAGTTTCGGGGTTGCCAAGCTCAAGGAGAACATCCTGGCTTTCATGGACCGGATTGTCCAATTGAAACCTGCCTCGGCCAAGGGTATCTATATGCGTAGCATCAGTTTATCAACCACCATGGGGCCCGGTTTCAAGCTCGACCCCATGGAGATCCGGACCCTGATCAAGGCCGCGGGCTGAAGGTGCTGGAGTCAATACCGACAAATCGTTTTCACGGGTGGTTCGACCTCGGTCGGGCGCCTGCATTTTAAGGGTGAGCAGTCGGGACGTCGAAGACAGCGGGCACTATATTGTTTAATTGGTCACACGCGTTGCCGGAAAATAACGGGCAACGCTGGCGGGCCGGCCTGCCTAGACAGAGATTGAAACGTTGCCCATGCAATGTCGCAAGTGCAGTCACAATCCGGTGTTAAGCCGTGCCGGTAAACTTGCCTGTCCTGATCGACCTCTGCTGCTTTTTGCTAGGAATCTTTTCAGAAAAAGGAGGTAGAGGACATTGAACAGGAGTGAGAAGGAATCTGTTGTCAAGGAACTGCAAGGTAAGTTCTCCAAGGCACAGATCGCCGTTGTCACCGACTACCGCGGCCTGACCGTACAGGTGCTCCAGGAACTCCGGCGCGATCTCGGGAAAAGCGCCGCCGAATTCCGGGTGGCCAAGAATACGTTGCTGCGGCAGGCCGTGCAGGGAACCTCTTGCGCATCCATGGCCATTTTTTTTAAGGGGACCACGGCGATTGCGGTTTCGGATGAGGACCCGGTGGCGGCGGCCAAATCGTTGGTCAATTTTGCCAAGACCAACCCCAAACTGGAAATCAGGGGCGGGGTGCTGGCCGGCAAGCTGATCACTCTGGATGAACTGACCGCTCTGTCAAAGCTGCCAGGCCGCGAGGTGCTGTTGGCGCAATTGCTTGGCACCATGCAGGCGGTGCCTACCAGTTTCGTGCGGGTGCTTTCCGGCGTGCCGCGTAAGATGGTGTATCTGCTGGCTGCCGTTAAGGACCAGAAGGAACAGGCGACAAACTAGAAATTTTATTTGCGGTGCACCAGATTGTATCGCGTCAGGAGGAAAAATCATGGCCGTAACCAAACAAGATGTGATTGATTTTATTGCCAACATGAGTGTCCTCGATCTCTCCGAGCTTATCAAGGAGATGGAGGAGAAGTTCGGTGTTTCCGCCGCCGCCCCCATGGGCATGGCCATGGCCATGCCCGCTGGTGGCGAGGTGGCCGCCGCGGCCGAGGAGCAGACCGAGTTCGACGTCATCCTGACCGGGGCCGGCGACAAGAAGATTCAGGTCATCAAGGAGGTGCGTGCCATTACCTCCCTTGGTTTGAAGGAGGCCAAGGATTTGGTCGAGGGCGCCCCCAGTCCCATTAAGGAGGGCGTTTCCAAGGCCGAGGCCGAGGAGATCAAGACCAAGATCGAGGCTGCAGGCGGTAGCGTCGAAATCAAGTAGTTTTCATACACGACAGGCAGGAAGTTATCCGTAACTTACTGATTAATTCCCGCGCCTCGCTTGGGCAGGAAACGTGAACAAGGCAGGGACGCTACGGGGTGAAAACCTCCGTAGCGTTGCTGCGTTCTTGTTTGGAAAACCAGGGTCCGACGTTTTTCGCCGTTTGGGCGGCGCATGACCCCGGTTTCCTTGGGTATTAAGGTGTAAGTAACTCCTTCTGGTTGGCCTGCTGCACCCGGCCGGCTCGTGGGGTGCAAGGATGGCGCGAGAGGGTTTTATCCATCCCGAAAATGCGCCGGTCATGTACTGCCGAATGAGCGGCGGGGTAGCCGGTAGCGACCTTGTCGGGCCGCATGGCATAGAATCGAGGGGCATTGCCGCATGAACACATTGAAAAGAATTCGCAAGAGTTTCGCCAAAACCCCGGAAATCATCGATAAGCCGCACCTCATCGATATGCAGCGCCTGTCCTTCGAGGGTTTTCTGCAACTGGAGGTAGACCCCGATCAGCGCGAGGATAGGGGCCTGCAGCATATCTTCAATTCGGTCTTTCCCATCAATGACTTCAATGGCGTCTGTTCATTGGAGTTCGTGCGTTACACCTTCGGTGATCCAAAGTATACCGTGCCAGAGTGCCTGGAACGTGGCATGACTTATGAGGTGCCCGTCAAGATCACCGTCCGCCTGGTGACCTTTGATATCGACCCGGAAACGCAGGCCAAGAATATCCGCGACATCAAGGAACAGGCGGTATTCCTGGGCAGCATCCCGCTTATGACCCGGACCGGGGTCTTTGTCATCAACGGTACCGAACGGGTCATCGTCAGCCAGTTGCAGCGTTCGCCCGGCCTTTTTTACAGCCACGACAACGGCAAGACTCATTCCACGGGTAAACTGCTTTATTCGGCCAGGATTATTCCGGTGCGGGGCTCGTGGATTGACCTCGAATTCGACGCCAAGGATATTCTTTACGTGCGTATTGACCGGCGGCGCAAGTTTCCGGTCACAACCCTGCTCAAGGCCTTGGGCTATTCGGCCGAGGAGTTGCTGCATTATTACTACCAGACAGAAAAGATCAGCATTAAGCGCAAGAGTTTTGTCAAGGAGTTCGACCCGGATCTGATGGTAGGCCAGCGGGCCCCCCAGGATTTTACCGACAAGGACACCGGCGAGGTTTTGGCCAAGAAGGGCCGCAAGATTGGCAAAAACCTTGCCAAGAAACTCGCCGAGCTTGGCATCACCAGTGTCATGGTGGAGTCGGTTGAGTTGGAAGGCAAGATTCTGGCCCACGACATCGTCGATCCCAAAACCGGTGAACTCCTGGCGCCATGCAATGGCGAGCTGAACGCCGCCATCCTGGAGTCCATGCTGGCCGCCGGTGTTACCTCGTTCGAGGTGCTTTTCATCGATGGGATCAAGGTGACCGATTCCTTCCGCAAGACGTTGGTGCTCGATAAGTCGGCCACCAGCGACGAGGCCCTTATCGAGATATACCGGCGACTGCGGCCGAGCAGCCCGCCGACCCGTGAGGTGGCCGCCGCCTTTTTCAACAACCTGTTTTTCAGCAGTGACACCTACGACCTCTCCGAGGTGGGCCGGTTCAAGATTAATGCCAAGTTAGGTCTTGAGGTAGACATCAGCCAGCGGACCCTGACCCGGGAAGACATCATGCTTGCCGTCCGTTACCTGGCGCGGCTCAAGGACACCCAAGGGCCCATTGATGACATCGATCATCTCGGCAACCGCCGGGTGCGGACGGTGGGCGAACTTATTGAGAACCAGTACCGTATGGGACTGGTGCGCATGGAGCGGGCCATCCGCGAACGCATGAGCCTCCAGGAAGTGGAGACCCTTATGCCCCATGACCTCATCAATCCCAAACCGATCTCCGCCGCGGTAAAGGAATTTTTCGGCACCAGCCAGCTTTCCCAGTTCATGGATCAGACCAATCCGCTCTCCGAGGTCACCCACAAGCGCCGCCTGTCGGCCTTGGGGCCTGGCGGTCTGTCCCGGGAACGGGCCGGCTTTGAGGTGCGCGACGTGCACCCCACCCATTACGGCCGCATCTGTCCGGTGGAGACCCCGGAAGGTCCGAACATCGGCCTGATTGTCTCCCTGGCCACCTTTGCCCGCGTCAACAAATACGGTTTCATCGAGACGCCTTACCGTAAGGTGGACAAGCTCCAAGTGACCAATGATGTCTTTTACATGACCGCCCTGGACGAGAAGGATCACGTCATCGCCCCGGGCAAGACGCCCGTGGACAAGAAGAACAGACTGTCCACCGAGACGCTGGTGGCGCGTAAGGAAGGCGAGGTGGTAATCGCCAATGCCGCGGACGTGACCTATATGGATGTCTCGCCCAACCAGTTGGTGAGCGTGGCGGCCTCGCTGATTCCTTTCCTGGAAAACGATGACGCCAACCGGGCGCTCATGGGTTCCAACATGCAGAGGCAGGGGGTGCCGTTGATCCGCTCGGCTGCTCCGCTGGTGGGCACTGGCCTGGAAAAGGCCGTGGCCATGGATTCCGGCGTCTGTATGCTGGCCAGCGGCGCCGGCGTGATCGAGGAGGTGGATGCCCGCCGCATCGTCGTCCGTTATGACGAACCGGGCACCGATGGTTTTACTACCGGGGTCGGCATCTACCGTCTGGAAAAGTATAAGAAATCAAACCAGAACACCTGTTTCAACCAGCGGCCCCTGGTGCTTCCAGGACAGCGGGTAGAGCAGAGCGATGTGCTGGCGGACGGTCCGGCCAGTGACCATGGCGAACTGGCCTTGGGCAAGAACGTCACCGTGGCCTTCATGCCTTGGCGGGGGTACAATTTTGAGGATTCCATTCTGATCAGCGAGCGCCTTCTGGAGGAAGACACCTTCACCTCTCTGCATATCGAGGTGTTCGAGACCGTGTCGCGCGACACCAAGCTTGGTAAGGAGGAAATTACCCGCGACATTCCTAATGTCAGCGAGGAGGCCATGCGGAACCTCGACGAATCCGGCGTGGTTCGGGTGGGCGCCGAGATTAATGCCGGTGACATTATGGTGGGCAAGGTGACTCCCAAGGGCGAGACTCAGCTTTCGCCGGAGGAGAAGTTGCTGCGCGCCATTTTCGGCGAAAAGGCCGGCGACATTAAAGATACCTCCCTGCGGGTTCCACCTGGCGTGGAAGGCGTGGTGATTGACGCCCGGGTCTTTTCGCGCAAGGGGGTGGAGAAGGACGAACGTTCTCAGACTATCGACCAGGCCGAGGCGGCCCGCTTTGAGCGCGACATGGAAGATGAGCTCAGAAGCCTGCGGAAGGCGGTGCGTCATGGCCTGGCCGATCTGCTGGCCGACAAGACCGTCAAGTCCTCGGTGAAGGATGAGGCTGGCAAGGTGCTTCTGGCCAAGGGCAAGAAGATTACCCGTGAGATCCTGGCCGGGGTTGACCTGGAATTCCTGCGGGAATTGGATTTTTCGGACCGCCGGACGCTGGAGGGCGAGGTGCGTCTCCTCTTCGAACGTTACGAGAAGCAGGCCAAGGTGGTCAAGAACAATTACGAGGCCCGACTCGATCGCATGGTCAAGGGCGACGATCTGCCGCCGGGCGTCATCAAGATGGTCAAGGTTTACGTTGCCACCAAGCGCAAGCTTTCGGTGGGCGATAAGATGGCCGGCCGGCACGGCAACAAGGGTGTGGTCTCCAGGATCCTGCCCATGGAGGACATGCCATATTTTGCCGACGGCACCAGCGTGGACATGGTATTGAACCCCTTGGGCGTTCCCTCCCGTATGAATGTCGGCCAGCTCCTGGAGACCCATCTGGGCTGGGCGGCCAAGAAGCTCGGTGAGCAGATTCAGGCCTTTGCCGAGCGGCATGAGGTGGCGGCCATCAAGCAGCATCTGCGGGCCATTTACAGCAAGACCGAATACGAGGCCCTGCTGGCGGACAAGACCGACGAAGAGGTGCGCGACCTGGCCCTCCAGATGGGTAATGGTCTGCACATGGCCACGCCGGTGTTCGACGGGGCCCGCGAGGAAGAGATCCGCGAACTCCTGGTTAAGGCCGACGTTGATGAGATCGGCCAGGCCACCCTGTACGACGGGCTGACCGGCGAGGCGTTCGACAACAAGGTCACGGTCGGCGTCATGTACGTCATGAAGCTGCACCACCTGGTGGACAACAAGATTCATGCCCGGTCCACCGGTCCTTACTCCCTGGTAACCCAGCAACCACTGGGCGGCAAGGCCCAGTTCGGTGGTCAGCGCTTGGGTGAGATGGAGGTTTGGGCCATGGAGGCCTATGGCGCCGCCTATACGCTGCAGGAGTTTCTCACCGTCAAGTCGGATGACGTTTCTGGCCGCACCAAGATGTACGAGAAGATCGTCAAGGGTAACAATTTCCTGGAAGCCGGTCTGCCGGAGTCGTTCCACGTCCTGGTCAAGGAACTCCAAGGGTTGTGTCTCGACATGGAACTGATCGAATAGCGGCCCCCTTCGGGTCTTGACCAGCAGTTCCGAGTTGTTGATTGAATACTGAATAGGAAGAGGGTGTCGCCGTGGAAGAACTCTTCAGCTTTTTTGAGAAAGAGAAGAAACCTGTAAAATTCAAGGCCGTGCGCATTTCCCTGGCCAGCCCTGAAAAAATTCGTGACTGGTCCAGCGGCGAGGTCAAAAAGCCCGAGACCATCAACTACCGGACCTTCAAGCCGGAGCGCGACGGTCTGTTTTGCGCCAAGATTTTTGGACCGGTGAAGGATTACGAGTGCAATTGCGGCAAATACAAGCGCATGAAACACCGGGGAGTGGTCTGCGAAAAATGCGGCGTTGAGGTGATTCAGTCCAAGGTGCGGCGCGAGAGGCTCGGGCACATCGAGCTGGCGGCCCCCGTGGCCCATATCTGGTTTTTGAAAAGCCTGCCTTCGAAGATCGGCAACCTCCTGGACATGACCTTGAAGGAGTTGGAGAAGGTCCTCTATTTTGACTCCTACGTGGTGGTCAAGTCAGAGCCAGACGGCCCGGCGGTTGGCACCATCCTGAGCGAGGAGAACTACCGAATCGCCCTGCAGGAACAGCCGGGCAAATTTACGGTGGGTATCGGCGCCGCGGCCATCAAAGATATTCTTCATGGCATTGAACTAAAAAGCCTGGCCGTGACCCTCCGGGAGGAGATGAAAACCACCGGTTCCGAGGCCAAGCGCAAGAAACTGGCCAAGCGGCTCAACGTGGTGGAGGCCTTCCGGGATTCGGGCAACCGTCCTGAATGGATGATCTTGAACGTGATCCCGGTGCTGCCGCCTGATCTGCGCCCCCTGGTTCCGCTTGAAGGCGGTCGGTTCGCCACCTCAGACCTCAACGACCTTTACCGGCGGGTGATCAATCGTAACAACCGGTTAAAGAGACTCCTGGAACTTGATGCGCCAGAGATTATCATCCGTAATGAAAAGCGGATGCTGCAGGAGGCCGTGGACGTCCTCTTTGACAACGGCCGGCGCGGCAAGGTTATCACCGGTCCCAACAAGCGGCCCCTGAAATCACTTTCCGATATGCTGAAGGGCAAGCAGGGTCGTTTTCGCCAGAACCTTCTTGGCAAGCGGGTCGATTACTCGGGACGTACGGTTATTGTGGTGGGGCCGCATTTGCGTCTGCACCAGTGCGGCCTACCCAAGAAGATGGCCCTTGAACTCTTTAAACCCTTCATTTACCATCGGCTGGAGTCGATGGGCTTGGTGACCACCATCAAGAGCGCCAGGAAACTGGTTGAGAAAGAGTCCAAGGAGGTCTGGGACGTCCTGGAGGAGGTGGTCAAGGAGTATCCGGTGATCTTGAACCGCGCTCCTACCCTGCATCGTTTAGGCATGCAGGCCTTCGAGCCGGTCCTCATCGAGGGCAAGGCCATCCAGTTGCATCCCCTGGTTTGCACCGCTTTCAACGCCGACTTCGACGGCGACCAGATGGCCGTGCATGTGCCGCTCACGGTGGAGGCGCAGATGGAGTCCCGCGTCCTCATGATGTCCACCAACAATATCCTCTCCCCGGCCCACGGCGAGCCCATTATCATCCCCAGTCAGGATATCGTGCTCGGCCTCTACTACCTTACCAGGGAACGCCCGTTTGTGCAGGGTGAAGGCAAGGTTTTCTCCTCGCCGCAGGAGGTCCGCATTGTCTACGATTACCGCCAGGTACATCTGCAGGCCAAGATCAGGGTAAGGATTGCCGGCAAACTTCTGGATACCACGGTGGGGCGGGTTCTCCTGCATGAACTTTTGCCGATCAATATCCCGTTCGACCGGATTAATCTGGTGATGAAGAAGAAGGAACTGGCCAAACTCATCGACTTTGTCTACCGGCGGTCGGGCAGCAAAGACACGGTTATTCTGGCCGATCGACTCAAGGATATCGGTTACGAATTCGCCACCATCGCCGCCATTTCCATCTCGATTAACGACATGATGATCCCGGTGAAAAAGGAGGACATCCTCGCCGCCTCTGAAAAGGAGGTTCTGGATGTCGTGGCCGATTACCGCGGCGGCCTCATCACCGATGGTGAAAAATACAATAAGGTCGTGGACATCTGGTCCAAGGCCACCGACGAGGTGGCCCAGGAGATGATGCGGGAGATGAGTGTCGAGTATTATCGGGACAAGAAAAAAAAGCTGGTCGAGACCATGAGCTTCAACCCCATCTTCATCATGGCCGACTCCGGCGCCCGGGGCAGCAAGGACCAGATCCGGCAGTTGGCCGGCATGCGCGGGTTGATGGCCAAACCTTCCGGCGCTATTATCGAATCGCCCATCAAGGCCAACTTCCGCGAGGGGTTGAACGTCCTCGAGTACTTCATCTCCACCCACGGCGCCCGCAAGGGTCTCGCCGATACGGCCCTGAAGACCGCCAATTCCGGGTACCTTACCCGCCGTCTGGTGGACGTGGCCCAGGACGCCACCATCATCGAGTCCGACTGCGGCACCTTGGACGGCATCATCATGGAGCCGCTCATGGAGGGCGGCGAGGTGATCCAGCACGTGGGCGACCGCATCCTCGGCCGCGTGGCCCTGGAGGACGTGGTTGATCCTTTCTCCGGCAAGGTGCTGGTAGAGGCCAATTGTGAGATCACCGAGGATGTGGTGAAGGCGCTCGAAGACGCCGGTCTGGACCGGGTGTTGATCCGTTCGGTGCTTACCTGCCGCGCCAAGCGCGGGGTCTGCGCCCTGTGTTACGGTCGTGACCTGGGCCGGGGACACATGGTCAATATGGGCGAGGCCGTCGGTATTATTGCGGCCCAGTCCATCGGTGAGCCAGGTACCCAGTTGACCATGCGGACCTTTCACATCGGCGGCACCGCTAGTCGGAGTGTGGAACAGGCCGAGGTGGCCTCCCGCCACGCCGGCAAGGTGAGGTTCAACAAACTGCACACCGTCACCGCCGCTGATGGCAAAGCGGTGGTCATGAACCGTAATGGCGAACTTTCCATCATTGGCCCCAAGGGCCGGGAACTGGAGCGCTATCCGGTGAATTACGGCGCCCAGCTCTTGGTCAAGGATGGCGCGACCGTGGCAGCCAACACGGTGCTGGCCGATTGGGATCCGTACACCATTCCTATCGTCAGCGAGATCGGCGGTATCGTCAAGTTCGGCGATATTCAGGAGGGGCTGACCATGCAGGAGAGGGTTGACCCGGTCACCGGCAAATCAAGTTCGGTGATCATTCAGCCCCGCATGGGTCAGTTGAATCCGCGTATTTCGATCAAGGATGACAAGGGCCGCACCATGAAGCTGCCCAAGACCGGCTCACCGGCCCGTTACTCCCTGCCGCTTGGCACCATCATCAACGTGGCGGAGGGCAAGGAGATCGAACCTGGCACCGTGCTTGGCAAAATCCCGCGCGAGACCACCAAAACCAAGGATATCACCGGCGGTTTGCCCCGGGTGGCCGAGCTTTTCGAGGTGCGCAAACCCAAGGAATACGCGGTCATCACCGAGATCGACGGGCAGGTCAGCTTTGGTAAGGATCTCAAGGGCAAGCGGCGGGTGGTCGTTACTCCTGAGATTGGCGATGCCAAGGAGTATCTGGTGCCCAAGGGTAAACATGTCGCGGTGCACGAGAATGATTTTGTCAAGGCCGGCGAGGCCCTGATGGATGGCTCTCCGGACCCCAACGACATCCTGCGGGTCAATGGCGTGAAAGAGCTGGCCAAGTTCCTGGTGAACGAAATCCAGGAGGTCTATCGGCTCCAGGGCGTCAAGATCAACGACAAGCACATTGAGGTTATCGTCCGGCAGATGCTCCGCCGGGTCACCATCACCGATGTCGGCGACTCCACCTTCATGCTTGGCGAGCAGGTCGAATGGTGGCGGTTCAGCGACGAGAACGATAAGCTCGTAGCCAGCAATGAAAAGCCAGCCGTGGCCGAGCCGTTGCTGTTGGGTGTCACCAAGGCCTCGTTGAGTACCGACAGCTTTATTTCGGCCGCCTCCTTCCAGGAGACCACCAAGGTGCTCACCAACGCGGCCATGGCCGGCAAGGTGGACGACCTTTCCGGCCTGAAGGAGAATGTCATCATGGGCCGCCTGGTGCCTGCCGGTACGGGGCTGGAGCGTTACGCCTTGAGGCATTGATGATGCATTCGTAACAACTCCTGCAGGGATGGCTGGCCGTTCCTGGTGGCGGGGTTTGTTAGAATGCTGGCTGCGGCAGTTGGCCTGGCCGATGCCTTATCACAAAGGCGGTATGACGTCGGCGGCCATTCTGGTTTTTGGGGATTGGCCAATATAGACCTTGACAAGCGGGTACCCTTCGGTTAAATATTCCGTCTTCCCGCGTCCGGGAAAGGCTGGATCTTCCGGCCCTGGCCGGGGAAAAATAATTTTTTAGTATTCCATTAGGAGTCAGAATCAAATGCCCACCATCAATCAACTGGTACGGCAGGGCCGCAAGAAAGTTGCCAAGCGGACCAATACCCCGGCCCTCAAGGGCTCGCCGCAGAAGCGGGGGGTCTGTGTCCGGGTATATACCACTACTCCGAAGAAACCGAACTCCGCCTTGCGCAAGGTTGCCAGGGTGCGGTTGACCAACGGCATGGAGGTAACCTCCTATATCCCGGGTGTCGGCCACAATCTTCAAGAACACTCCGTGGTGCTTATCCGGGGCGGCAGGGTCAAGGATCTCCCCGGTGTTCGCTACCATGTTATTCGTGGCACCCTGGATACGCTGGGCGTTTCCGACCGGCGCCAGGGCCGTTCGAAATACGGAGCCAAGCGGCCTAAGTAAGTCCCGCGCGGTTTTCCAAGGAGAGGAAAGATGCCTCGAAAGAAGTTGATCAGCAAAAAGCGGTCCATACCGGATCCCCGTTTCAATAGTATGCTGGCGGCCAAGTTCATCAACCGTTTAATGAATGACGGCAAGAAGAGCGTGGCCCGCGGTATTTTTTACGGTGCCATGGATCTTGTGCAGAAACGGGCCAATGGCGAGGATCCCTTTGCCGTATTCGAGAAGGCTATGGACAAGGTACGACCCCGGGTAGAGGTGAAAGCTCGGCGCGTGGGTGGCGCCACCTATCAGGCGCCGGTCGAGGTGCGGGCCGAGCGGCGTAACGCTCTGGCTATTCGCTGGCTGGTCGAGTTTGCCAAGAAACGTTCTGGTAAGACCATGGCCGACAAGCTGGCCGGCGAGTTGATGGATGCCTTTGAAAACCGGGGCGCTTCGGTGAAAAAGCGGGAAGATACCCACCGGATGGCCGAGGCCAATAAGGCCTTTGCCCATTACCGCTGGTAAAGAGGCTGGCCTCGCCTTGCCAAGGGCGGCCCGTCATCGGTTGCAGCAGAGGATGTCCCGGATGCGCAGGTAAGTCGTCACTCGCGTTTGGTAGGTTATCACAGCCATGTCATTGAAAAAAGAGAAACGCCGTGGCAACCAGCATACCGCTCGCACGAGTACGCAATATCGGCATCATGGCCCACATCGATGCGGGCAAGACGACTACCACGGAACGTATTCTTTTTTATACGGGTCGCTCACATAAGCTTGGAGAGGTCCATGACGGCGATGCGGTCATGGACTGGATGGAACAGGAACAGGAACGCGGTATTACCATAAGTTCAGCGGCCACGACCTGCACCTGGAAAGATCATAAGATCAACATAATTGACACCCCCGGGCATGTGGATTTCACCATTGAGGTGGAACGATGCCTGCGGGTTCTGGATGGCGTGATTGCCGTCTTTTGCGCGGTAGGTGGGGTAGAGCCCCAGTCGGAAACAGTCTGGCGGCAAGCCGACCATTACGGCATACCCCGGATCGCTTTTGTCAATAAGATGGACCGGGTGGGCGCTGATTTTCAGCGCTGTCTTGGTATGATGGTCGATCGGCTGGGGGCACATCCCTTGGCGATGCAGTTGCCGGTCGGCGCCGAAGACGTATTTCGGGGCGTCATTGACCTCATCGACGAAAAGATGTTGGTCTTTGATGAGGAGTCCCGTGGGATGCTCGTGAGTGAAGAGCCGATCCCCGAAGCCTATAGAGAAGAATCCGCGGCCGCACGAATGACCCTTATCGAGAAGTTGGCCGACTTCGATGAAGGGGTCATGGAGAAATACCTCGATGAAGAACCCCTCACCGCCGGGGAGTTACGGCAGGCGGTGCGGAAGGCGACGTTGCACCTTGAGGTGGTACCGGTTTTCTGCGGCAGCGCCTTCAAGAATAAAGGGGTCCAGCCATTGCTGGATGCGGTGGTCGGCTACCTTCCTTCGCCCTTGGATGTTCCGCCGGTAGTGGGGGTGAACAGCGCGGGCGAGAGCGAAAGCCGCAAGACCAGCGATCAGGAAAATTTTTGCGCCCTGGCCTTCAAAATCGCCGCCGACTCTTTTGTCGGCAACCTTGCCTATGTGCGGGTTTACTCCGGGGTGCTGAAAGCCGGGGCCAAGGTTTACAATCCGGGCAAGCGCAAGACCGAGAAGATTGGCCGTATTGTCCGGATGCACGCCAACAAGCGTGAGGATATTCCGGAGGTCTCCGCCGGCGACATTGCCGCCGTGGTTGGTCTCAGGTTTTCCACCACCGGTGACACCTTGTGTGCCTCCGGGGATTCCATTCAATTGGAAACCATGGAATTTCCCGAGCCGGTGATCAGCGTCGCCATTGAGCCCAAGGGCAAGGCCGACGAGGAAAAGCTCTTTGATAGTCTGGATAAGATCGCCTTGGAGGACCCCTCCTTCCATGTGACCACGGATGGGGAAACCGGCCAGACGATCATATCGGGGATGGGCGAGCTGCACCTGGAGATTATTGTTGACCGACTACTCCGGGAGTTCAAGGTGGGGGCCAACGTCGGCAATCCGCAGGTGGCTTACAAGGAGGCCATCGAAAAGCCGGTCCGGGTTGAGGGAATTTTTGAGCATCCGGCCATTGGTAAGGCCCAGTACGGTCATGTCTGGCTGGAGATTGCGCCACGGCCGCGGGGTTCTGGCAATGATTTCGAGAATCGCCTTGATGCCGGTGCCATCCCTGAGCCCTTTGTGCCGGCCATTGAAAAGGCGGTGAGGGACAGTTTGGGGGCCGGGGCGCTTATCGGTTTTCCGGTGCTGGATGTCTTGGTCAGCTTGGTGGATGGTTCTTACCACGAGGAGGAGTCCAGCGAGCAGGCCTTTGGGGTGGCGACTGCCATGGCCATGCGTAAAGGGTTGGCCGAGGCCGCCCCGGTACTGCTTGAGCCTGTCATGGAACTGGAAGTGGTTTTGCCCGAGCAGTTCATGGGTGACGTGGTCGGCGATTTGAACGGTAAACGGGCCAAGATACTTGGAATGGAGAGCCGGGAGCGGGGCATGCAGATCATCAAGGCGCATGTGCCTCTGGCCGAGATGTTCGGCTATTCCACCGATCTCCGTTCCGTTACCCAGGGACGGGCCAATTATACCATGCGTTTCGTAGCCTATGACCGGGTGCCGGACCGCAAAGCGAAACAGATTGTCCAGAAGGTTAAAGGGTTGTTGTAATCGTCAGTAACATATTGAAATTATTGTTGGCGATAGTGATCCTTTTGGTTTTTTACGGGACCATGCAGGTTTGATTTTAGACAGTCAGACAAGCAAAAAAACAGTGAGGGAACGATCATGGCAAAGGTGAAATTTGAGCGCACGAAACCCCACGTCAACATAGGGACGATCGGCCACATTGATCACGGCAAGACGACGCTGACCGCGGCGATCACGAGGGTTCTGTCGACCAAGGGCTGGGCGAAATTCACGGCCTTTGACGAGATTGACAAGGCTCCGGAGGAGAAGGAACGCGGCATCACCATTGCCACGGCGCACGTGGAGTATGAGACG
>MNYK01000142.1 GCA_001873115.1 Desulfobacterales bacterium CG2_30_60_27 | reverse complement strand
CGGGCTACGCCCTCCAGCCACTCCGCCCCGGATAAAAAGCGGACAATTCATTTGCTACAAAACCGGACAATTATATTTGTTGCCAACAGGGTAAAGCCGGCCGCTGATCTTGCAAGTCTTGTTGTTATTTTACGCTTGTGGTACATTTTTAAGCCGGTGTGGCTGGGGCATCATCGTGACCGGGCAGAGAAGGGTTGGCGGGAAATGTCCTGCCACCACACCGTGAGGGTGGCTTCCAGTTGTGATTCGGCCGCCATGCCGGGAGAGGAAAGATGAAAAATATAGCCAAACCACCTTCGGGTTCGAGAAAACAGGGCGACCGGGGTAAGAGCGGCGGCGGCATCGAGATGCCCGCCGACCTGCTGGCGGAATTCGGGTTGACCGTCTGGGAGGCGGACCTTGACGAGAACTTGGATGCGGAAGATGAGCGGCGGAGTTACCAGCGGATCAATCGTGGCGACTTCCTGGACCAGGAAATCGCCATTTTAACCAATAATCTAACCAAGAATATCCCGAGCCGGGACATGCTGCTGGACATCAGCGCCGGTGGCCTGCTGCTCGTCTCGGACCGGCGGATGGACTTTGGGGACATTCTGCGGCTTGAATTCAGGATTGGGGGGATGGAAAAGGTTATTCTAAAGGGTGAGGTGAAGAGGAAGAAGGACAGAACCTACGGCGTCAAGTTCATCAGTCCCCCGCCTGAAATTGTTGAAAGCATCGAGAGGCTTTACGGTTCAGTGCGCCTGAACAAGTCGCACCGCGGCCAGCAGCGGCGCGAGGGATAAGATGTTGCTTTTTAAATTTCAAAAAATTAAGATGCCTCTCTGTTTTTTATAACGCTCATGAATCGCTCATTCTCTCGGATGATAATGGTGAAATAGTCATGTGGAATTATACGGACAAGGTAAAGGATCATTTTCTGAACCCCAGGAATGTGGGGGAGATTGCCGATGCGGACGGCATCGGCGAGGTGGGCTCCCTGGCCTGCGGCGATGCCCTTAAACTTTTTTTCAAGCTCGATGCCGAGAAAAAGCGGATTGCCGACGCCAGATTCAAGACCTTTGGCTGTGCCAGTGCCATTGCCTCGTCCTCGGCCCTTACCGAGATAATCAAGGGGTTGACCCTTGAGGAGGCATCCAAAATTTCCAACGAGGATATCGCCCATTACCTGGGCGGCCTGCCCAAGGAGAAGATGCATTGCTCGGTCATGGGCCGCGAGGCCTTGGAGGCAGCCATTGCCAACTATCGCGGCATTGCCCTGCCCATGGCCCAGGGCGAGCTGGTCTGTGAGTGCTTCGGCGTGACCGACTTGGAGATCCGGCGGGCTATTCAGGAAAGCAACCTGCGCACGGTGGAGGAGGTCACCAACTTCACCAAGGCCGGGGGCGGCTGCGGCAAGTGTGTGGATCGTATCCAGGAGATCATCCTGGAGGTCCGCCACGAGGGCCGGCACGATAAGGCCGGCGCCGGCGCCCCCAAGCGGCTGACCAACATCCAGAAGATCAAAATGATCGAAGACCTGCTCGAGCGGGAGGTCCGGCCGGCCCTGCGGCGCGACGGCGGCGACATTGAACTCATCGACGTGGACGGCGATTTTGTCTCGGTTTCCCTGCGTGGCGCCTGTGTAAGCTGCAAGAAATCCCAGACCACGCTCAAGGAATACGTGGAAAAGAAACTGCGCGAACAGGTGCTCGATTCCCTGATCGTGGTGGAGAATTAGCATGGATAATGTGATATATATGGATAACAACGCCACCACGAAGGTGGCGGACGAGGTACTGGAGGCCATGCGGCCCTATTTCGCCGATCTGTATGGCAACCCGTCGAGCATGCACAGCTTTGGCGGCCAGGTGGGCCGTCATATTGCCGCGGCCCGGGAAAAGATCGCCGCCATCCTCGGCGCGACCCCCGAGGAAATTATTTTCACCAGTTGCGGCACGGAGTCCGACTCCACGGCCATTCTTTCCTCCCTGCAGTCCTTGCCGGCCAAGCGCCATATCGTCATCACCAGGGTGGAACACCCGGCGGTCAAGCACCTCTGCGAAAGTCTGGACTCGCTCACCGGCCACAAGCACCGGATTACCCAGTTGCCGGTGGAAAAGGACGGCACCCTTGACCTGGCTCGCTACGAGGAGAGCCTCACCGAGGACACGGCCGTGGTCAGCGTCATGTGGGCCAACAACGAAACCGGTGTTACCTTCCCCATTGCCGCCATGGCGGCAATGGCCAAGAGTCGTGGCATCCTCTTTCACACCGATGCGGTGCAGGCGGTTGGCAAGATCCCTATCGACCTCGCCAAGGTACCCGTTGACTTTCTCTCCCTGTCCGGGCACAAACTGCACGCCAGTAAAGGGATAGGCGTTTTGTATGTGCGCAAGGGTACGCCTTTTGTGCCCTTCATGGTGGGCGGCCATCAGGAGAGGGGCCGCCGCGGCGGCACGGAAAACACCGCCGCCATTGTCGGCTTGGGTAAGGCCTGCGAGCTGGCCCAGGCCAATCTGACAAAAGAAAACACCCTGGTCCGGGCCCTGCGCGACAAGCTGGAGAACGGCTTGCTGGCCGCGGTGCCCCACGCCATACTGAACGGCCACCAGACCGAGCGCCTGCCCAACACCACCAATATCAGTTTCGAGTTTGTCGAGGGCGAGGCCATTCTCCTCCATCTCGACCGTTTTAATATCTGCGCCTCGTCTGGTTCGGCCTGTACCTCCGGCTCCCTGGAACCCTCCCATGTCCTGCGGGCCATGGGCGTGCCGTTCACCGCGGCGCACGGCTCCGTCCGCCTGAGTTTGAGTGTCTATAACACCGAGGCGGAGGTGGATATTGTCCTGGCCAAACTGCCGCCCATCATCGCCGAACTGCGGGCCATGAGCCCGTTCTGGGAATCTTCCCACAGCGGCAGCGTTGGCCATAGCCAGTGCGACTGCAAGTGTTCCTGACCTGGCAAATCGAAAGGATACCAAGACCATGCGCGTTATCCCGCCGTCCTATGAGATCCTCGACCACCTCGATGGGGTGAGTCTGGCCGTGCGCATTGAATCCTGCGGCCGCATCTGTTACAAGAGCGAGGACAAGATCACCGAGGGGTCGGCGGAGCCGTTCGTGCGGAACATCGTGAAAAGGGGGCACAACTCGGTCATGGAGATGGCGGTGATCACGCTCATGGTCGAGGCGGAGTCAGACACCATCGTGCAGCAGTTTTTTGCCTGCCTGCCCAAGTTTTTTCAGGTGGACCGGGTACAGAAAAAAGAACTCCTGATCACGGGCAGTGTCCGCGCTTTCCGCGAAGTGTATGTGGAAAACCCGGGCGTGAAACTGATCAAGGCGATCACCGGTTTCCTGGCCGGCCGCTACCCCTTGTTTTTTGAGGATCTGGCCCCGCACCACGGCTGGGTCCAGCAGTCGGGCCTGCTGGTGGAGGAGGTGGGGGCCGAGGAGCGGGACCGGTTACCCGCCCACCTCCTGGCCCGGCACCGCCATGTGGCGGTAAAGTTCACGGTGAACCGGGCGGTGACCCACGAGATCGTCCGCCACCGGCCCTGTTCTTTCTTGCAGGAGAGCCAACGGTACTGCCGGTACAGCGAGGATAAATTCGGCAGCGAGGTGACCTTTATCAAGCCGCTCTTTTATGAGCCAGGCAGCCCGGAGTATGCCCTGTGGGAAGAGGCCATGCGCGCGGCGGAGCGCCTCTACCTGAAGCTCTTGGAAAGTTCGTCGCCCCAGGCGGCGCGCACCGTGCTGCCCAATTCCTGCAAGACCGAGATCATTGTTTATGCCAACCTGCTGGAATGGGCCCATATCTTCCGGTTGCGCACCAGTCAGGCGGCCGAGCCCTCCATGCGGGAAGTAATGATCCCCCTGCGAGCGGATTTTGTCAGGCAATTTCCAGCGGTGTTCCAGACGGCGGGCTGAGGCCCCATGGAATTACGCCGTTTTGCGGAAGTGTCATGGAATGAAACCATAAAAATAGCAGACGGAGGAAATCATGGTTCTTGACCCCACCAAACATCAGGATTGGGAGATCGCCGAAGAGGCGGAATCCCGCATGAAAACGGTTTACGAGCTGGGCGAAAAGTTGGGCCTGGACAAGGCGGAGCTTCTGCCTCACGGCCATTATGTCGCCAAGCTCGATTACCGCAAGATTCTGGAGCGCCTTAAAAACCGGCCGGACGGTAAGTATATTGACGTGACCGCCATCACCCCCACGCCGCTTGGCGAGGGCAAGTCCACCTGTGCCATGGGCCTGGTCGAGGGCCTGGGCAAACGCAACAAGAGCGTCATCGGCGCCATCCGCCAGCCCTCGGGCGGCCCCACCATGAACATCAAGGGCAGCGCCGCCGGCGGCGGGCTGGCCCAGTGCATCCCGCTCACCCCGTTTTCCCTGGGGCTTACCGGTGACATCAACGCCATCATGAACGCCCACAATCTGGGTATGGTGGCGCTCACCTCCCGCATGCAGCACGAGGCCAACTATACCGACGCGCAATTGGCCAAACGGGGCTTAAGAAGGCTGGACATTCATCCCAAGAAGGTCGAATTTGGCTGGATCATCGACTTCTGCGCCCAGGCCCTGCGTAATATCACCATCGGCATTGGCGGTAAGATGGACGGCTTCACCATGCAGTCCAAGTTCGCCATTGCCGTGAGCTCCGAGATCATGGCCATCCTGGCCATTGCCACCGACCTGGCCGACATGCGGCAGCGGATCGGCAAGATCGTGGTGGCCTACGACCGGCAGGATCGGCCGGTTACCACCTCGGATCTCGAGGTGGCCGGCGCCATGACCGCCTGGATGGTCGAGGCCATTAACCCTAACCTGCTGCAAACCATTGAAGGCCAGCCGGTGCTGGTGCATGCCGGGCCGTTCGCCAACATCGCCATCGGCCAGTCCTCGGTCATCGCCGACCGGGTGGCCTTGAAACTGGCCGATTACAACGTCACCGAGTCCGGCTTTGGCGCGGATATCGGCTTTGAGAAGTTCTGGAACCTGAAGTGCCGGTACAGCGGGCTGAAGCCCCACTGCGCCGTGGTGGTCGCCACCATCCGCGCCTTGAAATGTCACGGCGGCGCGCCCATTCCGGTGCCCGGCAAACCCATGCCCGAGGAGTATAAGCAGGAGAACGTCGGCTGGGTCGAGGAGGGCTGCAAGAATCTCTTGCACCACATTGCCACGGTCAAAAAGGCCGGCATCAATCCGGTGGTCTGTATCAATGCCTTCTACACCGACACCGACGCCGAGATCAAGGCGGTGCGGCGTTTGTGCGAGGCTGGCGGCGCCCGGGTTGCCCTGTCGCGCCACTGGGAAAAAGGCGGCGATGGCGCCCTGGAGTTTGCCGACGCGGTGGTGGACGCCTGCGAGGAGCCCAATGACTTCAAGTTTCTCTACGACCTGGAGACCCCGCTGGCCCAGCGCATCGAACTCATCGCCAAGGAGGTTTACGGCGCCGACGGCGTAAGCTACAGCGCCGACGCCAAGGCCAAACTGAAGCGCATGGAGGCTGACCCGGAGTTGAAGAATATGGGCACCTGCATGGTGAAGAGCCACCTCTCCCTGACTCACGATCCCAAGATTAAGGGCGTACCCAAGGGCTGGACCCTGCCCATCCAGGACATTCTCACTTACAAGGGCGCCGGTTTCGTGGTGCCGGTGGCCGGGGCCATCAGCCTCATGCCGGGCACGGCATCCGATCCGGCCTACCGTCGGATCGACGTGGATGTGGAAACCGGCAAGGTGAAAGGCGTATTCTAAGCCGCATCGTTTAGTTGTTTGCGGTGTAAACGGGCCCGGGGAGTTATCCTGGGCCCGTTTTGTTTGCTGAAGGCTAAAACAGGAATGTTTCATCTGTCCGATCGGTCCTATCGGTCCTATGGGACATATAGGTTCCATATTCTCAGGCGCTCTGCCTTGTGGCTGGCCAGAAATGATGGTATAAGAAAATTAGTCAGATCTCCCCCATGGAGGCGATACCCGAACATGGCAAAACCAGCGCCGAGCGCCAACGCACTACAACAGGCCCGCATGCAGCAGAGCGGCCTCCGGACCTCCATCAAGGATCAATCCGGGGCCGGCAAGCAGAAGATCGGCGATCTGCTGTGTAAACAGGGCTACATCAACACCAGCCAATTGCAGGAAGCCCTGGCGGTTCAGAAGAAGAGCACCGCCAGGCTCGGCAGTATCCTCATCCGCCTCGGTTACATCGAGGAGGATACCATCCTCAATGTCCTGAGTAGAATTCACAACTACCCCGCGGCTCTGATTGCCAGGCAGCCCCCGACCCCGGAGGCCATCAAGATCCTGCCGTACAAGCTGGCCAGAAAATATTGGGCCTTTCCCCTGCGCCTTGAGGAAAAGACCCTGTATATCTCCATGGCTGAACCCACGGACACCCATGCCGTGGAAGAGCTGCAGACCGAGTTGAAACTGAGCCTCGTGGTGGCGGTTTCCACGGAAAAGGACCTTGTCGAGGCCTATCGCAAGTACTACAAGATCAGCGACGAAGAATATAACCTGCTGCTGGGCGGCGGGGAAGAGGCGCACGACGAGGAAGAGGAGACGGTCACCCAGATCGACGACTTCGGGGCACTGGCCTCCGAGGCCGCCGAGGGCTATGAGTACGAGGGC
This sequence comes from Desulfobacterales bacterium CG2_30_60_27, assembly GCA_001873115.1. Lineage (GTDB taxonomy): Bacteria > Desulfobacterota > Desulfobulbia > Desulfobulbales > CG2-30-60-27 > CG2-30-60-27. The sequence goes on along the minus strand of MNYK01000142.1, from coordinate 9,956 downwards.
CTCGGCGGTGACGAGGTCGGTCTCGACCAGTATTCCGCCTCCGATGCCCCGATCATCAAGCTGGTGAACGGCATTCTGGTGAAGGCGGTCACCGACGGCATCAGCGATATCCATATCGAACCATTTCAGAAAAACCTGCAGGTGCGCTACCGGCTGGACGGCAACTTGTACAAGTCCATGAACCTGCCGATGAATATCAAGAACGCCTTGAACTCGCGGCTCAAGATCCTGGCGAATCTCGACATCACCGAACGGCGGGTGCCGCAGGACGGCCGCATCAAGATGCGGGTCGGCAAGAACAAGGTCGTGGATTTCCGGGTCTCCACCCTGCCCACCCTGTTCGGCGAGTCGGTGGTGCTCCGTATTCTCGACAAGACTTCGTTGAACGTCGATCTGACCAAGCTGGGTTTTGAACAGTCCACCTTCGATACCCTGAAGCACTGCATCAAGGCCCCGCAAGGGCTGCTGCTGGTCACCGGCCCCACCGGCAGCGGCAAGACCGTGACCCTGTATTCCAATCTTGAACTCCCTGAACAAGGAAGAGACCAAGCTGCTCACCGCCGAGGATCCGGTGGAGTTCAACTTCCGGGGTATCAATCAGGTGAACGTCAACGCCGAGGTCGGCATGACCTTTGCCAAGGCCCTCAAGGCCTTCCTGCGGCAGGACCCCGACATCATCATGGTGGGCGAGATCCGCGACATGGATACCGCCGAGATCGCCATCAAGGCGGCCATGACCGGCCATCTGGTGCTCTCCACCCTGCACACCAACGACAGCCCGGCCACCATCAGTCGTATGGTGGATATTGGCATCCCGCCATACATGCTGGCCTCGGCGGTGACCATGGTGCTGTCCCAGCGTCTGGCCCGACGACTTTGTCAGAAATGCAAGACCCCGATTGATGGCTATACGCACGAGGACCTGATCGGCATGGGCTTTGCCGAGGCGGTTATCCCTGATCTTAAATTATATGGACCGCAGGGTTGCAGCGTCTGTCGGGGGGTGGGCTATAAGGGGCGGCTAGGTCTGTTCGAACTCATGGAGGTCACCGACGAGGTGGCCAAGGCGATCAATGCCCAGGTGCCCGAGGACCAACTACGCAAGATCGCCATCCAGGAGGGTATGGTGCCCCTGCGCGATGCCGGCCTGCTCAAGGCCCGCGTGGGCGAAACCAGTCTCGAGGAAATTTTGCGCAAGACGGTGATCACCAAGGAGAGTCTGCCGGCCTACCTGGTTAATCCTGACATCGAGGAATACCAGGACGGCGATATCATCGTGCGTCAGGATAACGTGGACAAGGATTTCTTCAAACTCGTGCGCGGTGCAGTGCTGGTGGTGCGGGACGGCAAGAAGATTGCCGAGATCGTCCAGCCTGGCGAATATTTTGGCGAGATGAGCGCGATATCGAGTGAGCCCAGGTCGGCCTCCATCGTGGCCAAGGGCCGCACCACCATCAAACGCTTCCCGGGCGACAAACTGCCCGAGGTCATTGAAAAGTATCCGGACGTTGCCAAGCACCTGTTCAGGTCAATGGTTGATCGGCTGGAGCAGGCCAATAATATCATCATCAAGCTGGCCGATGGCCGCCTGCGGAAGACCGCATAAAGCCCGGAAGCGCTGCAAAGGCGGTTCATGGTCAGGCGCGTGGCATTTTGTCAATGATAAAGATCTGACCCCCTGCTTACCTCCTGCTTACCCTGCTTAGCCTTCTGGAAGGATGACGAGTTGAATTGAACGTGGAGAGGGCGATTGGCAACACCCGCCTCTTCATTTTAGCCCAGCCAACGCCTTGTTGAGCGCCTTGATGTGCACGTGCCCGGCATGGTGCAGGGCGCTTTTGCCGGTGATCGGATCAAAGTTGCTGGGGTCGGCCTTGCACAGGTACTGGACCTCCCTGGCGATGGCCGATTGGGCCTCGTCCGGGGTAAGGCCAACGATTTTTGGCGCCACAAGCCAGGTGGCGCCGCAGGAGGCGCCACGCCGCACCTCCAGGCGGGTGATGCGGCCCGCTGCCAGGGTGACTCGGAACTCTGGCACGCCGAATTGTTCGCCATAGGCCCCCAGCCGGTCAGTGTGGCCCAGGCCGCAGCAAGTAAAGGGCGTGATGGCGTTGGCCACCTTCTGACCGGAGGCCACCAGGGGGATGGCCTTTTCGCTGCACAGGATTGCCAGTGCATCCACCAGGTCGGCATGTTTGAGAAAGGAGAGCACAACGTCGGCGGTGAAGTCAGTTGGCAGCAAGGTCAGCGGCTCGTCGATGAACGCCGGAAGGTTGGCGGTGATATCGACCACCTGCGTGATGGTTATGCCATGGCCGAACTGCCGGATGCCGGCGATCTTTTCCTCCCCTGATCCATGCTGCTGGAAGACCACGATGCGGGTGGGCGCTGTCCCCGGCCGGGGTATTGTACTATTAGTGTTCATGGTGCGGTTGCCAATCCGTCCTGGCGGTCGGCTACCATCCTGGTCAGGGTCACGTACTCTTCCAGGCTCAGGGTTCCCGCCCGCCGGTTCAAGGCGATGCCGGCGCAGGGCAGGATAGTAGCCACTTCCTCCTTGTTCAGGCCAAGCAGGGGAGAGGCGGCCAGGGCGTTGTGCAGGGTTTTGCGGCGCTGGCCGAAGGCCGCCTTCACCACCCGGGCGAGCAGGGCGGGGTCGTAAGGTGGCAGTTTGGCGACGCGCTCCGGTATCGGGAAAAAGGTGATCTTCACCACCACGGAATCCACCTTGGGGCGCGGGTGAAACTGGCCGGGGCCCAGGCGCATCAGCGTCCTGGTGGTGGCGCTGGCCGCCAGCAGTACGCTCAACACCCCATACTCCTTAGTGTCAACCGGCGCGCAGAGGCGTTCGCCCACCTCCTTTTGCAGCATGAGGGTGGCCGAGTCCATGATCTCGCGGTACTCCAGCAGGCGAAAGAGCAGGGGGTTGGTGATCGAGTAAGGCAGGTTGGCGATGATCTTGAGGCGGCCGCCGGCCTGCTCGGCCAGTTGGCGGTAATCAGCGGTGAGCAGGTCCTGGTCCAAGAGGGTGACGTTTTCGGGCAGAGTGCCTTCCTCGCGGTGGTAGCGGATAATGCCGGCGTCCACCTCCAGGCCGATCACCCGATGCACCCTGGCGGCCAGCGGCAGGGTAAGTGCCCCCAGCCCAACGCCTAGTTCCACCACAATATCCGTTGCGGTGAAACCGGCCAGGTCCAGCATCTTCATGGCGGTCGGCGGGTTGACCAGGAAGTTCTGGCCCAGTTTTTTCCGGGGAGCCAGTTGCCGGTTTTCGAGAATTTTTCTAGTCGATTCCATGTGGGTAGGCGCTGGTCTCTATTTCAGGACGTGTTTCTCGGCGTATTTTTTTCTGATGGCCACAAAAAAACAATAGGATGCTGCATAGGCTACGGCCGCCACGGGCAGGGCCAGGAGGCAGCCGCCCAGCAGCATGGCGGCAATGGTGTCCAGACTCAGCCGGCCGAGGGTGGACAGGTTTTCCATGAAGCCGGCCCCGGAAAAGATGCCGGCCAGTTTTGCGCTGATTATTTCCCAGGAGAGAGCGGTGCCAATCAGGCGGTTGCCGATTTTCCAGGCCAGGAAATATTGCAACAGAATGGTGAGCGGATTACTTACCACCACGGTGCCCAGCAGGGCGGCGAGCTTGCTGCCCCGGCAGAGCAGGGCCAGGGTAAGGGCCAGGATGGTGTGTAAAGGAATGGTGGGCGTGGCGCCGACAAAGGCGCCGATGGCGAAGCCCCGTGCGAGGGAGCGCGGGCTCCCTTGGAGGCGGATGAAACGCAGATAGAAATAACGGAGCTGGCGTCCTATGGCCAGTCTTTTGCCGGACGATTTTTTTTGGAGGTGGCCCCGGTCTTCCATCATGCCACCTCCAGCAGCGGTGAGTGGGAATAGGCGTCCATGTCAAGGTCCAGGCCAGGCGCGGCCCCGGTTTGCCGCATCTGATAAAAGGCGGCCAGGGCGATCATGGCCGCGTTGTCGGTGCAGAAGCGGGCCGGGGTGAGGCAGACCCGGTAACCTGCCGCCTGGCCACGGGCCCGCAGTTGGGCGCGCAGGCGGGGGTTGGCCGCCACGCCACCCGCCAGCACCAGGGTGCGGCCGGCGGTCTGCTTCAGGGCCAGCATGGCCTTGGTGACCAGCACCTCCACCACCGCCTCTTGAAACGAGGCGCAGATGTCGGCAATCCGCAGGGCCCGGCCGGCCAGCCTTTCCTGGTGCACATGATTGGCCACCGCGGTTTTCAGGCCGCTGAAGCTGAAATCGAGGTTGTCCTGGCCCAGCCAGGCCCGGGGGAAGGCAAGGGCCGTTAGATTGCCCTCACGCGCCAGGGTACTGATAATCGGGCCGCCCGGATAGCCAAGTCCCAGGAGCTTGGCCACCTTGTCAAAGGCCTCGCCGGCGGCATCGTCGCGGGTGCGGCCGAGCAGGGTGAAGCTGACCGGGTTATTAGCCTGGAACAGGCTGGTGTGGCCGCCGGAAACCGCCAGGGCGATGAAGGGGTACGCTGGTTTGTCGTCGCCCAGAAAGACGGAGAGCAGGTGGCCGGCGATGTGGTCCACACCGATCAGGGGCAACCTGCGCCCCATGGCCAGGGCCTTGGCAAAGGAGAGACCCACCAGCAGGCAGCCCACCAGGCCTGGGCCCTGGGTGACCGCGATGCCATCCAACTGGTCCAGGGTGATGCCGGCCTGGTCGAGGGCCTGCTGGACGACCAGGGAGATGTTCTCGATATGGTTGCGCGAGGCCAGCTCCGGGACCACCCCGCCGTATGGGGCATGGACAGTGATCTGCGAATGGATCACGTCTGACAGCAGTTGCCGACCATCGGCCAGCACCGCGGCGGCGGTTTCGTCACAGGAACTTTCAATCGCCAAGAGCATCATGAGTTTTTTCCCTGAACTGGCAGGAAAAGGGAGAAGCGAATATCGAATGTCGAAGGAAAACAGGTGGGTGCATATTGAGAAATGGTTGCTTGATGTTGCCGAATGTTATGATTCGAACCATCGCCGTGACCTTGGCAAAGACAAAACTTCATGATTCGAAATTCCTTGTTCGATATTCGATATTTCTCTTTAAAACCTGAACCATGAAATCTCAGGCGCTTGTCATGAAGTTGCTTGGCAGGGATACTTGTAGTCAGGCACGCGGGTAGGAGCCCAGCCACTCGAAGTATGAGCAGGTCCGGCGCAGTTCATCGCAGCCCTCCCGGATGTGGTCGTCCTCGATATGGTCGAGCATGTCGATGAAGAACAGGTACTTGCCCGGCTCGCTCTTCACAGGCCGCGATTCGATGCGGGTCAGGTTGATGTTGCGTTTGGCCAGGACGGAAAGCGTTTCGTTCAGGGCACCGGGCCGGTCGAGCAGGCCGACCAGCAGCGAGGTCTTGTCCTTGCCGCTGCGGGAGGGGGATTGCTGGCCGATGAGCAGGAAACGGGTGGTGTTGCCGCTGTAGTCCTCAATGCCTTTGACCACCACCTGCAGGTGGTAGGTCTTGATGGCCAGGGAGCTGGCGATGGCTGCCACGGTAGGCTCCTTGGCCGCCATCTGGGCCGCCACCCCCGTGCTGAACACGACTTCCTGGGGAACATTGGGCAGGTTCTTGCGCAGCCACTGGCGGCACTGGGCCAGGGGCTGGGAATGGGAGACCACCAGCCTGATGTCGCTAATTTCGCCGCTCTGGTTTACCAGATTGTGGGTAATGTCCAGGTTGACCTCACCGCAGATTTTGACCTGGTTCGTCATGAAGGCGTCGAGGGTGGAGGTCACTGAACCCTCGATGGAGTTTTCCACCGGCACCATGCCGTAATGGATGCGGCCCTTTTCCACCTCAATGAAGATGTCCTCGATGGTTTCGAGCGGTCGGTAGGTGGCGGCATGGCCGAAGTATTTGACCCCGGCCAGGTTGGAAAAGGTGGCCTCGGGGCCAAGATAGCCAACGTCCACCTGTTTCTGTGAGAGCCGGCAGGTGGAGATGATCTCGTGGAAAATGCTGACGAGCGGTTGTTCCGGGAAGTCCCGGTTGCTGGCCTTCAGTCGTTCGAAAATCTGGCGTTCCCGCAGGGGATCCCATTTGGCCTTGTTGCCCTTGTCCTTAAGACGGCCGATTTTTTTGGCGATATCTATGCGCTCCTGCAGCAACTCCAGGATCTGGTCATCAATGGCGTCGATCCGCTGGCGGACGTTGGCAAGGTCCGCCGCGGTACTCTTGGCGGGATGTTGTTGCGTTGGGGCCATTTTTTCTTTTCCTCAAGGGGGGATCGGCTACCATCGGCGCCGTTGTCGGCGCGGCGCCACAGGCCGGCATGGTACGATATTTCCCTTGAGAAGGAAAGGGCAAAGATGCTGGCCCGGCCGCAGATTGGGGCTTGCAATACCACGCGAATTACTTTACCGTTTTCAGCGCGGGACATTCGCTTCGCCGCAGGGTCGCTCGGCTGCCGCCGGCGCCGTGACCCCCGGTTTTTTCGAACTATGCTCAGCAAGGGGCCCTATGAAAGTAAAAAATTGCATGCAGAAAGATCCGGTAACCATCGGGCGTCACGCCCTGATCAAGGAGGCCGTCGCCTTGATGGATAAGCATGCCATCCGGCACCTGCCCGTGATGGAGGATGGCCGGATGGTCGGCTTCATCACCGAGAATGACTTGCGGCAGTATTACTTTCCATCCATGGTGGAGGAGATCCCGGTGGATCAGGCCATGGTCCGTAATCCGGTCACCATCACGATCGATACGAGTATTGATCAGGCGGCCCGCCTTTTTCATGAGTACAAAATCGGCGGTCTGCCGGTTATGGAAAACGATGATTTGGTAGGCATCCTTACGGCCTCGGATCTGTTGACGGCCTTCATCGAGATCATCGGCCTGCTTAAGGCCTCGTCGCGTATCGACGTGATGGTGGACAAGCAGGTGGGGTTGGACGAGGTCACCAAGGTCATTCAAGACCATCATGGCGAGATTATCAGCGTGGCCACCGAGAAGCGGCCATCGCATCGCAAAGTCCACTATTTTCGGCTGGAAAAATGCGATCTGCAACCTATCGTCAACGATTTGGAGCGTCTGGGTCACAAGGTCGTCTCGGTGATTGAGTAAGGCCGGCCGGGGCCCTTGGAGATCAGGAGCGGGCGGGCGATGAGCGACACTTTCAGCCGCTAGCGGCTAGCAGCTAGCGGCCGATACAGGGAGCAGCCAGTACATGAGCGACATCAAGGCAAACAAGACATACGCGGAGATCAACGCCAGGATCCAGGCGGGCGAGGCCGTGGTGGTTACCGCCGAGGAGATGGTGGCCATCGTTAAAAAGGAAGGGCCGGCGGGCGCGGCCCGCAAGGTGGACGTGGTGACCACCGGCACTTTCTCGCCCATGTGTTCCTCCGGGGCCTTCATCAATTTCGGGCACAGCAAACCGACCATGAAGGCCTCCAAGGTATGGTTGAATGATGTGCCCGCCTATGGCGGGTTGGCGGCGGTTGACACCTATATCGGCGCCACCGAACCCAGCGAGGACGATCCCCTGAACAAGGTGTTTCCCGGTGAGTTCCGTTACGGCGGCGGCCATGTTATCGAGGATCTGGTGGCCGGCCGGAAGGTGCGGCTGCGGGCCATGGGCTACGGGACGGACTGCTACCCCAACCGGCAACTGGCTGCGGAGATCACCCTGGCCGATCTGCCCTATGCCCTGCTTACCAACCCGCGCAATGCCTACCAGAATTACAACTGCGCGGTAAATTTCTCCGACAAGACCATTTATACCTATATGGGGACCTTGAAGCCCCAAGGCAGGAATGCCAACTACTGCAGTGCCGGCGAACTGAGCCCCCTGATGAACGATCCCTACTATCTTACCATCGGGCTGGGGACCCGTATCTTCCTGGGCGGCGGCATCGGTTATGTGACCTGGCACGGCACTCAGCATAAACCGGCGGCGCCGCGCGCCGAGAACGGCACGCCCCGCAAGCCGGCCGGCACCCTCATGGTCCAGGGCGACCTGAAGCAGATGTCGCCCCGCTGGCTCAGGGGAATCAGCATGCAGGGGTATGGATGCACCATGGCCGTTGGCCTGGGGATTCCTATTCCGATTCTGAACGAGACCATGGCCGCCTATACCGGGGTCTCGGACAGCGACATCGTCACCCAAATCGTTGACTACGCTTACGACTACCCCAACGGCATCGCCAGGAGCTACGGCGAGGTCAGTTACGCGCAGTTGAAGAGTGGGCGGATCGAGGTGAACGGCAAAATGGTGCCCACGGCGCCTATTTCCAGCGTGGTAAGGGCCCGGGAGATTGCCGAGACCCTTAAGCAGTGGATCAAGGACCGGAAGTTTTTCTTGGAAAAACCGATAGTTACGTTGCCATCCGCTTGATTGCCAGGCGGTGCGCCCCGGGGTTGGCCGACAGATCGTTGCCGACATTCTGTCATGCCTTGCCCGGTGCGCCTTGGAGAGAAAATTAAGGTTTTTTCCCCGGAGCAGGGCTAAATGCAAAGTTTTTCTTGATCTTTGTGTTCGACCGGGTATTGTGTCTTAGGCCCGGGCTTGGTTAGGGCCTTTTGGAACAGGCATTTCGGGCAGGTTTTCAGTGTATTTTTGGTCTTCGGAGTCTGGTTGTTAAACATTGATGGACTCGTAACAACCATAATGCGCTACGCCCCGCAGGAGGTAAGCGCTAGACTCCGAGTGCCCTTGGGATGCGACGCAGTAGATCAGCATTGTTACGACGCCATCAAACATGACTCCGATGGATCTGGAAGAGGCAGGGTGGTAACTTTGGTTACCGAGCGGGGAATGGTGGAAACCACAACATTATGAGGAGGGAGTATGAACAAAAGTGAATTGGTTGAGAGCATGGCGGATGCGGCTGCTGTAAGCAAGGCTGCTGCCGAGAAGGCCCTGACCGGACTTCTTGACGCTGTAACCAAGGCGTTGAAAACCGGCGACAAGGTAACCCTGGTTGGTTTCGGTACCTTTTCCGTGACCAAGAGGGCTGCCCGTCAGGGACGCAATCCGCAGACCGGCAAGGCGATCAAGATTCCTGCCCGCAAAGTGGCCCGCTTCAAGCCGGGCAGCAAGCTGGCCGACGCCGTGAAGTAAGGCCGCGCCAGTTACGTTCAGGAGCAACAACCCAGGGGGTTGTGCCCTGAGAGCTGGTTCCTGCCTTGTCTCCGCATGGTAAAAGGCGAGGGGGGCGGGGCTCGACAAGATGCAAGCATGAATATTCCGGAAGGGAGTTTTCCTTTCCGGAATATTCTTTTCAGTACCAGGCGGTAACCGAGCCGGACACGAAGCCCGGCTGACTGGCCACAGAGGCATTGACACCACGCTCAAAATGTAGCATCATAGGCCCCTTCAAATAAGGGTGGCCACCACAGGTCTACTGCCGAATTCTTGGGCATACCGATACCCAAGAAATTGGCAATGCGGAAAAAAATAAATGAGCTAACTAGTTGCAATAACACCGGGTCGGGACGTGGCTCAGTCTGGTAGAGCACAGCGTTCGGGACGCTGGGGTCGGAGGTTCGAATCCTCTCGTCCCGACCAAATAAGATCGTAACTATCCAGCGGCACCGCAACCCGGTAACGCTTACATGGCGACACAAGCTTGATAGTTAGTTCCCATTGGAAACTATGTTTCCTTCTGGATGCTCTCAGCGTTCAGGTAAAAAACTTAATTAACTAAGCACGTTAAGCTGAAAGCTGAGCGCGTTCATCTGGGAACACAGTTTCCGGATGAACACTAGTATTAAAACACACAAATAACGAAACATATGTTATGCTGTCGCATGCCCACCCCACAACAAGGAGCCTGCCATGCGACAGACTGAGCTACATCTTACCGACAAGGACCGCGAGTTGATTGAGTGGTATCGCGCAAAGGGTTTACACCATGCCCGGGAAATTAATCGGGCGCATATTTTATTTGCCCTTGATTGCGGGATTCCCGAAGTCCAGATCAGGGCG
>MNYK01000144.1 GCA_001873115.1 Desulfobacterales bacterium CG2_30_60_27 | reverse complement strand
ACGCCCTCCAGCCACTCCGCCCCGGATAAAAAGCGGACAATTCATTTGCTACAAAACCGGACAATTATATTTGTTGCCAACAGCCGTGGCGAACGGTATGTTGCCGAGGTTCGTCTGGCAAGGACCTGTTGGCAAGGAAAAAATGGCTCATCTGGCGCATTGGATAAGACTGGCGACCGACTCTGGCCCGGTTTATGTGGATCATGAAAAACCGGACTGGTTCGTCCCGAGCCAGGAGGCGGACGAGATCCTGCAACTGCTCGCCGCCAGTCGGGATACGGACGAGGCCGCCGTGCGTCTGGCCGCGAGCCGTTCCTTGCCCCTGGGCCGCGCCCTGCTGACCACCGAAAGGCTGCGCGCGCAGGTGAGCGCGGAGCCAGCTCCGGCCTACATGGGCCGCGCCAGTCACCTGCGGCTCACCGGGCTCAAGGAGTGCTGGTTCCATCTGACCAACCGCTGTAATTTGGCCTGCGGCCACTGCTTGTTTGGCGCTTCTGAAAACAGTCAGGAAACCCTGCCATTCGACCTGTTGCGCCAGGGGCTGCGCCAGGCCCGGCAGCTCGGCTGTACCCTGTTCTGCTTCACCGGCGGCGAGCCGTTTCTGTACCCGGATTTTCTGGGCGTCCTGGCCGACCTGCTGGCCGATCCCACGGTCCACGCCGTGGTGCTCACCAACGGCCTGCTGCTTGACGCGCATCTTGAGGCCTTGCAAGCTCTGCCTCAGGGCCGGTTGCATCTGCAGGTCAGTCTGGATGGTCTGGAGCAAAATCATGAGCAACTACGCGGGTCGGGCAGCTTCGGCCGGCTCATGGCCAACCTGGACACCCTGCGCACGGCCGGCCTGGCCGTCACCCTGTCGGTGGCCATCAACCGGGCCAACCTCGTTGACCTGCCCGCCCTGGTGGACCTGGCCGCGGCCAAGGGCATTCACAACCTGCACCTGCTCTGGCATTTCCTGCGCGGCAAGGGCACGGCCGCGCAGTTCGTTTCGCCCGCCGAGATTTTGCCCGTCCTCATCGCCGCCCAGGAGCGGGCCGAGCGGATCAAGGTGACGATCGACAATGTCGAGGCCATGAAGGGCCAGGTCTTCAGCACCCCGGGCACCCGTCACGACCTCTCTGGCACGGCCTGGGAATCGCTGGCCGTGGGTCCGGATGGCGCCATCTTTCCCTCGCCGGCCCTGGTCGCTATCCCGGAGTTGCGTTGTGGCCATCTCAGCGACGGCCTGGAACAGGTCTGGCGAACCAGTCCGGTGCTTGAGACCATTCGCCAGGCCACCCTGGCGGACTGCCCGGAGCTTGCGGAGCAGCCTCTGAAATTTATCACTGGCGGCGGCGATCTCGACCACAGTTTTCTGGCCGGGGGCGACTTCGTGGGCCACGACCCCTATCTGGAACTTTACAACGGCCTGGCCCTCTGGCTCATAACCCGCCAGGCCGCATGCTACCCCGACCGTCCCGGCGCTCACCTCCGGCTACGCATGGGTGATGTGCGCCACGACTGCCCCGAGGCGGGCGGCCGCGAGGTGGCGCTTACCCACTGCAACTGCATGGTCTCCCTGGCCGATGACTTGGGCCACGCCTCGGTGCGGGAGTTCTATGCCCGGGCGGCCCGGGTGGCCGACCCCGGCATTCAGAACCCCTTTGCCCCGGCCCAGGCCGCGGCGGCATACATCCCCGCCGAGTCCAAGACACGCTCCTACGGCTGCGGCAGCCCGATCCAGGACGCCGCCCCTGGTCCGGGCGAGACCGTGGTCGATCTGGGCAGCGGCAGCGGGGTGGAATGTTTCATGGCCGCCAAGGCCGTCGGGGCAGCCGGCCGGGTGATCGGCATCGACATGACCGACGCCATGCTCGACCTGGCCCGCGCCTCCAAGGCAGAGGTGGTCGCCGGCCTGGGCTATGACAATGTCATGTTCCAGAAGGGCTTTCTTGAGGACCTCCCACTGGAGGCCGACACGGTCGACGCGGTGATCTCCAATTGCGTCATCAACCTGAGCCCGGACAAGCGCCGCACCTTCCACGAGATTTACCGGATCCTTACCCCCGGCGGCCGGCTGGTGGTCTCGGACATCGTCACCGACCTGGCAATCCCGGTGACCATGAAGAACGACGCCCGTTTCCGGGGCGAATGCCTGGGCGGCGCCCTGCAGCAGGAGGCCCTGGTGGCCATGCTTCGGGCCGCGGGCTTTGTCGGCATCTATCTGCTCAAGCGTTTTCCCTACCGCCAAGAGGGCGGGGTGGACTTCTTCGCGCTCACCTTCCGCTGCTATAAGGCCCGGGAGGGAGAGAGCCGCCGGGTGGTGTATCGTGGCCCCCTGGCGGCGGTCAGCACCGACCACGGCGAACTCCTGCTCAAGGGCCGGCCGGCCCGGCTTGCCCCGACCGAGGCCGCGGGCCTGGACGAGACCATGCTGGTCCTCGATGAGGCCGGCGCCGTCACCAACCTGCCCATGGCCTCTTCCTGCTGCGGGGGCGAACCCGGACCAATTAGCCCGACGCCGGTCATCATCCCCTTGCGCTTGCAATCCGTCCCCGGGCCCGGGCCGCTACCCCGCCATCACGCCGGCTGCATGGCCTGCGGCCAAGAGATCACCTACCTCAAGGAGGCGCGGCCGGCCTCCTGTTACTACTGCGGCCGCACCCAGCCCACCAACGCCATGTGTGCGCGCGGCCATTTCATTTGCGACGACTGTCATCAGCACGACGGCCTGGCGGTCATCCAGCTCATCTGCGCCGAGACCCGGGAACAGGACATGCTGCGGCTGCTGGCCACCATCCGCCGCCACCCGGCTATCCCCATGCACGGCCCGGAACACCACGCCATGATGCCGGGTATCATCCTGGCCACCTATCGCAACCGGGGTGGCGCCATCTCCCGGGAGACCATCCTGGCCGGCATCGCCCGGGGCAGCAAGGTGCCGGGCGGGGTCTGCGGTTTCTGGGGCGCCTGCGGCGCGGCGACCGGGGTGGGCATCGCTTTTGCCACCCTGCTGGAGGCCACTCCGTTGACCCCCGCCCCCCGCCGGCTGGCGCAAATGGCCACGGCCCAAGTGCTGGCCGCCATCGCGGCCACCGAAGGCGGCCGCTGTTGTCAGCGGGAAACCGTTACCGCCCTGCAAGAGGCGGCGCGGCTTTCCCAAGACCTGCTGCCCATTGCCCTGCTGGCCGCCTACCCCTTGCGCTGCACCCAATTCAAGGCCAATCAGGAATGCATCAAACAGTCCTGTCACCTGTGGCCAACGACCGGAGACGTTTGCGCCCATGCCTGAACTGCCGGAGGTCGAGGTCATCCGCCTCGGTCTGGACCCGCTACTTACGGGCGCCCGAATCGTGACGTTCGCGACCAGCGGCCAGACCCTGCGCCTTCCTATGCCCGGCAAGGGCATCGAGGCGTACCTGCTCGGCCGCCAGGTCAAGGCCACCGGCCGGCGCGGCAAGTATTTGCTGGTGTGGATGGACAGCGGCGCCTTGCTCGTCATTCACCTGGGCATGACCGGCCGGCTCGGCCTCTTCCCGAGCCACGAGCCGCCGGCCCGCCACGACCATCTCCGCCTGGGCCTGAACAACGGCCTTGAACTGCGCTTTCACGACGCCCGGCGGTTCGGCTCCATCCAGGTTTTCAGCCCAGCCGCCATTAAGCGCCAGGATCCTTTCGTTGCCATGGGCCCGGAGCCCTTTTCCCGGGCCTTCACCTCGTCCCACCTGCACCAGCGAGCCTTCGGCCGCGGCCAGCCGATAAAAAATTTTCTCCTGGACGGCCGCACCGTGGCCGGCATCGGCAACATATACGCCAGCGAGATCCTTTTCGCGGCCCGCATCCGGCCCGAGACCCCGATTGGCAAGGTGACCAGAATCCAGTGGCAAAAAATCGTCAAGGAGACGCGCCGCATCCTGACCCGGGCTATCGCCTGCGGCGGCAGTACTATCGCCGACTTCGTGAATTCCCGGGGCGAGGCCGGCTCCTTCCAGTTGGAACTGGCGGTGTACGGCCGGGCCGGCCAATCCTGCCCCTGTTGCGGGGCCGGGATCGTACGCGCGGTCATGGCCGGCCGCGCCACCTTCTATTGCCCGGTCTGCCAGAAGACCAGTCGCCAGCAAGCTGACCAGGTAATCAGAAACTCTTAGCCGTTAACACATTGACAGACCGGGGGCATTTCCACTATGCTGGGCCTGTCGGGGGCATCGCCTATGCAAACATTACGCCAACCTACCTGTCTTGTCATGCGCCTCATCGCCATCTGCGCGACTTGGATTTGCCTTGTGGCGGCCCCTGCCCAGGTTACGGCCGCCCCGGTCGAGCTGCCGCTTTTTCTGCGCGTCGACCTCCTGCAGCGCGCCCTGGCCAACTATTTGTTCCCCCAGCCAAATCAGGCCGTCACCCTTTTCCAGGAAGGCCCCTATCGCTATCTCCATGCGGAGCAGCCAAGGTTCTATATCCGCAACGGCCAGCCGCACTTCGCTTGCCACGCCGCGGCCAGCATGGGCGTGGAATTACTGGGCGTCTGGCCGGTGGGCGTGGCCTGGAGCGGTTCCATCGACCTGACCCTGCAACCCTTTATGGATCCCCAATGGAAGCTGCGCTATCGCGTGGTGGATTCCACCATGTACGACGACAAAGGCGTGAAGCCGGCGGTAACCGGATACATCTGGGACCTTTCCAAGCGCTTCCTGCATCCGCGGCTGGAGACCTTCTCCTTTGATCTCGCCATGCCCCAGAAGGAGATTGTTGATCTGCTGCGCTCCTGCGCGTCGCCTGACGACACGGCCCAGCTCGATGCCGCCCTGCGTACCATGACGGCCGGCACCCTGGTCGCGGACGCCGCCGGCATCGTCGTCCCCCTGGCGCTATCCGTGACCGACAGCGGTTTGCAGGCGCCTTTGCCAACGCCCCAGGCGCCGCTCAGCCCCGAGGAGGTGGAGACCTTTCAGCAGGCCCTGGAACCATGGGATGCCTTCCTGGTCTTTGTGATCAAGAGCGCTGGCGCCGAATTCGTCGACCGAGAGATGCGCGATCAGTTATTCGATCTGCTGCTTACCAGCCGCTATGAGTTGCTGCCGATCCTGGCCGGCGAGGCGGCGGTGAACGCCGGCGATCCGTTGCGGGCCTTGTTCGCCGACGCCTGGCAACAGATGCGGATCATTATCGAAGGCGGCGAGAAGCGCGGCCTGGTTCAGGAAAAGATGCTGCGCTACATGACCTTCATCAATGCCGGCGATGCCTTGCTCGCCCTGGATAAAGCGGCGCCGGGCCTGGGCATGCGGCTATCCACCGACGGTCTGCGCCAACTGGCGCGGACCTTGCAGCCCGACGTCATTGGTGATCCGTTAGGCTTCAATTGGGAGGTTGACCCGGCGCTCAGGGAGATGTTCCAATTCGCGCCCGAACCTGAACCCGGAATCGAGACGATTACCTTCAAACAGCGCCTGCTGGACCTGTTGATTGCCAGGGCCTGGGCCGAGGAGACCGAGACCAGCGGCGTTATT
Source organism: Desulfobacterales bacterium CG2_30_60_27 (assembly GCA_001873115.1). Classification (GTDB taxonomy): domain Bacteria; phylum Desulfobacterota; class Desulfobulbia; order Desulfobulbales; family CG2-30-60-27; genus CG2-30-60-27. The sequence goes on along the minus strand of MNYK01000144.1, from coordinate 11,069 downwards.
GATCTTAACAAACGCCTGGACCGCTGGGTGCCGGCTGCCCAGGAGTTGGACGAATACCAGCCGCTGGTCGCGCGGTTGCTTAAGGTGATTGCCGATGAGGAACTCGCGCGGGGTGGCCTGGAGCCGCGCTATGCCGCGGTCTATCAGAATCTGGTGCCCACCACTGCCCTCATCGAAAGCTGCTGGCGGCAATACGTGCGCACGGGCGACAAGGTTTCGTTTCTATACTCCCAGGCCGGCAGCGTTGGCATCATGCAGATCAACCAGCATGTCTGGCGCGGCTTTTACAACGTGGAACGACTGCGCTGGGATGTGGCCTACAATACCCAGGCCGGGGCCCAGATTCTCATGCGCTATCTCAAGCAATACGCCATTGCGGTGGGGGATAAGACCGGCAACCCGAACAACGCGGCGCGCGCCACCTACTCGATATATAATGCCGGGCCGCGCGCCGTGCACCGTTTCATGAACCCGAAAAGCACCCCGCGCGAGAAACATGTGGATGAGCGGTTATGGGGGATATACCAGGGGGTCGCGGTCAGCGGCGCCGTGGATCTCACCACCTGCCGGGCCGCCAGCCCGTCAACCCCTGAGCCAGGTTCGGCCTTGCCGTAAAAAGCGGCCCGCTTTTTTGAAGAAGCGGGCCGCCTGCTGGTAATGTATAGCTGCTGCTACTGCTGTTGCTGGAACAATTTCCGGTACACTTCCTGCAGCTTGCCGCTGCGGATATCTTCTTTCAGGGTTTTGGTGTCCCGGTTGATCCAGTTGTGCATGGGATCGGTCTTCAGCAGGTTGTCGATATAGGCGGTGACCTCCGCATCCTTGTAAGCCAAGGCGCTGGGGATCAGTTTGAAATAGAAGTTCTGGGCCACGTCATAGATGCCGTGCCACCAGGTATAGTCCGGTCCCATCATGGCGGCGCCCATCCTGGCCCGTCGACCTTCGTGGTGCCATAGTTCCCAGTACTGCCAGTCGATCTCATTGGCGAACTCCGCCTTGCGCTCCAGCAACCCCTTGTCCTTCAGCATTTTGTAGATCGCGGTGGCCGGCTTGGCGAACTTCTCGTTATAGAGTTCCACCATGGCATCGTACTGATAGTAGTGGCCGTTGACAAAGGCCCCCTGGTGGCAGGAAGAGCAGACATCCTGCATGTTGCCGCGCTTGGCCTGCCAGTTGTCCTTATGCTTGGAGATCGGCGGTCGCAGGGTCCAGGAGATCCGGGCGCCGACATCGTGGGACACCGGTTGTTTCTGGGTGGCCGACATGTGGCAGGTGGCGCAGGTCGGGGCGTCGTAATAATCCACCCCCACCACCCAGGAATCATTGTTCAGCTTCATGCTATCCTTGTGCGCCGCGTAGGCGATGCCGTGTTTTGACTCCTCATAGATCTCTTTCTGGGGATGATCCGGTCCCAGGTGGCACTTCCCGCAGTTTTCCGGCTGCCGGGCCTGGGCCTTGGAGAATGAATGTCTGGAATGACAGGCATTGCAGGCCCCCTTGGAGCCGTCCGGATTGATCCGGCCGATGCCGGAGTTGGGCCAGCTTTCCTTGGCGAGCTTATTGGGAGCCTTGGGATCGATCTTGACCTTGCCGCCATGGCAGGACTCGCAGCCGGCAATGGCCACCGGCTGGCCGCCGCCCACATGGGCCAGGAAGGCGTCATTGGATTCCAGAATTTCGCCGGCCGTGGCGTGATACGAGCGCATGGTCTCGTCCGCTTCTTTTTCATGACACTTGCCGCAGTCCTTGGGGGTCACCAGGGTGGCGATGGTCGCCCCCTCGTGGGTGAAGGCATCCACGTCCTTCGGGGCGGCCCCGTGGCAGTCGAGGCAGCCCACCCCCTGTTTGCCGTGCGCGGAATTCTTCCACTGGCTGTACAGGCCGGGATTTTTCTGCTGATGACAGGCCGCGCATTTGTCCGTTTCTCCCCCGCCGGCGGCAAAGGCCCAGGTGGTTCCCAGGAGTATAGCCGTAACCATGATGCCAAACAGTTTTAACGCGTTCATTCTTCCTCCTTTTTTCGTTGTGGTGTTTTTCAGGTTGCCTAAGTGCCGCCGCGTCCGTCCCCTCCCACACGAGGGTTGGCAGCCAGGCGGTCCAGACCGTTGCCAGCCGGCGCACCGGGCCAAACAGGCAGGATGGCGGCCGTGAATTCCGAACCATCGTACTTTCCAGCATATTGAAAAACCTTGACCTAGGTCAACCCATGCTTCGGAGGGCATGGCGTCGCTGTTGCTGCTTATACACCTCGTGGCTGACAAAGAGGATTACCGGGCCGGGGACGAGCAACCACAGGTCGGCCAGCGGGATGGCCGCCGTGTTGAAGATCTTCTGGACCGGTGCCAGGTAAAGCAGCATCCAGATCCAGGCCATTTCCAGGGCGATGGCGCCCAGCAGCAGACGATTGGCTATAAAGCCGAGGCTGAAGGCTGAAAACTCCCAGCTTCGCAGGGTCCAGGCATTAAGCACCTGGCAACTCACCGCACCCAGCAGGGTCATGGTCATGGCCTGTTGTTGCAGGTGCGGGTCGGCCAGCACGGTCTCCCCATACTGCCAGCCGTGCATGAGCAGAAAGCCGAGAAAGGCGGCCATGGCCGCCGCCGCCTCGATCACCCCCAGGAAGAAGTAGCCGCGCTTGAAGACCTCCCAGTCCAGAATCTTCTCGCTTCGGCCCACCGGCGGCCGGTTCATGATGTTCTTCTCCGGCTGTTCGCTGCCCAGGGCCAGGCCGGGCAGCATGTCCGAGCCCAGGTCGATGGAGAGGATCTGGATAACCGAGAGCGGCAGCGGGATCTTCAAGAAGAATTGCAGTACATAGGGGATGATTTCCGGGACATTGGAGGCCAGGAGATAGGTGACGAATTTTTTGATGTTGAAGTAAACGGTGCGGCCCTCCTCGATGGCGGCGACGATGGAGGAGAAATTGTCGTCCAACAGCACCATGTCGGCCGCCTCCTTGGCCACCTCGGTGCCGGAGAGCCCCATGGCAATGCCGATGTCCGCCTTTTTCAGGGCCGGGGCGTCGTTGACCCCGTCACCGGTCATGGCCACCACCTCGCCATTATTTTGCAGGGCCGTGGCGATCCGCAGTTTCTGTGAGCTGGCCATGCGGGCGAACAGCACGTTGCCGGTCACGAGCAGCCTCTCCAGATCATCGTCAGGCATGGCCTCAAGTTCCGGGCCGGTGAGGAGCCGGCCATACTCCATGCCGATTTTCGCGGCAATGGCCGCGGCGGTGCGGGGATTATCGCCGGTGATCATCATGGTACGGATGCCGGCGCCGCGGCAAGTAGCCATGGCCGCCGGGACCTCGGCCCGGGGGAGATCCATGATGGCGATGAGGCCGAGCAGGGTCAGGGCCTCTTCCCGGTCCGCTTCCCCCCGGGCCAGGGCCAGCACCCGGAAGGCCTCATCTTCAAAGGCACTGGCCTGGGCTTTCACCTCGTCCCTGTTGCGGTCGGTTAGCGGCTGGCTCGTGCCGTCGACCGCCAGAAAGTTGGCGCAGATGGGCAGGAGTATCTCGATTGCCCCTTTGGCAAAGAGATTGATCTGTCCGCCTTCCTCGTAGACGGTGGACATCATTTTCCGTTCGCTGGTAAAGATATGCTCACTGATTTTTGTAAGCGGCAGGGGCGTCAGCCCCTTTTTTCGGGCCGCCGCCACCATGGCCAGCTCGGTGGGGTCGCCGCGCAGGCTCTCCTGGTCGATGCTGGCCCGGCAGTTCAGCAGGCCGGCCTGCAGCAGGGCCTCCAGCCGGGCCATGGTGCTGTCGTTGGGGCTGGCCACGATGAATTCCCCGGGCTCGCGGTAACCCTCGCCAGTGATGGCGATCAGTTCGCCGCCAGCCAGCCAGATCGACTTCATGGTCATCTCGTTTCTCGTCAGGGTGCCGGTCTTGTCGGTGCAGATCACCGTGGCGCTGCCCAGGGTTTCCACGGAATCGAGGTTCTTGATGAAGGCCTGGCGGCGCGCCATGCGCTGGCTGGCCATGGACAGGGCCAGGGTGATGGTGGGCAGCAGCCCTTCCGGGACATTGGCCACGATCAGCGACAGGGCGAAGATGGAGGCAACCAGCATGCCCTTGCCCGAGTAAAGCCCCAGCCCGAAAAAGACCACGCCCATGGTCAGGGCGATGACGGTCATGATGCGGGTGATGCGGATGATTTCCCGCTGCATGGGGGTGATGCTCTTGCGGACGTTTCTGGTGAGGCTGGCAATCCTGCCGAATTCCGTGGCATTGCCAATGGCCGCGGCGACGGCGACCCCGCTGCCGGAAACCACCGTAGTGCCGGCAAAGACCATGTTCCTGGCCTCCAGGGCGCGATCAGCGGAATCGGGCGCAATCCCCCGTTCGGCCGGCGCTGATTCGCCGTTGATTGACGACAGGTTGAGGTACAGGGAATTGACCGTAAGCAGCACCCCGTCGGCCGCCACCCGGTCGCCTTCCTCCAGCAGCATGATGTCGCCGGGGACCAGGTCCTGGGAATCGATGACCGCCACCTCCCCCTGGCGGCGTATGGTGACCAGGGTGGGTATCAGTTTGAGCAGGGCCGCCATGGCCCGGTCGGCCCGGTATTCCTGCCAGAAGGCAAAGGTGGCGTTTATCACCACGGCCCCGAAGATGGCATAGCCCAGCACGTCGTTATTCTGGCCCGGCACAAAATGATCCGCCGCCAGGGCAAGCACGGCGGCGGCTTCGAGCAGGATCGCGAAAAACTGACCATATTGTTTCAGATAGGCCAGGACATAGCTCTTCTTGGCGGCCCGCTCCAGCAGGTTTGGACCGAATTCCCGCTGCCGCCGGGCGACCTGGGCCGCGTCGAGCCCGACCTCGGAGGTCCGCAGGCGGCGCAGCAGGGCCACTTTTTCCAGGGCAAAGAGCTCCATTATCTCTGATCCCGGGGGTACAGGGCGATGGTGTTCACCGGCGTATGGCGGAACAATCGTTCAATGGGTTGCTCGCCGAGCAGCCGGGGAAAGCGGGAGAGTCGTTGCCCGCCGATCACCATGAGCTGGAAGTCGTGGCGCGCCAGGTGGTGCAGGAGCTGATCCACCTCGTTTAGGGCGATGGCGTGTCTGATGCGCAGCGGCAGGGCCAGGTGCCGGCTCAGTTTGACGTAATGGGCCAGACGGGTATTAATTTTCGCAAACAGGTCGCGGGTGCGGGTGCTTTCCAGGTCGGCCAGCCTTCTCTTGTCTACCACGGTGATGCTGTAGATCTCGGCCGCGGCCTCATACGCCCGGGCCAGGGAGGCCAGGAAAACAAATTTTTCCACCGACAGCCGGTCCGTGCGGATAGGCAGGAGGATATGGTCGGCAGCGGCCACGTCACCGACATGTACTACCCGCACCACTGCAAGGTCTGTAGGCAGGGACAGGCGGGTCAGTTTTTCGCTCAGCGAGTCTTCAAAAAAATGACCGCGCATCCTGGTGCCGCAGAAGAGCGTATCCGTCTTGGTCGCGGCCAGGAAGGCGGCAATAGCCCTGGCAGGATGACCCTCCAGGAAGAACCGTTCGATTTTGATCCCACCCTCTGTTGCCGCCTCTTCAATGACCCCCATGCTTTTTTCCACCTCGGCCCGGCGATCGGCCGGGTTGAGGACATGGGCCAGGCACGGGGTGAAGGCCTGGGCTCGGGCATACCGCAAGGCATACAGCGCGGCGACCTCTGAAGTGACTGATCCGTTAACCAGGGCCACGACTTTCATCCCGGTGTCCTTATGGAGGGGTTCATCAATCAGTGTAAAGGAAGGTGGCGGAGGAAAGATAGAGAAAAGAACGGCGGGAATCCGGATCAGTTCAGCATGGGAAAGAGATTCTTGATGCCATTGGTGATGAACTCCACGGCAACGGCGGCCAGGATGAGGCCCATGATGCGGGTGACGATATTGATGCCGGTCCGGCCCAGCCGGCTGGCGATGTGGGGGGCGGCCAGCAGGGCCAGGAGCACGCTACCGCCGACGATGACAATGCTCGTGCCACCGATGGCATACTGGTGGAAGGTCTGGACCTTATAGGCATAGACGATGACCGTACTGATAGCGCCAGGGCCGGCCAGCAGCGGGATGGCCAGGGGCACCACGGCAATGGAATCCTTGTCCGCCGTCTCCTGGGCCTCGTCATCGGTATGCACGGCCCGGCTGGTTCTCGCCTGCAGCATGGAGATCGCCATGAGCAGGAGCAGGATACCGCCGCCGATCCGGAAGGAACCGATGGTGATGCCGAAGAACTCCAGAAGGATCTCGCCGAACACCAGGGCGGTGAGCAGGATCACGGTGACCGACAGGGCGGTGACTTTGGCGATTTGAGCCCGGTGTCGCGGGGTATAGCCGTCGCTCAGGGAGATGAAGATAGGGATGGCGCCGATGGGATTGACGATGGCCAGCAGGGAAACCAGAAATTTGATGTATCCGGACAGATCAACCATGCGTGCTCACCCGTGCCCACCTCTTGCTGGGGGAACCTCCATTTTTACCAGCCGTCAGCCTGCTGCTGGGTGCTCTTTTCTCCGGCGGGCCGTGGCCAGGCATGCCGGACATAGACCATGGGAAAAACGGGCCGTGGTCCGGCCGGAGATATAGGATTCGATGGGGGTCCAGGCCTGCTGGTCGGCGGAATCACCCCCGGCCATTCGGACCCGTTTGCAGGACAGGCAGATTGGCAAAAGCCCTTGGAGGGTGGCCTGCACATCCGCGAGGATTCTGGCGGTGAGGGCGGTACCGGTCCAGACGAACACCGCGCCGAACAGGAAGACCAGACTGATGAAGATTTTGCTCAAAAACGCCAGTTCCAGAGAGAAGGCCGCTGCCACCAGCAGATAGCCGGCGAAAAAAAACACCATCAGAAAGCGCTCGGCCCCTAAGGCCCGCAGGATGAAGCGCCGGTTACGCTCCGGGATGAAGGGGGTGGCCGCGTAAAGGATTTTGAGTTTCAGGATGCTGACCAGCAGGACAGCGGCGCCGGCCAGGATGATCAAGACGCAGGCGATGGTATGCCAGTCAAAGGCTTGCAGCATGGCTTCCCCCCTGGTTCAGCAGTGCGTTATCCATCCCGGCCCTCTGTTTTCCCGGGTCGCGTCGTGCCAAGGGATGCAATTTTACAGCGTTGCTTACCCCTCGGGCCGGAGCATGTCAAGCACGGATGCGGGCAGGCCATGAATGGCACCAGTTGTCGCCGTTTCCCCATGCCTGCTCACGGGGTAGTTTCCCGCGGGTTGCGGAATTCCCGCAACGAGTTCGGGTGGTGCATCTCTTCCCGCATGTCCTGCCGATGGCAGACCCGGCACTGGCGGTTGGCGCCCAGCGGGTAGGGGGTGCCCTGGTACTGCAGGGGGATGAGGTTGTCGCGGTCCTGGCCGAAAGGGTTGCTGGCCGGATAGAGCGCGTGGGGGGCCCCATGGCAGGCGGCGCATGGGATGCCCATCTCGTCGGTTCGTTGGCCGAAGAGTCCGGACTCGTCCTTGGTGTACTGGTTTATGGTGGTGTCGGTCTCGGGCAACTGAAATTCGGCATGGCAGCTCAGGCAGTCCGGCTCCTGTCGCCACGGTTGGCGCGGCGCGACCTCGGCGACCGTTGCCACCCCTTGCGGCTTCAGGTGTTCCATGAGGATCGCGGCCCTTTGCTTGCCCGCCATCTTTTCGGCCTGCAAAAGGCCCAGGCTATGGTCAACCAGCAGGCCGTGACAGTTTGTGCAGTTCAGGCCGAGGTTTTCATGAATGCCGCGGAAGAAGCGGGTGGCGCCGTCAGGCCCCGCGGGGTGGCAGGTCTGGCAGGCCTCTGGTCCCATCTTGCCCAGAAACTGGGCGTGGAAGCCGTGCATGGCGGCGGAGAGATTCAGGGGCGCCGTGGGGCCAGGGCTGTCGGCCGCGTGGCAGCTCTGGCAGAGGACCGGCCGACCGGCGGCGGCCCGGGCAGCCAGGTCGGTATGGCTGCGATGGTCGTGCGCCTCCAGGACACCCAGGGCGGTTTCCGCGGAGATCCCGGCCACGCCGTCCACCCGCCACCTGCCGCCGTGACAGTTCCGGCAGCCGATTTCCGTGGTTACCGGCAGCACGGTGCGGGCCAAGGCCAGGGGCTGGCCGGTGGCAGCGCGCGCGGTGATCGTCACCAGCGGGTAGGGGGCAAAGCGGCCGGCGTCGGTATATGGCAGCACCGGCAGTCCCAAGGCGGCAAATCCCGGGCCTGTCGGAGCAGGCTGCATGATCCCGCTGGTTTGGGCGGATTCAATGCTATAGGTGAGGGTGACCCCCGCGCTCACCAGTTCTGGCGTCGCGCCCCGCCGGATCAGCAAGGCGTAAAGGTTGCTGCCGGGCGGGCCGAATGACCACTGGGTATCGCAGTCGGTGATGGCGCGGATGCCCTGATCGGTCCAGGCCAGCAGCACGTAGTCGCTGGTCTCCATGTCAAAGGGCGGGATCTCCGGGGCTGGTGGCATGAGCAGCGCGGCCGTCTCCGGCGGCCGGGCGTCGTGCGGATCAGCCATGATGAAGACAGCCAGGGCATGGGCCTCCATCGGGGTGCCTGGGAAGGGCGGCATATACTCCGTGAAATTGCCGAGCCCGGGGATTCTGGCCTGCAGGCCGGCCAGGGTGTATTTGGCGGTGAGCTTGCCGATGTTGTGCATGGGGCCGCCAATAGCATGACAGGGCAGGCAGAGGAGGTTATAAATTTCGCGGCCGGCCTCCTGTTGATTATCGGCGGTGATTTCCCGGTTTTTTGTCCAGCGGGCCGCGGCCAGCACCCCGGCCTGACCGGTCTTGGTCGCGTCCTGCACGGTGATGGCGTTGGCATAGGTGTGACCCTGGATGATGAAGGGCCGGCGGCCGCCCTCGCGGATGAACTCGAAGGAGCCCAGGTAGATTATGCCGATGGCGAGCAGCACCCAGGCCAGGGGTCGTTTGACCACGGCGGGCAGGCGGATGGCCATGACCAGGCCGCCGGTTACGAGCAGGGGCGACAGCCAGAGGAAGGCCTTGATAAAGGGCGCGAGCTCGGGCATCCGGTTCATGATGAGGTCTTGCATGGCTTCGGGCAGGGCATGGAGATACCACCAGGCCGAGACCAGCAGAAAGTAGAAGGGGGCCAGGAGCCAGAGGGCGCAGTAACGCACCATGGTCTCGCGCAGTTCCTGATCCTTGATGGTCACGGCGGAGAGAAAGCCATAGAGGCCGGCCAGCATGAGGGCGATGCAGGTCCGGAAGGCCAGGGCCGGCCAGAAGGTGGGGTTGAAAAAGCCGTCCCAGAAGTTGCCGGTAACCAGCCATGCGCCCGGGGTCAGCATGAAACTCAGGATGCCGTTGATGGCGAAGAGCGACAGCCAGGCGAAGATGAAATAGAGCCAGCCCACCAGGAGATGCTGGCGCCGGGCCATGGTGCCAAAGGTGTAATAGTAAACCAGGATGGCGACGATCTCGGCCAGGAAGAAGACCCATTCCGTGGCCCAGGCAAAGACAAAGGTGTGAATGAGGGTGGAGACCGCCGTTGGGTTCAGGAGGCTCACGGTGAACCAGATGCCCACCCCGGTCATGGCGCCCAGCACCAGGGTGAGCAGCATGAAGAAGCGGGTGTGGCGGTGGGTGAAATCGAGGATCGCCGGTGAACCCTCGCGGTAGGCCTTCATTTCGGTCATCACCAGGAAGAGACCGCCGCCGATGGCGAAATGGGAGATGAAGACGTGGACAATGGCCATGAGGGCGATGAGCAGGCCGCCGCCCGCGGCATCCAGTTGCCAGACGGGGTAGTTCATGGCCGCGACTCCTTGCCGGCCCGGGCCGCCAGCCAGAGCATATAGGCGATGAGGGTCAGGCCGATGGCCAGACAGAGGATGAAAACCAGCAGGGGGGCATACTGGGGCACGACTTCAAGGTCGGCAGGGGAGAAATAGGGGGCCAGAAAGGCCTGGCGCACCAGATCGCGCGTCAGGACCATGAGGGTGACGGTGGCCCCGGCCGTTGCCACCGTGGGCCAGACCTGGCCGGCCATGGCCAGGGCGATGGACGCCAGGGCGGTCGCTACCCCGGTCAGCAACAGGCCGGTGTGCAGGGTGGCGTCACCCAGGAAGAGACCCCGGATTGGGGGCGGCAGGGTAATGAGGAAGACGAGGCCCACGGTAATCTGCACTATGGTGGCGTAAGTGAACCAGCGCAGCCCGGCGGTAACGCGGCGTGCGGCCATCGGGTCGAGAAGGCGGCGGCGGTGACCGAGAACGGCCACGAAGAGGCCGCCCACGGCCACCGAGGCGACCATGAAGTGCAGCCAGCGCGGTAGCAGGGTGGGGTCGCCGAGGTTAAGCAGGGTGCCGTGGCGCTGGCTGAAATAGCCGACCCAGGCCGCGGGCCGCAGCATAAGGGTCATGTTGTTGGTAAAAATGAAGCCAATGGTCAGCAGCAGGAGCACGGCGAGGCCTATGACCAGGCGCCGGTTGTTGCCCAGGCTGTCGTACCGGAGGCGGTAAAGGTAGGCGCCGACGTAAGCGAGCACCAGGAGACCGACCACCGTCAGCCAGTAGACGGCCATGAGTACCGAACTGGTATAGAGGAACTGGCCATAGAGAACCTGCAGGAAGAGGAGCGGCGCCACCCCGAAGTTCACCGCAAAGGCGATGAGCAAGGGCAGTTCGCCGGCCAGGTCCCGGGCCAGTGGCGCAGGGTTGGCGGGGCGCCGCGATTCGCTTGCCAGGGCGATTATGGCCGTGCCCAGCATGAGGTTCATGAAAAGCAGGTGGACGACGAAGGTGAGCAGAAGCAGTACCTGGAACCAGCCCCATGGAAGCGGAATGGCATCGGCCGTGGGAATGAGGGCGGCAACATTCATGGGATAGTCCTTGGTTGGTTTTCAGAGAGGAACCGTTTTGCCCTACCGGGCAGGCCGGCTAGTGTCATGTCAATCTTGAAATGTCATTTCGACCGCAGGGAGAAATCTTTCCAGCTCATTGACAAGGAAAGATTTCTCGTTTCACTCGAAATGACATAGTGTCGTTGACACGACACTAGTACCATGGAACACATATTCTTTCGCATCCAACCCCTCCAAACCTCCCCTTATCAAGGGAGGCTTAAAGGCTTCCCCCCT
>MNYK01000117.1 GCA_001873115.1 Desulfobacterales bacterium CG2_30_60_27 | reverse complement strand
TCCCCTTACCAAGGGAGGCTTCAAGACTTCCCCCCTGACAAGGGGGGATTGAGGGAGGTTGGACTTAAAGGTTACAGGGTACTAGTACATGGTTTCATTAAAACATTTACACTTATGTCATTTCGAGTGAAACGAGAAATCTTGCCATGTCAATGAGCTAAAAAGATTTCTCCCTGCGGTCGAAATGACAGTCTTTCAATGAAACGCTCTACTAGTCGCCAGCCGTTAGCAACTGGCGGCTGGCACTGTCATGTGGTTGACATGACCACAGAGCGAAATTACCTTTCCGCTAGAATCTCGTTATTTTTATGACGGACAGCCAGGCAGGTTGGGGGTGAGTTGGCGAACCTCAACAATTTGCTGGTGATACAACGGACCGGGGGAGGAAATCATGCAGTTTGACAAGTTTACCCAGAAATCCATGGAGGCCATGCAGGCCGCCCAGGGCCTGGCCGAGAGCCGCGGTCATCAGGAAATCCAGCCCGAGCATTTATTGAAGGTGCTGCTGGAGCAGGCGGACGGCGTCATCATGCCGGTGTTGCAGAAAATGGGGGTTGCCCCGGCTGCCCTGGCCACGGCAATTGACGGTCTGCTGCAGCGGTTGCCCCAGGTGAGTGGCGCCGGCTTTGGTCAGGTTTATCTATCGGCCAGTCTGAAAAAGGATCTGGAGCAGGCCTTCAAGGTCGCCGCCTCCATGCAGGACGAGTATGTGAGCCAGGAGCATCTGTTTCTCGCCCTGCTGGACGACAAGGAGGCCAAGGCGGCCGCCACGCTGGCCGCCGGCGGCGTGACGCGGGATAAGTTTCTCCAGGCCCTGGTCTCGGTGCGGGGCAGCCAGCGGGTCACGGATCAGAACCCGGAGGCCAAGTATCAGGCCCTGGAAAAATACGCCCGTAATCTCACCGACGTGGCCCGCCAGGGCAAGCTTGACCCGGTTATCGGCCGGGACGACGAGGTGCGGCGGGTGGTGCAGGTGCTGTCCCGGCGCACCAAGAATAATCCGGTCCTGATCGGTGAGCCGGGGGTGGGCAAGACCGCCATCGTCGAGGGGCTGGCCCAGCGCATCGTTAACGGCGACGTGCCCGACAGCCTGCGCCGCAAACAGGTGATGGCCTTGGACATGGGCGCCCTGGTGGCCGGCGCCAAGTACCGCGGCGAGTTCGAGGATCGCCTGAAGGCGGTCTTGAAAGAGATCCAGAAGCGGGAAGGCGAGATCATCCTGTTCATCGACGAGATTCACACCCTGGTCGGGGCCGGGGCGGCCGAGGGCTCCATGGACGCCTCCAATATGCTGAAACCCGCCCTGGCCCGTGGCGAACTGCATTGTGTGGGTGCCACCACCCTGAATGAGTACCGCAAGTACATAGAAAAAGATTCGGCCCTGGAACGCCGCTTCCAGCAGATTCTGGTACGTGAACCCAGCGTCGAGGACACCATTGCCATCCTGCGGGGTATCAAGGAAAAATATGAGGTGCACCACGGGGTGCGCATCAAGGACTCGGCCACGGTGGCCGCCGCCACCCTGTCGAATCGCTATATCACCGGTCGTTTTCTGCCGGACAAGGCCATAGATTTGATTGATGAAGCGGCCAGCCGGCTGCGCATCGAGATCGACTCCATGCCCACCGAGATCGATGAAGTCGATCGCCGCCGTATCATGCTGGAGATCGAACGCGAGGCCTTGAAAAAGGAGAATGACAAGGCCTCCCGGGAACGGCTGGCCAAATTGGAGGCCGAACTGGCCGATGTGAACGAGTCCTTGAACAGTATGAAGGGCCACTGGCATCTTGAGCGCGACATCATACAGAAGATCCGCAAGATCAAGAGCGCCATCGACGAGGCCCGGGTGGAGGAACAGCAGGCCCAGCGCGCCGGTGATCTGGCCCGGGTGGCCGAGATTCGTTACGGTCGGATCGTGGAGCTGGAAAAGGAGCTGGTTGCGGAGAACGAACAACTGGCCAATATTCAGGAAAACCACAAGATGCTGAAGGAGGAGGTGGACGAGGAGGACGTGGCCGCGGTGGTGGCCAAGTGGACCGGCATCCCGGTGGACCGTTTGCTGACCGGCGAAAAGGATAAGCTGGTGCATGCCGACCAGGTTTTGTCCCGGCGGGTGGTGGGCCAGACCGAGGCCATTGCCGCGGTGGCCAACGCGGTGCGTCGTGCCCGGGCCGGCTTGCAGGACCCCAATCGTCCCCTGGGCTCCTTCATCTTCCTGGGCCCCACCGGCGTGGGCAAGACCGAGCTGGCCCGGGCCCTGGCCGAGTTTCTCTTTGATTCCGAGCGGGCCATGATCCGCCTGGATATGAGTGAGTTTATGGAAAAGCACTCGGTGGCGCGGCTCATCGGCGCGCCTCCCGGTTACGTAGGCTACGAGGAGGGCGGCTATCTTACCGAGGCGGTGCGGCGGCGGCCCTATGCGGTGATCCTCTTCGACGAGATCGAGAAGGCCCACCCGGACGTTTTCAACGTGCTCTTGCAGATCCTGGACGATGGCCGCATGACCGACGGCCAGGGCCGCACCGTGGACTTTAAAAATACCATCTTGATCATGACCTCCAACCTCGGCAGCCAGTTCATCATGGAGCTGGGTGAGTCGAATCGCGCCGAGATGGAGACCAGGATAAGCGAGATCCTGCACCGTCAGTTCAAACCGGAATTCTTGAACCGGATCGACGAGATCATCATCTTTCATGCCCTTTCCCGCGAGCACCTGGCCCGCATCGTCGATATCCAGGTGGACCTTCTGGAGAAGCGGCTGGCCGAGCAGAAGTTCACCGTGCAACTCACCGAGGCGGCCAAGAGTTACCTGGTCCAGCAGGGCTATGAGCCGGCCTATGGCGCCAGGCCTCTGAAACGGGCCATCCAGCGTTATGTGCAGGATGCCCTGGCCATGCGGATCCTGGAGGGTGGCTTCGTGGAGGGTGACCGGATCGTCATCGACCATGCGGAGGCCGGGGAGGGGCTGAGCTTCGCCAAGGGGTGACAAGAGTGCTGCCTGCCCGGGAATAACGGTTGACGGCAGGGCCGTTTCCCATTTAAATACAGGACAGGAGATGGTTGGCTGGCAGACGATGGCCCAAGAGCCTTTTCTCCACTTGTAATCAACTTTTTTTGTTTTTAATGGGGTCAGGCCAGCCATGGATGAGATTAAGGTTTTCGTTAACACGGCCAACAACGCGGTGATCGTCTGCCCGCGCTGTGGCCTCAGAAAATCCAGCCAGGTCGAGCAGTTCAAGGGGGTCAGGCACACCATCAAGGTGCGGTGCACCTGCAGCCATCAGTTCACCGTACACCTTGACTTCCGTAAAAATTACCGGAAGGCGACCGCCATCGATGCTACCTATCAAAAAAAAGCTGTTGAGTTGGCTGGCTATTACGTCAACCTGAGCCGTGGTGAAGACTGGGATGAAACCCGGGCCGCCAAGCAGGCGGTGAACTGCAAGATCAAGAATATCTCCATGGGCGGTATTGGCCTGCAACCTTTGGGCCTCCATATGATCAAGGAGGAGGATGAACTGCGGGTCTTCTTTCACCTGGATGATGCGAAGAGATCGGTGATCGACCGGAACGTGGTGGTGGTATCGGTAAGCAAAATCCTGGTGGGCTGCCGGTTTACCGAGGCCATGGAGCGCGACCAGGCCCTGGGTTTTTATCTCCTGCCGTAATCAGAGGACAGATGACAGAAGACAGAGGTCGGGAGGAAGACAACCGCAATCTGCCTTCTGTCCTCTGTCATCTGGCCCGCGGAAAGGGGATGACCTCCCGGATGTTGGCCATGCCGGTGGCGAACTGCACCAGGCGCTCGAAACCCATGCCGAAGCCGGCGTGCGGCGCTGAACCGTAGCGGCGCAGGTCGAGGTACCACTCGTAGTCTTCCTGGCGCAGCCCGGTTTCCGCCAGCCGTTCCAGCAGCACGTCATATCGTTCCTCCCGCTGGCTGCCGCCGATCAGTTCGCCTACGCCGGGCAGGAGGATGTCCATGGCCGCCACGGTGCGGCCATCGTCGTTCGTCCGCATATAGAAGGGCTTGATGGCGCGCGGGTAGTCGGTGACCACCACTGGCCGCTTGAATACCTCTTCGGCAAGGTAACGTTCGTGCTCGGACTGCAGGTCCGCCCCCCACCGCACCGGGAATTCGAAGGCGCGATCCGCTTTCAGCAGGCGGTCCACCGCCTCGGTGTAAGTGATGCGGGCGAAGTCCTGTTCCAGGACCATGGCCAGGCGGTCGTGCAGACCCGGGTCGATGAATTGGCCGAAAAGGGTCAGCTCCGCGGCGCACTCCGTCTGGACGCTGGCCAGCAGGTATTTTAGAAACTCCTCGGCCAGGTCAACATCGCCGGCCAGGTCGCAGAAGGCCATCTCCGGTTCCACCATCCAGAATTCGGCGAGATGGCGGCTGGTGTTGGAGTGCTCGGCCCGGAAGGTGGGGCCGAAGGTGTAGACGTTGCCCAGGGCCAGGGCGTAAGCCTCGGCCTCCAGTTGGCCGGAGACGGTGAGGCTGGCCTGGCGGCCGAAGAAATCGCGGCTGAAATCCACCCGGTCGTCCTGGCGGGGAAGGTTGTTCAGATCCAGGGCCGTGACCGTGAACATCTCGCCGGCCCCTTCGCAGTCGTTGGTGGTGATGATGGGCGTATGCACGTAAAAGAAGCCGCGCTCGGCGAAAAAGCGGTGCAAGGCCAGGGCGAGGGCGCTGCGTATCCGGGCCACGGCCGCCAGGCTGTTGGTGCGCGGCCGCAGGTGGGTCATGGAGCGTAAAAACTCAAAGGAGTGATGTTTCTTCTGGAGGGGGTAGGTCTCGGCCGGGGCCCAGCCGTAGACCGTCAGCTCCCGGCAGCGCAGTTCCACGGCCTGGCCCCTGGCCGGCGAGACCACCAGATCACCCGCCACCCGCACGGCGCAGCCGGTGGTGAGGCGTTTGATCTCGCTTTCATAGTTCACGAGGCCGCTGTCGGCCACCACCTGGAGGTTGGCCAGGCAGGAGCCGTCGTTGATCTCCAGGAAGGAGAAACCGCCCTTGGCGTCCCGCCGGGTCCGTACCCAGCCTTTCACCTCCAGCGCGGTGTCGAGGGGCTGGGCCATCAGGAGCGGGGCGATGCGCATGAACTTGAACATGGTGGTTTCCTTTTTTGGCCGGCAGGGCCGTTCAGGCGGATTGCCTTTTGCGGTTGCGTTACGGTTTTTCCTACAGTAATGAGTATGCCATGCCCTTGGCAACCGCATTTTTTCGGAAAGAACTCACATGGAGAAACATGCCATGATGGTCCATGAAGATTCTCCGCCGCACCTGGTCCCCGAGCAGTGCGCCCTGATGGTCATCGATATCCAGGAGCGGCTCATGCCGGTCATCGAAAGCCAGGCGCGGGTAACGGCCCGCAGCGTTCTCATGATCCGTGCGGCCATGGAGCTTGATCTGCCAATACTGGCCACCACCCAGTACGCGGCCCGGATTGGCCCCCTGCTGCCGTCGGTGGTCGAGGCCCTGGCCGGGGTGGGCACGGTTGACAAACTGGAGTTTGACGGCTTTAGAAACCAGGCGGTGCGGGAGGCGGTGGGGCGTCTCCCCGGGCAGGTGAACACCCTCTTGCTCTGCGGGGTCGAGACCCATATCTGCGTCTATCAGACCGTGCTGGGCGGCCGGCGGGCTGGTTTCAAGATGTGGGTGGCGGCGGACGCGGTGTCCTCCCGCACCCCGGAAAATCACGGCATCGGCCTGGAGCGCATCCGCGCGGTCGGCGGCGTGGTGGCCAGCACCGAGATGATTATCTACGACCTGCTGGGTCGGGCCGGCACCCCGGCCTTCAAGGCTTTGTTGCCGCTTTTGAAATAGGGCCTTGCCGGGTGTCGGGCCGGCGGATTTTCTATTAAGGAAAGGGCAGTCTGGTCCGATACACTGGGAGCGATGGTTGTCACGGCAAATTACAGGAACGTGTTGCGAAAATGCTAACCAGCGACGAACATGCCGATGCCCGGACTGCCTCTGAGCCGGCCCGTGACCTGGCCGGAGCCGATGCGTCGTTGTCCGCGGACAGAGCAGTGCCCCGGGACCAGGCCATCGATCGGGATGCGGCCTGGGAGGGGCGCCCGGCTACCGAGGATCTGCTGACCTATCGGGTTTTCCCGGAGGGTGATGCCTTTTTTCGTCGGCGGTCGTCGGCGAAAAGCCAATGGGCCATCGTCTGGTCGGACCTCATGATGACCATGTTCATCCTGTTCGTGGTACTCTTTGCCTACCAGGCGGCCCATCGGGAATTTTTAAGCCGCGAGTGGCCGGGCCACGACATCGGCCCTGGCACGGGTCCCGGTGGTTCCGGCCTTGGCGAGAACGCCATGCCGGTCGAGGAGGCGGCCCCCGAGGTTTACGACCTGCGCCGCCTGGTTGAAACCGATGAGGCCCGGATCCTGCGTGATTTTGCCTCGGTTGAGCTGGCCCCGGATCGCACGGTGCGGATCATCCTGGCCAGCGATTTTCTTTTCGACTTGGGCCAGGCGGAGATCAAGCCCCTGGTGCGTGAGAAACTAGTCAGGATAGCGGAGTTCATCCGCCGCACTCCCAACATGGTGAACGTCATCGGCCACACCGACAACATGCCCATGCATTCCGCCAGGTTCGCCACAAATTGGGAGCTTTCCGTCAGCCGGGCCACGGCGGTGGCCCGTTTTCTCATCGAGGACATGAAGTTGCCGGGTAATCGCTTTTATATCTCGGGCCATGCCGAGTATCAACCGCTGGTGCGGAACACCACGGTCGGCAACCGGGCCGCCAATCGGCGGGTCGAGATCGTCATTACCCGGGAGGTGCCCCAGGCTGTGCCTGGTACGGTTGGGGATGTGATGTAAGAGCTGAAAGGTGAAAGGCGAAAGCTCAAGGTTGCATGGTGCGCCGTGCGCACCATGAGGCACATTTGGTGCGCACGGCGCACCCTACCGAGAAGATAGGCACACCATGAAAAAGAAAAAAAATTTACCGCTGCTCAACAAGAACCTCCTCGGGCTGGTGCTTTGTGTCCTGGTCTTTGTCTTTGGTTTTACCCTGCTCGGTAACCTCAGCCTCTATTTCAACGTCGCCGGGCTGCTCATCGTGCTGGGCGGCACCACGGGCGCGGTTTTTCTGAGCTACCCGGTTAAGAGGCTGCGCATTGTCGGCAAGGTGCTGCGCGCCTCCTACCTCTCCAAACCCAAGAGTCCGGAGGAGATTGTCGGGATTCTGGTCGACCTGTCGGTGAAGAGTCGGTTCCGGGGGCTGCTTTCCCTGCAGGAGGATGAGGAGGAAACCACGATCCTCTTTTTGCGTCGAGCCCTGGGTTTCCTGGTGGACGGTTACCGGGGCCAGCAGATGCGCGACATCCTCAACACCGAGATGTTTTTTTTCAAGATGCGGCGGGAGGATTCCGAACGAGTGCTCAGGACCATCGGTGATCTCTTTCCCTCTTTCGGGCTGGTGGGCAGCATCGTGGGCCTCATCGGCATGCTGGCCGGGGTGGGCGACACCTCGGTGATCCTCGCCACCGTGCCAGTGGCCCTTACCTCCACCCTCTACGGCGTCATCTTCGCCAATTTTTTCTTCATCCCCTTTGCCGCCAACCTGCGGGAAAGGACGGATCAGGAACTGCTGCTCCAGAAGATCATCACCGAGGGGATCATGGCCATTGAAAGCGAGGTGGACCCCCGGGTTCTCGAGCGCAAGTTGAAATCCTTTTTGACCCCTTCGTCGCGGCGTGGGCGGCTGGTATCTCTGGAGCGCATTCGGGAGCGCTTCAAGATCAAGCCGGAAGGCGTCACCACCACGCTCGGCGGAGAAAAGATTGCCTGACCCGGGGTTTAAGGGCTAAAGCGGGGTTGGTCAGGTGCCGGAGGTTGGGTCGCCAAGCAGGCGCCGCAAGGGGCTTACGATGACGCAGGCCAGGAAGACAATGGCCTGCAACACCACGATGGCGGCGCCGCTTGGGATGTCCAGCCAGTAGGAGCCCCAGAGACCGGCCACGGCGCTTATTAAGCCAAGGAGGATGGCGAGCCAGGTCATGGTCACGAAGCGGTGCGTCACCATGCGGGCCGCCGCGGCCGGAATGACCAGGAAGGCGGAGATCAGCACGATGCCCACCACTTTGACCGCCGCCACCACGGTGACCGCCAGCAGGCCGCTGATCAGGTAATCGTCAAAAACTACCGGCACCCGGTCGGCCCGGGCCAGGTCCCGGTCAAAGGTGGCGTAGGCCCAGCGCTTCCAGAGGGGCAGGGTCAGCAGGGCCACGATGACCAGGAGGCCGGTGACCCATAGGTCGGTTTGGTTGACGGCCAATATGGAGCCGAAGAGGTATGAGAAGGCGTCGGTGGTATAATTTTCGGTGCGGGACAGGAAGATGATCCCTGCGGCCATGGAGACGGCAAAGAAGACGCCAATGATGGTGTCGGAGGCCAGTCGGGTGTGGTGTTTGACCCAGGTGATGGCCAGGCTGACCAGCAGGGTAAAGGGCAGGGCGATCCACAGGGGTTCGTGCTGCAAGAGGATGCCCAGGGCCACCCCGCCGAAGGCGGCATGGGCCAGGCCGTCGCCCAGGAAACTCAGGCCCCGCTGGACCACGAACGCCCCGTAGTAGGAGGAGAGCAAGGCCACCATGACGCCGGCCGCCAGGGCCCGTTGCATGAAGGGCAGGGCGAACGCCTCAAACATGGTGTATGCCTCTTGCCGCTCGCAGGCCGGGCAGCGCCTTGCCGGGGTAAGCCTTTTCCAGGCATTCCTGGCACAGGGCCTCGCCCGGGGTGCCAAAGCCTATAAGGTGGCGGTTCAGCACCATGACCCGGAAGGCCTGATCCGAGGCGACCTCCCAGTCGTGGGTCACCATGATGATGGTGGCGCCGGTCCGGACGCGGTAGTCGTTCAGCACCTTATAGAAGTCGCTTTCGCCCACGGTGTCGATGCCGGTGGCCGGTTCGTCGAGCAGCACCAGGCGCGGCTCCCTGGCCAGGCTGCGGGCCAGGTAGATGCGTTGCAGTTCGCCGCCGGACAGGTCGTTCACCGGCCGCATGGCCAGGTGTTCGGCATTCACCAGGGCCAGGGCGGCCAGGGCCTTGGTCTTTTCCTTGGCCGTGATCCGGGCGACCCAGGCATGGCGGAGGCCGGAGATCACCAGTTCCAGAACAATGGCCGGAAAACGGCGGTCCAGGGTTTTGATCTGGGGAACGTAGCCGATCCACTGGGCCGGCACCTTGTCGGGCGGCTGCTCGAAGATGCGCACCGTGCCGGCCGAGGGGCGCGCCAGGCCGAGCAGGACTTTTAGAAAGGCGGTCTTGCCGGCGCCGTTGGGTCCCAGGACGGCGAGAAATTCCCCGGCCTGGATGCAGCAGGTGATCTCGGCCAGGACCAGGTTGTGGCCATAATACAAGGTGAGATTTTCGGTTTGAACGGCGTGCATGGTGGGGGTTTATTTCCTTTTGGGCCAGGGCCGAAAATAGTATCCCGAATGGGCATCTATTACCATATTTTTGACGGCAAGAGGAGAGGCCGGATGGGATTTTTCAAGCCGACGACAAACGCCGGTCCGCATATAAGGTTGCGGCAGCGTTGCCGTCTGTTATGCCGGGTACTCGCGGTACTCGGCGTGCTGGGGCTGATCGGCCTAGCCGCGGCCGCGGGGCCGGTTGTGCTTTTCCATGAGGATTTCAGGCAACTTGATCACTGGCGGCCGTTGCTGTTCCCCAAAATCAGCCGGCACTCCGAGTATACGGCCGCGGTCCTGGACGGCGACGCCGTGCTGCGCATGGAGAGCAATGCCTCGGCCTCGGCCCTGGTGCATCAACAGGAATTCAATGTCTACGACTTTCCGCGACTTGCGTGGCGCTGGCGGGTAGAGAAGGTCTACGTCAAGGGCGACGCCAACAGCAAGGCGGGCGACGATTATCCGGCCCGCATCTATGTGATGTTTGCCTATGACCCGGCCACCGCCGGTTTCCTCGATAAGGTGCGGTACGAAACGGCCCGTCTGCTGTACGGCGAGTATCCGCCCCAGAGCAGTCTCAACTACATCTGGGCCAACCACGTGGCCGAGCATGGCATCCTGGTCAACGCCTATACGGACCGGGCCATGATGGTCGTTAAGGCGGCTGGCGACGAGCAGGTGGGCACCTGGCAGACCTGCGAGGTGGACATGGTGGCCGATTACCGGCGGGCCTTTGGCCGACAGCCGCCGGCCCGGGCCCGGATCGCGGTGATGAACGACTCCGATGACACCGGCGACCAGGCGGTTTCCTACATCAATTATATTGAGGTGACCGCCAAACCGCCGGGTGGCGCGGGCCAGCCATGAGGGAACGCCTCCTTGTCTTTACCCGGCTGCCCGTCGCCGGTCAGGTGAAAACCCGTCTCATTCCGGCCTTGGGGGCGGCGGGGGCCGCGGCCCTGCACCGGCGTCTGGCCGAGCGCACCCTGGCCACGGCCCGGTCCTTTGTGGGCGGCCGGCCGACCGGTCTGGAGGTCTGGTACACCGGCGGCAACGCCCGGGCGGCACGGGGCTGGCTGGGCGATGGGGCAGGCTATCACCGGCAGCCGGCCGGTGATCTGGGTCGGCGCCTGGCCCTGGCCTTTGCCAAAAGTTTTGCCACCAAGGCCCGGCGCGTGGTGCTGGTGGGCACCGACTGCCCCGATCTGACTGAAGAAATTCTGGCCCAGGCCTTTGCCGGTCTGGCCATGGTTGACGTGGTGCTCGGACCGGCCGCGGACGGCGGTTACTATCTGGTCGGCCTGGCCCGGGAGCAGCCCGGGCTTTTCGTGGACATAGACTGGGGCACTGGCCTGGTCCTGGAACAGACCCGGGCGGCCATCGCCCGTCACGGGCTCAGCTATCAGCTTCTGCCTTGCCTGGCCGATGTGGATCGGCCCGTTGATCTTGCCGCCTGGACCGGCTGAAAATCGTGTACCTTTGAATTGAAATTAGGTAAGATCGAATTGCCTGCAAGGGCTAGCTGCTTGTGGCTAGCTGCTAGCAGCTTCAACAAGGAGCGGTATATGGCGCAGCAGACCTTGGCTGGGCAAGGCATGGAGCGGCGGCGGCATGAGCGGGTCCATAAGGAGATCGATCTGCGCTTCGGGCCCTGGGAGGAGGTCACCGATGTCGCCATGGACCGGCAGGGCTCGTTGTTGGATATCGGCGCCGGCGGCCTGCGTTTCTTGACCCGGGAGCCGGTGGAGATCGCCACCCAGCTTTTGCTGGTGCTTGAATTTCCCGGTTGGCGGGACGATCCGGGGGATTGGGTGCAGTCCCCGGATCGTTCCGCCATCGGGGTGCTCAAGGTGATCGGCATGGTGGTGCGTTGTTTGCCCAGCAGTCTGGAGCCTGGCAAGTATGAGGTGGCGGTCTGTTTCTGCGGACGGGTCAGGAAATAGGGGCATGGGCGGCCGGTTTGGCGGCCCTGTCAGCTAACATTTTAAGGGAGTCTCTGCATGGCGGATAAAAGTAAGCCCGTGATCCATCTGGAGGTGTACAACGGCTTTTTCAGAATCCCCACCGCGGATGCCGTTTACAGCATTACGGTCATCAGCCCGGAGGAGAGTTCCGTCACCCGGGTGGTGGAGAAGATCGTCCAGCAGGAAAGGGGGGCGACGGTTCCGGTGCCGGCCGCGCCGGCGGCCCCAGAAACCGCGGTCGAGGATGATTTCTACAAGGAGATCTCCAGCGACCTTTATCGCGACATCGGCAAGCTCGCCAAGAATCTCAGCTCCACCATCATGGATTTACCGGCCGAGGATCGCCGTGGCAAGCGGGCCGAGCTGGACGAGGCCGGGGAAAAGATCGAACATGCCAAGAAGCAGCTCAAGGACATCGTCGATCTTACGGAAATGGCGACCATGGAGATCATGGACCAGGTGGAGAAGGTTCAGGATCAGACCAACGAGGTCAAGAATCTCCTAGCCAACCTGAAGGCGCACAGCGCCTTTGCCGCCATCGGTTTGGCCGATGAGGCAGGTCCGCCCGAGGCCGTGGATGATCCCCGGGCCGCGCTGCTGGAAAAACTTCAGGCCTCCCTGACCCGGGCCAGGGAGGTGGTAGGCGGGCTCGACATGCCGGGTCCGGCCGTCGAAGTCGCGGCGCCGGTCGCCCCGCAAGAGTCCAGAACCCGCTACCTTTTCCCTCTGGACGTGGTCTTTCAGACCATGTACGAACTGTGTACCAACGAGACGGTTAAAACTCACATTACTTCGGCGCGCCAGCAGGCGGCTACCATTTTTACGCTTGCCGCCTTTCACGACCACCTGAGCGGCAAAGTGGCCGGCCTGACGCTGGAAGACAATTTTTTCGCGGTGCCGCTCACCGACATCTTTCGGGCCCTCTTTGTGGCCTGTACCGACGACAAGGTCAGGAATCTGTTTCAGCGCATGGAAAAGAATAAGGAGACCATCTTTCTCGATCAGAGCCTGCCGCTCGAGATGCCGGTCACCGAGGAGGTGGTGGTGGGCGGCGCCGTGGCCGCGGCGGCAGAGGAGCCGGTGACCGCCCCCGACCCACGGCTCGCTGAATTGGACGGTATGCTGGCCGACAGTCTGGCCGTGCTTGCGGAGCTGGAGACCCAGCCTGTCGGCGTTGCCGCCACTGGCCAGATCGGCTCCATGAGCCCGGCGGATCAGGCGGAAATTTTAAACCGGATCGAGGAGGCCTTCGATTATTCCAGCGGGATCTGCGGCACCGTGTCGAAGATCACCGAGACCCTGAGCTTCCAGGATCTTTCGGGCCAGCAGATATTGAAGATCATCAAGCTGCTTTCCGACTTCCAGGTGCAGCTCCTGGGAATCGTGGTGTCCTTCGGCTCCCAGCTCAAACATAAGGAGAAAGACAGCGCCCTGACTTTTGAAGAAACCAAGAAGATGGCCCAGGATGACGTGGACAGCTATCTCAGGAGCATGACCACCGCCGAGGTAGGCGGCGAGGGCTCACTCGACCAGAACAGCGTCAACAGCCTGCTGGCGGAGATGGGTTTCTAGCTGACCAGCGGCTAGCGGCTAGCCGCAAAAAAAGGCTGGCCCCGTGGGGTCAGCCTTTTGCTTCTCAGGATGGAGGCGGCGACCGGAGTTGAACCGGTGAATAACGGTTTTGCAGACCGCTGCCTTAGCCACTTGGCTACGCCGCCCCATTTGAAGTCGCGCATCTTAATATAGAGTGCCTGCTTTTGACAAGAGAAAAGGTGCGGAAAAACCCGGGGCTTCCGGGTCGCACGCCGGATCATCAACCCATGGACCTTACCGCGTTACTCATCAAGGACCACGCCGCGCCACTGGCGACACTAGAGGAGCGCTTGGGCTACCGCTTCGCCGGAGAGGTCCACCTGCTCACCGCCCTTATCCACTCTTCCTTCGCCTTTGAGCAGGGCAGAAAACCCTTGGCGGACAATGAGGTTCTGGAATTTTTGGGCGATGCGGTTCTGGATTTGGCGGTGGGCAACGCCCTTTTCGAGGCCTTTCCCGGGGTCAACGAGGGCGATTTGACCCGGATGCGGGCCGCCCTGGTCAATGAGGGAAGCCTGGCCGACCTGGCTCGGGTTCTGGGTCTGCAAGACGCGCTCCTGCTCGGCAAGGGCGAGGAGGCTACCGGCGGCCGCGCCAAACCATCCATCCTGTCCTGCGCTTACGAGGCGATAATCGGCGCGGTCTTCGTGGATGGTGGCTACGAATCGGCCAGGGCTCTGGCCGAACGGCAGTTCGCCCCCCTGATCGCCCGGGGCCGGCAGAGCATGCTGCAGGGTGACGCCAAGAGCCGTTTGCAGGAGCTGGCCCAGCAGCGCTTCAACGAGGCCCCGGTCTATGGGCTGGAAAAGGCCGAGGGGCCTGACCATGCCAGGCTTTTCACCGTGTCGGCGCGTTTCCGGGGGCAGATGCTGGCCATGGCCACCGCTTCCAGCAAGAAGGAGGCCGAGCAGCGGGCCGCGGCCGCTGCCCTTGAAAATTTTGCCAACTTCGACTTTGACGCCTGAATCGGCCGCCAGCAGGCCGCCCTTCATCATCCCCTTCTTCATTGTCCATCAGGGCTGCCCGCACCGTTGTGTATTCTGCAATCAGACGAGCATCACCGGCCAGGCGGAGGGGGCCGGGCAGATCACGCCCCGTCAGGTGGCCGCCGGGATCGCGGCCCGGCTGGATAGGCCCCGCCGCTATCCCGAGGCCGAGGTGCAGGTCGCCTTTTACGGCGGCAGTTTCACCGGCCTGCCGCCAGGCCGACAGGCTGAACTGCTGGCAGCGGTGGCGCCGTTCCTGGAACAGGGTCTGGTCCGGGCCGTGCGCCTCTCCACCCGGCCCGACTGCGTGGACCACGGGACGGCCGTTTTTTTGGCGGACCGGGGGGTGCGGATCGTGGAACTGGGCGTGCAGTCCATGGATGCGGCGGTGCTGGCGGCCAGCGGCCGGGGCTACGGGCCCGGCGAGGTGGGGCGGGCCTTACGGAACCTGCGGGGCGCCGGTCTTCAGGTCGGCGGCCAGCTCATGGTGGGATTGCCGGGCGAAAACAGCCGGCGGGCAATGGACAGCGCTCGACAATTGGCAGCCTTGGCCCCTGATTTCGTCCGTATCTACCCGACCCTGGTGGTGGCGGGCAGCGCCCTGGCCCTGGACTATGCGGCTGGGAGCTACCGGCCGCTGTCCCTGCACCAGGCCGTTGCCCGCACCGCCCGAATCAAGGCCATCTTCGATGCCTGCACCATTCCGGTCGTCCGCATGGGGTTGCAGGATGGAACGGCACTAACGCAACATCTCATTGCCGGGCCCCATCATCCGGCCTTTGGCGAAATGGTGCTGGCCTGGCTTTTTTTCAAGAAGGTGCGGCACGTTCTGCGGCAGCGGGCAGGCAAGGGCGGTTGCCTTACCATGGCCGCAGCCGACGAATCCATCTTTCGGGGCCCAGGTAACCTTTACCGGCAGCGGCTAATGGCTTTAGGGTTGCTGACCGGTGTGGAGGTGGTCTTTGAGTATGGTCTGCCACGGCATACGGTGCGGGTGCATTGGGCAGGATAAGGGACAGGGGCGTAGAGGCGAAGGCACAGAGGCACAAAGGCACTAAAATAGAAGAAGATACTTGCAGCGTTAAGCTTTTAGACTATGTGCCTTCTGCCTTTGTGCCTCTGTGCCTCTCTTCGCCTACTCCGGCAGGTTGATTTTCTGGTCTGGTTTCCGGTCCTTGTTTTCCCGGTAGAGGAGCACGGTGTTGCCAAGCACTTGGACCACGGCAGCTTTGAGCCGGTTCGCCAATTCCTCGGCTGCCGTCTGCCGGTCCACGTCGCTGGTCTGCTGTACCTTGACCTTGATGAGTTCATGGGCCAGCAGCACCTCGGCAGCCGCGGTCAGCACCGAGGGCGAGATACCCTCGCGGCCAACCATGACTACGGGCGAGAGATGATGGCCCAGGCCACGCAGATGGCGGATCTGTGACCCGTTTAGTTGTTTCGCTTTTGGACCTGTTTTGCTCATGGTGTGTTCCGTTAGAAGAGGTTGGAAAAAATCCGGTAGCCGCCCAGCACGCTGCCGATCATGCTGCCGAAGCCGGGGAGAAGAAAGGCGAGGAATACTTTGAGAAGTCTGTTCCGCCACCAGCCTCGGACCGTGAGGATGTCGGTGAGTACGGACTCGAATTCACCCACCAGCGGAGGCTGCAGCATGGCCTGGACAAAGGCAGTGACATAGCCGGCGCCGATTACCGGCGTGAGGCTGGTGATCGGTGCCGCCACAAAGGCGGTGATAATGGTGATTGGGTGGGCCAGAGCCAGGAGGGCACCAAGGGCGGAAGGAATGCCGTTGGCCAGGATCCAGTAGTAAATCGAGGCGCTGGCCAGGGCACTGCCCTTGTGGACCGCGGTGGCAGTGATGGCCAGGATAATGCAGATCGGGATGGCCCACCCGATGATTTTCCAGACCGGCGAAACCGGCGGGATGGTGGAGATCTCCGCCATCCGGGCGGAGCGGTCCTCGGTGAGGGCGGCCTTGATGCCGGTCACATGGCCAGCCCCGACTACGGCCACCAGTCGTTGGCCGGTGGCGGCCTTGATCTTTTCGGCCAGAAAGGTGTCGCGTTCGTCGATAAGCACCCGTTTCAGTTGAGGCATGGCAGCGCCCAGTTCTTCCATGAGTTCGGACAGCACATCGGTAGAGCGCAGTTCGGTTAGTTTTTCCTCGGTGAGTTCGGTGGTCTCGAAGAGACTGGCCATGAGGGTGGCCATGAGGTAGCCCTTTTTCCAAAAGCCGGTGGCATGCCAGGCCCGCCTCATGGTAATGCGCACGTCCCGGTCGCACAGGGCAATGGCCACGCCCTGCTCCTCGGCGGCGCGGGCGGCCTCCAGCAATTCGGTGCCTGGCAACACCCCCAGTTGCTCTCCGAGCTTTTTCTGATACGAGGCCAGAATGAGGTTCACCAGCAGGGTGGCGAGTTGCTTCTTATAGATTATCTCCTTGATATTCAGGGTCACCCAGCGTTTCCGTTGTGACAGGGACTCGTAGCGTTTCTCGTCCAACTCTATGCAGACACAGTCCGGCGCCTCATTGGCGATCACCTGACGAACGAGATCGACCGAATGCCGGGAGATATGGGCCGTGCCCACCAGAAAGATTTCCCGGCCGTCCAGGTGGATAACCTGGACATCCGGGGGATAGGAGTGGGCCGGCGTGACGGCGGCTGGAAAGGTTGCGGGCATGGGGTTCCTGATTTTCCCTGGCTAGAAGGTGATGGAGGCGCCGAAGCTCAGCAGGTGGGCGGCGGCGTTGTC
>MNYK01000017.1 GCA_001873115.1 Desulfobacterales bacterium CG2_30_60_27 | reverse complement strand
GGTTCTGGTCATCAAGGATGGTGTCCCGGTCAGTGGTGTTCAAGTTGATGGTATTCATGATGACTCTCCTTGTGTTGCCATGTTAAGCGTGGCAGTTGCCTTGTTGTTTGCTTTGACTAGTACTAATGCACGGGTTGTGCCAACCATGGCCAGGGCATGGTTTTACGGCAACATCGGCAAACGAATATGCTTGATATTACGTGTTATTCTAGGATATTTATTTTTTTGTCGAGCAATGATTTTTACAGAAAACGGTACTTAATCCATTGAAATGCAATCATTGCAACGCAGTATTGCAATCAGTTGCATGCAACCAATTGCAGTGTTGCAGTTAATGCTGGATTCCACTATGATATTGTGAAGTAAAGAATGCAGGGGAGGCGGTCTGCCTTGCGGGCCCGGCGGAGGGATGGCGGGTTTGCGGTAATCAGAAAAAGATGACTTGGCGGGTTCCGGAAACCTTGTTGGAACCAGGGATTACCCTTAAAGTTCCCACTGGGTTTCCTCGTTGAGCAACGGACAATTGACGATGATCTCCACTTCCTCCGCATCGATTGTTTCGTTGATCAGCAGGACTTCGGCCAGTTTGTGGAGAAAATTGATTCGTTTGGAAATGATGTTCACGGCATATTTGTAACAATCGGTCACCAGTAGTTTGATTTCCTGGTCAATTTCAGATGACGTCTGTTCACTGTAGTGTTGTCTGGCGCTTCCGTCGACGTTTAGGAAGCCCCCATCACCCGAGGCATAGGACAAAGGGCCCAGGGCATCGCCCATGCCCCATTCGCAGATCATCTTGGCGGCGATTTGCGTGGCGTTCTGCAGGTCGTTGGCCGCGCCGGTGGTGTACTGCTTGAACACCAGTTCCTCGGCCGCACGGCCCCCCATAAGTATGGTGATCCGGTTGGTCAGATAGCGCATGGTATAGGCGTGCCGGTCGTCCAAGGGCATCTGCTGGGTCACCCCCATGGCGCGACCCCTTGGCACGATGGTAATCTTATGCAGGGGATCGGCCTCCGGCAGGAGTCGTGCCAACATGGCGTGGCCCGCCTCGTGGTAAGCCGTGAAGCGCCGTTCCTCTGCATTGATGACCAGGCCCTTGCGGGCGGTGCCCATGAGAATCTTATCCTTGGCCTCCTCCATGTCGTCAAGATCAACGGCGTCCTTGCCGTGCCGGGCGGCAAGCAGGGCCGATTCGTTGATCAGGTTGGCGAGGTCGGCGCCGGTAAAGCCGGGGGTACTCCTGGCAATCTGGACCAAGTCCACATTGGCGGCCATGATCACATCCTTGCAGTAGAGTTCAAGAATCCTTTGTCTGCCCTTGACGTCGGGCGGCAGGATGGTGACCTGTCGGTCAAAACGCCCGGGCCTCAGGAGGGCCGGGTCCAGAACGTCGGGTCGGTTGGTGGCGGCCACCAGAACTACCGTGTCGCCGCTCTCGAAGCCATCCATTTCGACCAGCAGGGCGTTCAGGGTCTGTTCGCGTTCGTCGCGACCGCCGCCGGTGCCGGAGGAGCCGCGATGCCGGCCCACCGAGTCGATTTCATCAATGAAAATGATGCACGGGGCATTTTTTTTCGCCTGTCTGAAGAGGTCGCGTACCCGTGAGGCGCCCACGCCCACGAACATCTCCACGAAATCCGAACCGCTGATGTTGAAGAATGGCACATTGGCCTCGCCGGCAATGGCCTTGGCCAGCAACGTCTTACCCGTACCCGGCGGGCCTTGCAGGAGTATGCCTTTGGGAATTCTGCCTCCCAGCCTGGTGTATTCCCCGGGGTTTTTCAGGAATTGGACAATTTCCACCAGTTCCTCCTTGGCCTCTTCGATGCCGGCAACATCAGCAAAGGTTTCCTTTTGTCCGGTTCTGGAACTGAGAATGGGCTTGCTTTTGGCGAATGGCGAGCTTTTTACGGACCGCTGCTGCCGCATCATGAAAAACATCCAGCCGCCAAAAATGAGGAGCATGGGGAAGGCGGTCTGCCAGAATCTCGGGTCCGCATGGCTGTCTGGTTTCACGGTGACCATGACCTTCTTGGCGTATAATTGGGGAATCATGCTGGCGGCGGCCGGGGAAAAGGTAGTGAAAGGCTGATCGAGCGTATCCGTGCCCGTGATCGTGTCGCCCTGCAAGACCACGGTCTTGATTTCATTGTTTTCCAGGTGGTCGAGAAAGGCGGTAAGGCTCACTTCATGGTAGGGCTGGTTTTCTTCGATGCTCCAGATATTGTAAATGGCCACGCCCATGACGGTCACAACCATGAGGATGATGTAGTTGCGGATATATTTGCCTTTCATGCTGTGCTCCTGGGACAAGGGACTATGGCAGGATAGAGACGTTTATTTTGTTCAGGCCATGCCGGCCGCTTATGCAAAGGATTTTCCCGGGTTATTGCCGCACAAATGGGGCTGGCCGGGATGTGCGTGGTTGAAGTCCTTGAATTGTAGCCCGGCCCGATTATACTGCCAATGCATTTAATCTGTCATCCTTCTTGGTCTCATTTTTTAGGTGAAATTACAATAAGGTTGAGTATGATATTTACATATATATTCGGTATGTTGCCCAGGAAAGCAACGGTTCGCATGGTATGAGGAAGATCGTGACCTCGCCGCTGCTTTCGGTCATCATTCCCACCCTGGACGAAGCGGCCAACCTGCCGTCCATCCTGGCCGACCTGCGGGCTCAGCAGGGGATAGGGCTTGAGATCATCGTGGCCGACGGCGGCTCCAGGGATGTGACCCGCGAGTTGGCGGCCAGGTATGGTGCCATCCTGGTGGCGGCGCCGCCGGGCAGGGGGCGGCAGATGAATGCCGGGGCCTTGGCAGCCAGCGGTGGCTTCCTGCTTTTTCTGCATGCCGATTCAAGACTCACCGATGTCTTTATGCTGCGTAATGCCGGTGCTTTCCTGGAGCAGGCCGAGATCCGGGCTGGGCGCCGGCGGCTGGCCGGCCATTTCCCCATAAAGTTTCGCCGTGCCCTCCCGGGCCACGACCTGGCCTTCCGTTTTCTTGAGGAAAAGAGCCTCGGCAATCGGCCGCACACCACCAACGGTGACCAGGGTTTTCTGCTGCGCCGGGATTTTTTCACGGAACTTGGCGGCTTTGACGAAGCATTGTCATTTCTTGAAGACCAGAAACTTGCCGAACGTATCCGGGTCCAAGGAACGTGGGTCACCCTGCCCGGTCGCCTGCAAACCTCGGCCCGCCGCTTCGAGGCTGAAGGTTTTTACCGCCGTTATCTGCTCATGGGCATCATCATGGGGCTGCACAACGCCGGGGTGGCGGCCTTTTTTAAGCGGGCCAGCACCGTGTACCCGGCCCAGCAGTACACCGCCAGGCTACAGCTCTGGCCCTATTTCAGCCTGATTATGACCATGCTGCGGCACGACCTCGGCCTTTGGGGCAGCGTGCGGGCCTGGTTTTTCGTGGGACGCTTTATTAGGCAGAACGCCTGGCAGTTGTTCTTTTTTATTGATGTCGCCCTCCGTCCCTGGCTCGGGGCTGGACGTTATCCTTGGCTGCGTTTTCATGACCGCTGGCTCGGGCCGCTTATCGGTTTCTCGTGCTTTGATGCCCTCACTGGCGGGCTGGCCTTTGTCTGGTTCATGGGCGTCTTGGCGCCCTGGTTCTGGATCGTGGAAAGGCGGGACCGGCAGGGCGTTGGGCATGCTTGAATACGGCGGGACAATGGTGTAAGGCTAATGGCTGAAGGCACTGAGGAATATCAAATACCGAAGTAACTATCCAGCGGAACCGCAACCCAGGGGAGTTCCCGGACTGGCAATGCTTTTCGCGGGTTCGTCCGCGACCGGGCTCAGGATGCGCGGGCGGCCGCGGACGCCTCGGAGGCGGGCAGGACGCCCGCCGAGAATGAGCGAAAAGTATTTTCAGGCCGGGAACGCTTGACTGCCGACACAAGCTGGATAGTTACATACCGAACACCGAAGATCGAACGATGAAGTTAAGAGAGGCTTCACTGGTTCGTGACTCCGTGGTTCGGTTTGTAGTTTGCCGCCACCAATATTGCCAGGTGACGACATGCTTGGGAACGGGTAGTATGGGCGGCTGCGCGAAAACGGGTGAGCGAGAAGCGCACGACTTAACAGGGAGAACGATAATGAGAGTGGAACAGCTTGCCGTATTCCTGGAGAATAAAGCCAACCGGTTGGCCGAGATTACCCAGATTCTGGCGGAAAGCGGGATCAATATCCGGGCGCTTTCCCTGGCCGATACCGGCGACTTCGGTATCCTCAGGCTGCTGGTCAACGATACAGGCAAGGCCAGGCAGGTTTTGCAGGAGAACAACTTTGCCGTGGGCATAAGCCACGTCTGCGTTATCGCGACGCCGGACAAACCCGGCGGTCTGGCCACGGCCCTGCAGGTCATCAAGGCCGCCTCTCTGAATGTGGAATGCATGCAAGCCTTTTCCCAGCGCAGCGGTGATACCGGGCTCGTTATCTTCCGGTTCGATGAACTCGACCGCGCCATCAATGCCCTGCAGAAGGCCGGTATCCGGGTGTTGACCAGCGAAGAGATCAATGCCATCTAGTAACATGCCAGCTCCATACCCTAAAAAATCCATACTTTGTCCAAATTGCCGACGGCTGATCAATCGGGATGAGTCGAGTTGCCCCTTTTGCGGTACTAGCAAGCCTGGTTCATGGTGGAGAAATAATCGTTTTATTGTCGGTTTCACCGAGCAAAGTCAGATTATCAACCTGATCATCTATGCCAATGTCGGCATGTATCTTCTTGCCCTGCTCATCAACCCGCGCGCCGACAGTCTTGCCCTGCATCCCTTTGAGTTTCTGTCACCAAGCCCCGGCAGCCTTGCCAACCTCGGTTCCACCGGCACCATTCCCATTCTGCACCAGCATCGCTGGTGGTCGCTGGTGGCGGCCAATTATCTGCACGGCAGTCTGCTGCACATCTTGTTCAATATGCTGGCCCTGCGGCAGATAGGTCCCCTGGTCATCCAGGAATATGGCGGCTTTCGGATGCTCACGATCTACACCCTGGGTGGGGTCGGCGGCTTTATCCTTTCTTTTCTGGCCGGCGTGTCCTATACCATAGGCGCCTCGGCCGCGGTTTGCAGCCTGATCGGCGCCATCCTCTACTATGGCAAAAGCCGGGGCGGCACCTACGGCCAGAACCTTTTTCACCAGGTGCGCGGCTGGGCAATAAGCATCTTTGTTTTCGGCCTGCTGGTGCCTGGCATTAATAACTGGGGGCATGGCGGCGGCATGGCGGCCGGCGCCATGTTTGGTTTTCTGCTAGGTTATCAGGAGCGGATCAAGGAGAATTTACGTCATAAATTTCTCGGGATGAGCTGCGTGGCCATCACCGCCCTGGTGCTTGCCTGGGCGGCCCTGCGCGGGGTCCTGTCACTCCTGCCGGCCTGAAGGCCTTGACCCATAAATATATGCACGCAAGAGAAACGACACCGAGAGGGGCGTGGCGCAAGCAACTGGTGGATGAGTATCGGCATCTCTGCTGGCTGTACCGGTTGCCGCTCCGTCCTCCGGTCTTTGAGATCATGGACAATCAGTCCAGGGCCGGGGCCTGGTCGCCCGGGTTTGATACCCTCAAGATCGCCGTCTGGCTAATCACGGATTGTACCTGGGACGTGGTGCTGGAAATCCTCAAGCATGAAGTCAGCCATCAATATGTGCAGCAGGTCATGGGTCGGATGGATGAGGTGCCGCATGGTCCGGCCTTTCAGGAGGCCTGCGATCGGCTTGGCGTCCATCCCGCCTTCCGGACGGCCACGGGTCGCATTCCGCGTCTGCTGCAAAGGCAGGGGCCGCATACCGGCAGCGGGGTGCTCGCCCGGATCGAAAAACTTTTTTCCCTGGCGCAGAGTGCCAACGAGCACGAGGCCGCCCTGGCCATGCAGAAGGCCAATGCCCTGCTCCGCAAACACAACCTGGAGAGGATCGGGCAGCAGGCGGCCACGGAGTATGATTATCTGATCATCAACCTCGGCAAAAAGCGGCTCGCCGCCTATCAGCGGGTGATTGCCTCCTTGCTTAAGGATTTTTTCTATGTCAACGTGGTTCTGTCCCAACAGTTTGATCCCAAAACGCTTGCCAGCCATCGGGTTATTGAACTGATCGGCGCCAGGGAGAACCTGGACGTGGCCGAGTATGTCTACCGTTTCCTGGAGAATCGCCTGCCGCATCTCTGGCAAGGCTTCAGCCAGGATACCGGGGTTCCGGCTAAAGAGCGAAATTCCTATTTTCTAGGGGTGTTGCATGGTTTCCGCCAGAAGTTGCAAGAGCAGGATCGTCAGGATATGGCCAGCCGGGGCGGGGCCGGGGCAGGTGAGTTGATCCTTGCCAATGATCCCGGCCTGATCAGATATTGCCGCTGGCGTCACCCTCGCCTGCGTACCATCCAGCATGCCGGTCCCCGGGTTTATGTGAATGCGTATGAGGCGGGGCAGCAGGAAGGGCGACAACTGGTTATCCATAAAGGGGTGGCCGGTCAGGCGCAAGGAATTGGCGGGTTGCTGCCGCTTCCATAGAAAAAGGATGGAGTAAACGTGAAGCGTAAGGTTACGGGCAAAAAAATTTTCATGGTATTCGAAGAGCTGCGGGGCAGGCTCAAGCAGATCATTTACGATCAGGATGAGGCCATTGATGCGGTGGTGGATGCCTTTGTCCATTTGGCCTATAAGCCGCTGGAGATGCCGCCCCGGGCCATTTTCACCTTTCTGGGCCCCCCGGCCGTGGGCAAGATCTCCCTGGCCAGCGCCCTGGCCGGATGCCTGGCCGAGTATGCGGCCTTCAAGCAGTTCGACATGGAACAGTACGCTGATCCGGAAAGCAGCATGCGTTTGCTGGCCTCGGCCACCGTGGATGGCCTGCCGGACGGGGAACTGGTCAGGTTCATTAATGCCCATCCCCGCGCCATTGTCCTGTTCGACAGCATTGATCAGGCCGACAATGGCTTGCAACTCGCCCTGCTTGACCTGCTCACCCGAGGTCCGGGGGAGGGCAGCGTCGACTGTAGCGAAACCATTGTCATCTTCACCTCCACCCTGGGCGGCGCCCTCTATCAGAGCAAGGGCTTCCTGAATTCATTCAAAAAGGAAAAGCTGCGCGCCCAGGCTTTGGTCATGGACGCCATTGCCAATGAGAAAAAAATGGTGTTTGAGACCGTGCAGCCGGCCATCGCGCCCAAGCTGTTATCCGTTCTGTCGCACCATCATATCATCCTGTTTAACCGCTTAAGTCTTGACGCCATCGTGCGGGTTGGCGCCGATGCCTTGCAGCGGCTGTCAGAGCACTTCATGGCCAAGAGCAATATTGAGCTCACGTATCAGGAGTTTGATGAGCTGGTCAGGATGCTCACCCTGTCCTTTGCGCCTTATATCAACGTG
The DNA here is from genome assembly GCA_001873115.1 of Desulfobacterales bacterium CG2_30_60_27. Taxonomy (GTDB): domain Bacteria; phylum Desulfobacterota; class Desulfobulbia; order Desulfobulbales; family CG2-30-60-27; genus CG2-30-60-27. The sequence goes on along the minus strand of MNYK01000017.1, from coordinate 9,363 downwards.
AAGCGGGTGAAGCAGAAGCTGCCTGATGCGGTGCTGTTCAAAATCACCCAGTTTATCCGTAACGCCCCAAGCTACCCAAGCAAGGTGACCTTTAAGCTCTCCAGGCAGGCCAAGAGCTTTCTGGCCCGGCTTAACCGGGAGAGCGACAATCTGCCGCAGAAGCTTTTCAAGAAAAATGAAACCGTGGAATTGACCTGGAAAGAGTATGCCCGCGGCGGGCAGGTGTTTTTCAGCATCGAGCGGGCGGAGCTTACGAGGCTGCCCACCACCAAGGAGTATTTCCGGGAAGAGCGCCCCCGGGTTGAGTTTTCCACCTTGGGTTTTGCCGAGATCGCCGGCAACAAGACCACGAAGAATACCCTCAGGCAGATCATCACCCTGCTGAAGGAGCCGGCCCTGGTCAGGAAATTCGGCATTGATATGCCGAAAGGTTTGCTGCTCTTCGGGCCCGAGGGGGTGGGCAAGACCATGCTGGGCAAGGCCTTTGCCACGGAGGCCGAACGGCCTTATCTGTATGTGTCGCGGAGCGAACTGTTTGATCCCTACTACATCAGCAGCGCCTTTCAAAAGGCCAGGCAGTTTGCGCCGAGCATAGTTTTCCTGGACGGCATTGACCTCAAGGGCATGGTCGAGGGCGCCTATGCCAACTTGCCGGTTGATCAGCTCCTTATAGAACTAGATGCCCTGCCCACGGATCCGGACGAATCGGTCTTCACTATCGCCACGGCCCAGAACAAGGCCGAGGTCAACCCCCTGCTTATTGCGCCGGACCGCATCGACATCTTTGTCGAAGTCCCGGAACTAGACAAGGAAGCCCGCCGCTTCTTTATTGAAAAGATTCTGGAAAGGCCCAACAACGGCAGGATCGACGTGGACAAGGTGGTACGCTATATCTCGGGCATGAACGGCTATGACTTGCAGCGCATCGGCAAGGAGGCATCGCTGCATGCCATCCGCCACGGCCTGGATTGCATTACCGAGGAAATTTTGATCGAACAGATCAACATTATCAAATACGGTTCCAAATTGGAGAAAAAACACTTTCATAACTTGGAGGAGGAGCTGAAGATGACGGCCTACCACGAGGCCGGGCACGCCGTGCTTTCCTGCTTGCTGCTGCCAGACATCAAGATAGAGCAGGTCACCATCGCCCCCCGCCTGCATACCTTGGGGTTCATCTCTTACACCTTTGAGGACTTTCCCAGTAACGTCTCCAGGGCCGAGGTCTTCAATAATATCTGCGTGTTGATCGCCGGGCGGGTGGCGAGCATCAAGAAATTCGGCGACAAGGGCATCGACTCCGGGGCCTCGGTGGATCTGGAACAGGCGACCCACCAGGCCTACGCGGCGGTGGCCAGTCTCGGGATGGACAGGGAGGTGGGCTATGTGCACACCGAGACACTGACCCAGAATGTCAGCAGACAGTTCTTCCTGACCCAGGTGGAGACGCGGGTGAGCAGTTGGATAAACGAGGCGACCGTAAAGGCCCGGGAGTTGGTGGAACGCCATTGGGAGACCATCGATACCCTGGCCGCCATCCTGATCAGGCAGGAGATTGTCGATGGCGAGGAACTGCTGAAGATCATGCGGGCCGATGCGAAAAAAGGCGGCAAGGATGCCGCGCATATCCCTGGGGAGCCCGGCCATGCCTGAGACTCTTTTGACTGATCTGCCCGCCTTGGTCCGTTTTGCCGGCGAACTCAGCCATGCGTCGGTTATTGCCGTTGACCTGGAGGCCGACTCCATGCACAGTTACCAGGAAAAGGTCTGTTTGCTGCAGTTTTCCACCCCGGGCCGGACCGTGCTGGTTGATCCCCTGGCCCTGGCCGATCTCTCGGCCCTGCAACCGGTAATGTCCGACCCGGGGGTGCGCAAGATTTTTCACGCGGCTGACTATGATATCCGCTGTCTTTTCCGCGATCATGGGCTGGTGGTGCGTGGCCTTTTCGACACCATGGTGTGCGGTCAGTTGCTGGGTGAGCCCAAACTGGGGCTCGCCGATCTGCTGGACCGCTACTTCGGAGTGCGGCTCGACAAGAAATACCAACGTGCCGACTGGTCGCTGCGGCCGCTAAGCGCGGCCATGCTGGAGTATGCGGCGGAGGATACCCGCCATTTGCATGGCTTAATGAAACTGCTTGAGGCTCGATTGGCGGAAAAGGGCCGCCTGGATTGGGCGGCCGAGGAGTTTCAGTTGCTGGAGCAGGTGCGTCACAGCAGCAGCAACGGGCCGCTTTTCCTGCGCGCCAAGGGGGCGCAGGCGCTTGCGCCGCGCCAGTTGGCGGTGCTGGAGGGGCTCCTGCAGTGGCGCGATGGCGAGGCGCAGAGTCAGGATGTGCCGCACTTCAAGGTGATCGATACGGCCCTGCTCATTGAATTGGCCCGCGCCATGCCTCGGACTCTGGTCGCCATGCGGGCGGTCCCGGGATTTCGGTCATGGCTGGTGGACCGCCATGGTCAAGAGTTGTTGCGGGCCATTACAGTTGCCCTGGCCTTGCCAAAGGAACAGTGGCCCGCATTCCCCGAGGTGGTGCGACCAGTCGAAGACCCGGCCGCCACTGCCCGCCTCAAAACGCTCAAGCGCTGGCGCACCATCAAGGCTGCTGAACTCGGCATGGACCCTGGCGTGGTCATCAACGGCACTATGCTCGAGGCCATTGCCCGCAGGCCGCCATCGGCCCTTGTCGATCTGGCTGGCTTTGCCGCCATGAAGAACTGGCAGCGCCAGGAACTGGGGCCAGGCATTCTGGCGGCCTTGGCGTAGGCCTACCCATCGGACAGGTCGGATAAGCCCTCAGCCCTGGTCGCTCTTGAGCACTGCCAGGAAGGCCTTCTGCGGGATATCGACGTTGCCCACCGTTTTCATCCTCTTCTTGCCCGCCTTCTGTTTTTCCAACAGCTTGCGTTTTCGCGAGATATCGCCGCCGTAGCACTTGGCGATAACGTCCTTGCGCATGGCGCTGACGTCGGTGCGGGCGACGATGGCGCCGCCGATCGCCGCCTGGATGGCGATCTTGAACATGTGGCGCGGGATCTCTTCCTTGAGGCGTTCGCAGGCGTGCAGGCCGCGCTCGCGGGACTTCTGGCGGTGGACGAGCTGGGAGAGGGCGTCCACCTTTTCGCCGTTCACCAGGATGTCGAGCTTTACCAGATCGCTCTCGCGGTAGTCGATCATCTCGTAGTCAAAGGAGCCGTAGCCCTGGGTGATGGATTTCAGCCGGTCATAAAAATCGTAGATGATCTCGGCCAGGGGCACCTCGCAGGTGAGCTCGATGCGGCCCGGCATGGGATAGTGGTGGTGGGTGTTGACGCCGCGCCGTTCCATGCACAGGGTCATGATCGCGCCCATGTAACGCTCGGGCATGAGGATGGAGACCTTGACGTAGGGCTCCTCGGTCTTGGCGATGGAACCCGGGTCCGGGAAGTGGGCCGGGTTATCCACCTCGAGCATCCTGCCGTCCTGCAGGTGGAAGCGGTAGAGCACCGAGGGCACGGTGAGGATGAGCGGGATGTCGTACTCGCGTTCCAGGCGTTCCTGCACAACCTCGAGGTGGAGCAGGCCCAAAAAGCCGCAGCGAAAGCCGAAGCCCAGGGCGGTGGAGCTGTCCTTCTGAAAGGTGAGGGCGGCGTCGTTTAGGGTGAGCTTCTCCATGGCCACGGCCAGGTCTTCGTAATCGTCGGTGGAGATGGGGTAGAGCGAGGAGAAAACCACCGGTTTGATTTCCTGGAAGCCGGCCAGGGGCGCGGCGCAGGGGTTGCTGTCCAGGGTGATGGTGTCACCGATGTGGGTGTCGGACACGGTCTTGATGCCGGCGACGATATAACCGACCTGGCCGGCAACCAGTTCCTGCCGGGCCTGCCGGGTGAGGTGGAAGAGGCCCACCTCCTCCACCTTGTAGGTCGCGTTGTTGTAAAGCAGGCGGATGGTGTCGCCGGCCTTGACGCGGCCCTCGAAGACGCGGACTGAGATAACGGTGCCCCGGTATTGGTCGTACTTGGCGTCGAAGATGAGGGCCTGCAGGGGCTTGTCCGGGTCACCCTTGGGCGGCGGCAGGAATTTGACCACGGCCTCCAGCACATCCTCCACCCCCAGGCCGGTTTTGGCCGAGCAGCGTTGGATGCGCTCGATGTCCAGGCCAAGGTCCTCCTCGATCTGGATGGCGATGGCGTCGGGGTCGGCGGCCGGCAGGTCGATCTTGTTGATGACCGGCACGATCTCCAGGTCGTTCTCCATGGCCAGGTACAGGTTGGCCAGGGTCTGGGCCTGCACCCCCTGGGCGGCGTCGATGAGCAGCAGCGCCCCCTCGCAGGAGGCCAGGGCCCGGGAGACCTCGTAGCTGAAATCCACGTGGCCGGGGGTGTCTACCAGGTTGAGGAGGTAGTCCTTGCCGTCCTTGGCCCGGTAGGGCAGGCAGATGGTCTGGCTCTTGATGGTGATGCCGCGTTCCCGCTCAATGTCCATGGAGTCCAGGATCTGGTCCTTGAACTCACGGTCCGTTACCATGCCGCAGTGCTGGATAAAACGGTCGGCCAGGGTCGATTTGCCGTGATCGATGTGGGCTATGATACTGAAGTTGCGGATATTGTTCATTGAATTCCTATAAAAACATGTGCCGATGGTCAGGCTAACCGTTAGCCTGGCTCACGAGGGAAGAAACTATACGCGCAAAGCAAAGCTGATGCAATCACGTTTTTCCAAGCAGTTGCGGTAGGGTATGGCGCCCTGACCTTTATCTGGCCAGGTGATGCAGGAGCGGGCCAGCGCCCTTGCCCAGCGTGTGGTCGGCGCTCTGCTGCAGCAGCAGGTCCATGAAGACGATGGCCTGGAGGAAGGCCTGTTCGTAACTGTCCGTGAGTAGATGATAGGCGGCCAGGGCCGAAGCAAAGGTGCAGCCGGTGCCGTGGGTGTTGCGCGTGACCTGGCGGGCATGTTCATGCACGATGGCCGGGCGGTCGGGTTGAAAGAGGAAATCGCTGACCGTGGCGTCCCTCTCCTCCAGATGGCCACCGGTGACCACTACCGCCCGCAGCCGGGGAAAACGGGCCAACAGCGACTGGACGGCGGCGGGGATGGCGGCCCGGTCCGGCACCGGGGTGGCCGCGAGGATAGCCAGTTCGTGCAGGTTGGGGGTGATTACCGTGGCGTTGGCCACGATGTGGTCCATGAAATCGCCCAGGCCGTGGGCCTCCATGAGTGGCTGGCCGTCCGAGGCCACCAGCACGGGGTCGCAGAACAGTTCGCCGGCAAAGTCACGCAGGATGGCACCCAGGGCGATGGCCACGCCAGCGGTGCCGATCATGCCGGTCTTGATGTGGGTCACCGGCAGGTCGGCGAGCACCAGCTCCACCTGTTGGCGGACAAAGCCCGGGGCCACCGGTTGCACCGCGGTCACGCCCGTGGTGTTCTGGGCTGTCAGGCAGGTGATGGCCGCCCCGCCGTACACGCCAAGCACGGTGAAGGTCTTGAGGTCGGCCTGGATGCCGGCGCCGCCGGAAGGATCGGAGCCGGCAATGGTCAACACGGCGCGGTCGGTGGGCTGGCTCATCTGCTTCTCCTTAGGATTTCAGCCTCCGCAACCCTTGCAGCCCGTCGGTTTAAGGCCCTCGGTGGCGTCGGGCTGCTGGCGGATGGTCGTGACCGTGATCGTGTAGGTAAGCGTCTGGCCGGCCAGGGGGTGGTTGAAATCCACGGTCACCTGGTCGCCGTCCACCGCGATCACCATGGCCGGCACCTGCTGCTGCTCGCCCTTATGTTCGATGGTCATGCCGAAGATCATCCCGGGTTTGGGGGCGGCATTCGTACCCATGGCCTGGCGGCCGATGGTCTGGATGAGTTCGTCCCGTTTTTCACCGTAAGCATCCTCTGGGGCGATGGCCGCGGTGATGGTCTCGCCCTGGGCCAGGCCGATAAGGGCCTGCTCGAAGGCGGGCAGCACCATGCCTTGTCCCACCTGGAATGCCAGCGGGCCGGAGTCGTCGGTATTCTCAAAAATTTCACCGGAAGCAATGGTTCCCACATATTCCACGGTGAGGAAATCCCCATCCTTTACGATCTGCATGTTTGCTGTGCCCCTTTCAGCCTTAAGCTTAACGTTCTTGGTTGATTAAGTTTTTTTGCTGCCCACTGATAGCTGACCGTTGACCGCGTCCATCTGGGAATATAGTTTCCGTATATGGACCCCAGGGTAACGAGGGTGCTACTCTATCGCAAAAAAAATACAGGGGCAAGGGGATATGCGTCCCGGCGGCAGCAACTTTCGGGGCCGGGCCATGGGGCTTTCCCCTTGACAAACAAGGCAAAACGGGTCATAAATTCCGGTTCAATTTTTCAATAATTTTTTTTGCCTGCGCGGCCGCGGAGATGCGGGCCCAGGCAGGTCGCGACCATGGACCTGGTGTGTGAGAAATACAAGAAGACGGTTGCCGCCGCCGGGGCCCGCTGTCAGCATGCCACGGAATACTGCAAGTTCAGAACATCCTGCCTGATCCATTTTCTCTCCCGGGAGGCGGATCTGGCGGCAGGAGGCGGCTCGGCCAAGGACGATGCCGATGGTGGACAATCCCCTTCCGAAGGAGAATCCCATGATCCGACTGCGCTTTGACAAGGGCGGCGGTCTCTTGCCGGCCGTGGCCCAAGACAGCGTCAGCCGCGAAGTCCTCATGGTCGCCTACATCAATGAAGAGGCCTTGCAAAAGACCTTGGAAACCGGCCAGGCCCATTACTGGAGCCGTTCCCGCAACGAACTCTGGCACAAGGGCGGCACCTCCGGCCATGTGCAGCACGTGGAAGCGGTGCTGGTGGACTGCGACGAGGACTGCGTGATCTATCTGGTGCGCCAGGAGGGCGGGGCCGCCTGCCACACGGGCTTCAGGAGCTGCTTTCATCGACGGATTGACGGGGATGGCTTGATAACGCTGGGCGAACGGGTTTTCGATCCTAAAGAGGTGTATGGCACATGAAGGTGGTGAAGCTGGGAATACCCAAGGGCAGCTTGGAAAAGGCGACCATTGCCTTGTTTGAGAAAGCGGGCTGGCGCATCAAACTTGCCTCCCGCAACTATTTCCCCGAGGTGGATGACCCGGAACTGGCCTGCTCCATCTGCCGGGCCCAGGAGATGAGCCGCTACGTCGAGAGCGGGGTGCTGGACGCCGGCATTACCGGCAAGGACTGGATCCTGGAGAACGACTCCGATGTGGTGGTGGTCGATAACCTGATCTATTCCAAGGTGAGCAGAAATTCCACCCGCTGGGTGCTGGCCGTGGCCGGTGATTCCGACATCCGGCGCATCGAGGATTTGGAGGGCAAGAAGATTGCCACCGAGCTGGTCCGTTTCACCAAGAAATTTTTTGCCCAAAGAAAGGTCAACGTGGAGGTGGAATTTTCCTGGGGGGCCACCGAGGGCAAGGTGGTTTCCGGGCTGGCCGACGCCATCGTCGAGGTGACCGAGACCGAAAGTACTATCCGGGCCCACGGCCTGCGCATCATTCACGAACTCATGACCTCCAACACCCAGTTCATCGCCAACAAGAAGGCCTGGGATGATCCATGGAAGCGGGAGAAGATCACCAGCATGGCCATGCTCATGCAGGGCGCGTTGCGGGCCGACACCATCGTTGGCCTCAAGATGAACGTGCCCCAAGCGAAGCTCGACATGGTTATCCCCATGTTGCCCAGCCTGCACGCCCCCACCGTGGCCTCCCTTTATCAGACCGACTGGTTCTCGGTGGAGACGGTGATCTCGCAGCACGAGGTGCGTGACTTGATCCCCAGGCTGCTCAAAGTGGGTGCCGAGGGCATCATCGAATACACCCTCAACAAGGTAATCTGAGCCGCCGACCTTTTCGGTTTGGCGGCAGGCGGTGTGCGGTCATGACCCCAGAAGCAGGTACCGGAGAGAATACGGCCTCCATGTTCCCCTGGGTGGAGTTCGTGATCAGTGCCCATGCCATGACCCAGTTGCCCGACACCGGTCTGCCGGAGATCGCCTTTGCCGGCCGCTCCAACGTCGGCAAGTCGAGCCTCATCAACTGCCTGATTGGCCGCAAAAATCTGGTCAAGGTAAGCGCCCGGCCGGGCAAGACCCAGAGCCTTAACTATTTCCTGACTGGCAACTCCTTCTATCTGGTGGACCTGCCGGGCTATGGCTACGCCAAGGTGCCCCAGGAGATGAAGGCGCAATGGCAGGCGTTGATCACCACCTATTTGGAGAAGCGCTCTACCCTGCGCTGCGTAGTGGTGATCATCGACCTGCGCCACGAACTGAAGGCCCTGGACGCCGACCTGGTGAGCTGGCTGCGCGCCAGGAACATCCCGGTGCTGCTCGTCTATACCAAGTCTGACAAGCTATCCCGAGGCAAGGCCATGCAACAGGCGAAGATCCTGGACCAGGGTTTTCTGGTCACCGCGGCGGAGCGGGTGCTGTTCTCCGCCCTGAGCGGCCAGGGCCGTGATGAGCTGGAGGACAAGCTGGCCGAGCTGCTCCGGACAGTTGACCAGGAGACGCAGGGCGACTGATTGTGCAAAAACCGGGTATTTGCCCGGGGTTGGTGGTAGTCTGGTTTCCATCCGGAAATCCTATGGAACCGGATGGAATTCAGGGTGCAGGGGGCAGGGTGCGACAAAAAACTCCAGGCTCCAGGCTCAAAACCGAAACCTGCACCCTGACAACTGCACCCTTGCGTCCATCAGGTCCCATGCAATTTCCGGATGGACACTAGTCCAGCAACAATGGTTTATGTCCGGCAATGGTTGGCGATCCCTTTGACAGAGCAAGGGATTGGTCAAAAAATGCTGGTTAATTTTTCGTCTTGCGAGAGGAAGCAACCATGGTTGACAAAAAAAAACTGACCTGTTGGGAGATCTCACAATGCCAACGCTCGGAAGGCTGCCCGGCCAGGGAGCACCCGAAGCGCGTCTGCTGGGAAATCGCCGCGGAGATGCCCGACCACCGCAGCGCCTTCAATGTCTGTAAAGACTGTCTGGTGTACCTTACCAAGATGGAGAATTCCTCACTGGCCGACGAGGAGATCACCCGCATCCTGGTCTCCAAGGGGGTGTGTGTGTTGCCCAGCGCCTGCCCCCAGTATGTGACCTTCGACGGCTCGGGCCGGTAATTTATGTTTCCCCGGACACCGGATCCCGTCCTACTTGCCTACTTGGGGACGTTATTGACTCAGTTGACTAAATCGAGACTCAGTTCATCGAAAACAAACATTGTTGGCGAACCTTTTGGTTTTTCAACCCAGGGGCTATAATTATTGGACTATTATTTGTAACTATCCAGTGGAACCGCAACCCAGGTGAGTTCCCGGACTGGCAATGCTTTTCGCGGGTTCGTCCGCGACCGGGCGCATGATGCGCGG
>MNYK01000151.1 GCA_001873115.1 Desulfobacterales bacterium CG2_30_60_27 | reverse complement strand
ATTAGGGAAAATTAGGGACACTCCCCGTATTTCTGCGAACGATCCGGATCGTGCTTACGAGAGGAAAGCGCGAGAGGAAAGCGTGACGTTGTTGACTCCGTTGACTTTCTCTCACTGCTTTTAGCTTCAAGGACCTGCCTTCCGCTGATGCTGTCAAGCCAATATTTTTTCTTCCTTTCACTTTTGGACTCTTTTGGGCAACCGCACCTCATAACTGGTGCTCCTGCCGCCCCAGGCCGCTTCTGTAATACGCTGTGTGCCTCCAGACAGGCCAGGTCGCGGCTGGCCGTCACTTTACTGCATTTGCCCATCCGTAGAGAAGCTCAAAGCTGAAAGCTCAAAGATGAAAGGGGCTGAAACCATCCATAATTCCGTGGGAAGGTCAATCTGCAGGGGTTGGGATAAGGGCTACAGGCGATTCGGCCATTTTCGCGAAGTGTGATAGACTCGTAAAATTTGGACCGTCTCATCCTTGACTCTATAAGGGACAATGTAGGGCAGGCCGGTAACGAGCAGCTCCTTTGTACCCGGAACACGGCCGGCGCGGCCGATGCCCTGTTGCTCTCGCAGAAGCGATACCGCTGTGATGATGTTCACGACGACCTTTGCCGCTATGGCGGGGCTGTCCGCGTTGATATATGTTGCAATTTCGTCAAGATCCAGAAGTGCCTGGCGAAGCCATTTAACGCGCACTCCTTGCCTCCCATTTGGCCAGCACCTCGTCCTGATCAACAAAAACCGTACCTGGTCTGTCTGCCTCGGCCAAGGCTTGGACAATGCCATCGATCTGCCATTCGTTCAGGTCAAGGTACTGCTCCAAGGCCTCTTCGATAACGTAGGATTTTGATCGTTTGGTAGCGTGGGCCAGGGCCTCTAAACGTGTTTTTGTGGTCGGCTTGACACGAACGGTAACACTTTCGACTTTAAGCATGATTGGCCTCCTTGCAATACATTTGCTTACATTGTAAGCAAGAGTACGGCAAGCGTCAAGAGAGAAGCCTCAAGAAGAAAAGTGAAAGTAGTTGGAGCTGAAAGCTTAAAGCTCATGGCTAAAAGTCTATGGTACTTGGACTTTATGGGGCAATGCTAACAACTAAGCTGCCAGATGAGTGCTGGCTGCTGAACGTTGCAAGAAACTTCCTGAAAAACTTGACTATTCTACCGTCCCAATCCAGATCCTTTTAATTTCTGAGCCTTAACGTAGAAGCACCATGGACTTTGAGCTTTCAGCTTTGAGCTCCTATCGCTTTCACCTCTTTTTGTCCCCTACTAAACCACTGCCGGTCGTCGGTCACCAAGGGTGGCGACACTGTACAATGGCAGGAATTCGAGCTTCTGCCCGGGTAATTTCTTGCTCGGCCCGCTGTAAAGCACCAACCCTTGCGGGCAATTTGGGTATTTTTCAAGCATGAGGTGCAGGCTGCGCAGGCTCCCGCCCGTGCCTGACTTCACCTCCACGGGATAAATCTTGCCTTTGCGCACCACCAGGTAATCCACTTCGGCATTGCTGCCACGGGCATCCCTGGCCCAATAGAACAACTCCGAGCTATGCCAGGCCAGAAGTTCCTGGGCAACAAACTGCTCTGCGAGTTTACCGCGATACATGGCCAGCAGGTTTTCCTGCTGCAATTCCAATTCCACTGGCACCTGACAGATTCGCTGCATCAGCCCTATGTCCAACATGGAGGCCTTAAATTTCTTTTGGTTGGCGGTGGCGCCTAGGGGCAAACCACTTGGATCACAGGCTGGAATTTTATGAATTACCCGCGCCTTGTCCAGCAGGTCAAACGCCTTACGATTCATCTGGCCGGAATGACCATCATTAAGGCGGGTATATTTCAACTGCTCGCCCACGCTTTTTGCCACGTTCAGAAAGACCGCATCCAGGCACATTGGATCGATGCGGGGCAGATATTTGGCAAAGTCATCACGATACGAGTCAAGAATTTCCGACTGGACCTGGAAGGTTGCCACCATCGAACCGGAGTCATGATAGGTTTTGACACATTCCGGCATGCCGCCAACAAAAAAATACCTGCGCAATTCCGTAAGAATTGTTTGCTGGGCAGACTCGGCAAGGTTGTCTGGCGGGTCGAGTATATAAGCCGCCATCACTTCCTTGCCCATGGCGAGGAGATATTCGTAAAAGGTCATCGGATGCATGTGCAGGTATTGCACGCGGCCAACCGGCATGGAGATTTCACCAAAGGCAAACTCCAACAAGGAACCGGCACCAATAACATGCAGCTCCGGCATCTCTTCATAAAAATAGCGTAATGCCATGATGGCGCGCGGGCAGGCCTGGATCTCATCAAAAAAAAGCAGCGTCTTGCCGGGAATAATGCGACCGGCTGTTAATTCCAAGTGGCTCAGGATCGCTTGCGGCTCAAGATTGCCGGTAAAATGCAGATGCAGATCGCGGCGTTTTTCTAAATCTATTTTGACAAAGCTCTCAAACCGCTTGGCCAGAACATTCTCGACAAGCCAGGTTTTGCCAACCTGGCGCGCCCCACGAATGACCAGGGGCTTCCGGCGCGGCGAGTCTTTCCAGGCTGTAACGTGTTCTTCCGCCAATCGCTTCATGAAGGTAAATTCCTTTTTGTAACTCGTTTATGATGCGGCCTTACACAGAATATCGCTCGCACATTGGACTGTTCGTAAGTAGAAAGTCAATGTTATTTGACTTGTTTTAGAGTAGAAAGTCAATGACGTTTGTTGGATGTCGATGGTACTTGGACTTTATGGGGCAATGCACCAGGAGCTGATAATTAGCAGATAATAGGATAATAGGGACACTCCCCGTATTTCTGCGAACGATCCGGATCGTGCTTACGGGTAAGGGCGCGATGTGGTTGTGGTTGAATTGTTGCTGAACAAAGCGCTTCGCTAACCCAACCTGCCCAACCCAACCTGCGTGACTTGACACTATCGCCACAATCCAGTACGATCATATCAGTTGCATTATTCATACCAATCATACCAACCATGTTGGTCATGGGGGCGTTATGTTGAAAACCGTATCCGCTATAAAGGCACGCCAGAATCTTGGGCAAGTCATGAATGAGGTTTTCCTTAAGGATGACGAGTATATTGTGGAGCGTTCCGGCAAACCACTAGTGGCTATTATCCCTATCGAAAAGTATCTGAATATGACCGGCAGGCGCAAAGAATTTTTTAGGTTGTATGATGCGCTTCAGGGGAGTGCGGATAATTCTTCATCGGTTGATGACGATATTGCAGAAGCCCTGGCTGCCGCACGCCGATGATCCGCATTGTTCTGGATACAAACCTGTTTGTCAGCGCCTTGCTCAAGCCTGGCTCAAACCCGGACCTAATTTTACATTTGGTCAAGGCCGAGAAGGTGTTATTGCTCATGTCGGATTCCATTTGCCGTGAGATCTCCAGGGTTCTGACTTATCCCAAAATCAGAAAACAGCTTACTGCTTCCAACGAAGAACTGAAAAATTTTGTGCAATTACTTCGTACTGTTGCCATCATAACCCCCGGCGCTCTTAATCTCCCACCGTTAGATGCTGACCCGGACGATACAAAATATCTGGTCTGTGCCGTCGAAGGGCATGCTGATTTTATTGTTTCCGGCGATCATCATCTGACCGACCTGGTGATGTACCGTGGCATACGCATCGTTACCCCGGTAGAATTTATGCAAATAGAATTTTAAAACTAGGAAAACTAGGGACACTCCCCGCATTTCTTAGCTGTTTTCTGGCCCGAAGGCTATGCGGCGGAAAGGCCTGGCGGCGTGGACGTGGCTCAAGGTTCAAAAAACAAAACCAATGGCTATGCGGGCGTCAAGTAGTAACGGAACCGATTCGTCTTCTTTTTTCCTTGGACTTTCAGCTCATTTTCTCACATCACCGCAATCGCTACCCCGGCGGTGGTGGCGATTTTGAAGACTATGTCCGATACATCCCGGATCAGGCGCAGATAGGGGAGGCGTTCCAGGTCCGCCGGCACGACGATGGTGTCGCCGGGCATGAGTTTTAAGGAGTTGAAGGAGCTGAACACGGCGTGCGACCTGGCCTTGGAAACCACCTCGCCATTGGCCTTGAGCAGGTAAATATACTTCTCGTCCGCCTCTTTGGTTGGCCCGCCGCTCTTGTCCAGATAGTAGGCCATATCCATATCCGGCTCATAGAGATAGGCGCTGGGCGAATAGACGCTGCCCACGGTGGCCACGAAACTGGGGCGCGCCGGAATGTGCAGGGTGTCGCCGTCTTCCACCACGAAATCATATGCGGAACCGCGGAACGAGGTCATGCCGGCCAGTTGCAGGGTCACCCGGCCCTTGGCGCGCACCGCCTTAAGCTGGCCGAGCAGGGCGCCGATGGCGGCCTCGGCGGCCTTGACTCCCGCCACCTCTTCCGCGCCTATCGAGGTCTGGGCCTGGGTGCTCGTGACCTGCTGGGCCTTGATCTCCAGTTCCTGCACCATCCGGTCAATGCTCTGTTGCTGGATGGCCCGGGCCTTTTCCGAGGTGTACTCGGCCCCGTAATAGTAGGCGTCGTCAATAAAACCGCCGGCCCGCAGGATGACATCGGAGATATGATCGCCCTTCTGGACTACATAGGAGCCGGGAAATTTCACCTGGCCGCTGATGGTCACCTTGCGCTGCACCGTGGCATCCTTGACCAGGGGAATATAGACGTCATCATAGGGCTGCAGCACCAGGCCGGCATCCTGGTCCATGCTCAACAGGGTCTGTCTGGTGACCACCTCCTCATTCTGGACCTCCTGGCGGCTCAGTTCGACGCCTTGCCGCCGGGCACCGAACTTCTCGCCGCCGGCCAGGGCAATGGCGTCGGCCAGGGTCAGGCCCGGCTGAAAGGCAAACGAGCCACCTTTCCAGACCGCGCCATGCACGCTGAACTCCTCCCGGATGCCGGTCTCCTGCCGGGACAGGATGACAATGCGGTCATAGGGCTTAAGTTTGGCGTCATACTGGTGGGCCAGGACCTTGGCCAGGGGAAAGCGTTGGACCTGGAAGCGGGTGGAAACGGCGTCGTAGCTGTAGAGGAGGGCAAAGTCGGTGACCGAGTCCGGCTGCAAGAGATCGGCGGAAACCAGAATGTCGGAAAGCGCCAGCCCTTCCCGGTACTGAAAGACGTCCGGGTTCCAGACATGCCCCTCCAGCCTGACCACCCGGGGCCAGGTCGGCGCAAGAAACTGGAGCTCCAGCAGGTCGCCGTCCTGCACGGCCAGCGCCTTCCATTGCCCGGCCTCATCCTCCTGGGTGGCGATATCCTGCACCGTGAACTCCTGGTTGTGCAGATAGCGCCGCAGGTACATGCGGCCGGTGGCGCCCTGGGGCAGGATGCCGCCAGCCAGGTCAAACAACGCGCCCACGGTTTTCTCGTCCCGGAGCTCAAAAATCGCCTCCTCGCTCACCGCGCCGACCACGGCCACGGTCTTGCCCAAGCGCGGCACGAAAACCACATCCCGGTCGGTCAGCAGCACATCAAAATCACGCTTGCCCTTGAGCAGCAGCGCGTAGAGGTCGATTTTCTTGAAAAGGCGGCCATCGCGGTAGAGCTCAATGGCGCGCAGCGAGCCGTTTTTCTGGACCCCGCCACCGGCCAGCAGGCCGCCCAGCACCGTGGAAAAGGCCGGCACCATGTGCAGGCCGGGAGAGCCGACCGCGCCAACCACATAAACCTCCACGCTGCGCAGCTCTTCCAGGGAGACATTGATGTTGATCCCCTGGACATACTTCTCCGCCTCCTTCCTGATCACCGGCGCCACATCGCCCATGCGCACCCCGGCCACCGGCACGATGCCTATTCTGGGCACATTGATGGAACCGTCGCGGGCCACGGCGCCGATAAATTCGGCGTCGATCTCCGCACCCCAGATGCGGATGCGGAGTTTGTCGCCCGGGCCGATAAGATAGTCATCGTGCGGGACCGCCAGTTGTGAAGGCCGCGTCGATTTCGAGGCAAAAAAATCATAGCCGAATTGCCGGACTTCGCCACTGAGGGTCGAGGCATAGCCTTGGCGGTAGCGCTGTTCGATCTTGGAATAGTGCGCCTGGTCCCGGCCGGGCGCCTCTTGGTTTTCTGCTGACTTTTTGCCGGGGTCGATCGCATTGTCGCCTGTGCCGGCCGCCGCGTCGGCCGAAGTCGGTTGCGGCCCCGGGTCGGCCGGCAATAATTTCTCGATCCCGCCGCTCTCCTTGGCCGTGGCCCCACCCTGGATCGCCTTCTTCACCTGGGCCTGGACCTCGGCTGGCAACGCCTGAAACGCAGGGGTTGCATTCGTGACTGTGGTTTCATCCAGGGCAAAGGTGAGCGCCGACGGCAACAGAAAGGTCATCCAGGCAAGCAGGGCAACAACGTTTTTTTTCATCGAC
The DNA here is from genome assembly GCA_001873115.1 of Desulfobacterales bacterium CG2_30_60_27. GTDB lineage: Bacteria > Desulfobacterota > Desulfobulbia > Desulfobulbales > CG2-30-60-27 > CG2-30-60-27. Next base: position 10,360 of record MNYK01000151.1, on the reverse strand, counting down.
TGCTCCAACAGGGGGATGATGATGGTGCAGTGCGACCGGGGGCCGAAACCTTTTTTCGGCCAGCGTCGGCTACCTGCATTTACGTAACCTTACCCATTCCCCACGGGAAATCCCGCTTTTTTTATTGCCCCTGAAGCCATAAATGCATACCTTGCTTCCAGCCAGAAGCGATGAACGCGACCGCGCCGCCTGCCCCGTACCACGGCAGGTGAGCCTTGGCCGGCAAGGTATATAAATAATCTACCTGGAGGAAACCATGAAACCCATTGAAATCAAAAAAAATATCTACTGGGTCGGCGCGCTGGACTGGAAATTGCGCGATTTTCACGGCTATGCCCTGAACAAGGGCACCACCTACAACGCCTTTTTGGTGATGGACGAGAAGATCGCCCTGTTCGACACCGTCAAGGTCGGCTTCAAGGGCGACCTGCTCCACAACCTGCACCAGATCGTCGATCCCACCAAGATCGACTACCTGATCGTCAACCATGTGGAGATGGACCATTCCGGCAGCCTGCCCGCCATGGTGGAGCTCATCAAACCTGAGAAGATCTTCTGCTCGGCCATGGGCAAGAAGGCCATCATCGAGCACTTCCATTGCGAGGACTGGCCCCTGGTGGTGGTGAATAGCGGCGACTCCATCAGCCTGGGCGCCAAGACGGTACACTTTCTGGAAACCCGCATGTTGCACTGGCCGGACTCCATGTTCTCTTACATCGCCGAGGACAAGCTGCTCATCTCCAGCGACGCCTTCGGCCAGCACTGGTGCACCTCGGAGCGCTTCGACGACGAGGTGAACGAGGCCGAACTCATGGCCCACGCGGAAAAATATTACGCCAACATCCTTTTGCCCTTTTCGCCCCTGGTGCAGAAGCTGTTGGCCAAGGTCGCGGAGATGGGGATTGAAATCGACACCATCGCCCCGGACCACGGCCTGATCTGGCGCAAGAACGTGGCCGGCATCCTGGCCTCGTACGACCGCTGGAGCCGCCAGGAGACCAAGGATAAAGCGGTGATCGTTTATGACACCATGTGGGAGAGTACCGAGAAGATGGCCAAGGCGATCTGCCGCACCCTCATGCAGGAGGGGATCAGCGTCAAGATGATGAACATGCACGTCGATCACCGCAGCGACGTGGCCACCGAGATCCTGGACGCCAAGGCCATTCTCCTGGGCTCGCCCACCCTGAACAACGGCATCCTGCCCCGCATGGCCGATATCATCAGCTACCTCAAGGGCCTCAAGCCCCGCGGCCGGGTCGGCGCGGCCTTCGGCTCTTACGGCTGGAGCGGCGAGGCGGTGGGTATCCTCACCAAGGCCCTGGAAGAGATGAAGGTGGAACTGGTTGGCGAGGGGGTGAAGATCAAGAATGTTCCCACCCACGAGAGTCTCAAGGCCTGCGTGGAGTTGGGGGAATTGATCGCGAAAGCGATCAAGAGCCAAGAATGAGGGCGAATTGTAGGGTGCGCCGTGCGCACCATAAGGCACATGCGGTGCGCACGGCGCACCCTACTTGAATGCATGGGTGAAAGAGCCAGCAAACATAAGATTCAGGCCCTGCTCGCGGCCACGGACTTTGACCTGGCAGCGCTCCTGGCCCTGCCGCCAGGCGCCACGGTGAACCAGCTTATTGGCGGCCTCTGCGCCACCGACGAGCGGGTCAAGTGGCGGGCGGTCACCGCCCTGGGCCAGGTGGTGGCCGGCATGGCCGATGCTGAGATGGAGGACGCCCGGATCGTCATGCGCCGCTTCATGTGGATGCTGAACGACGAGTCGGGTGGTATCGGCTGGGGGGTGCCCGAGGCCATGGCCGAGATCCTCGCCAGCCACCAAGGTCTGGCCGAGGAATACGCCAACATCCTGGTGTCGTTCCTGCGGCCGGACGGCTTCTACCTGGAATACGCGCCGCTTCAGCAGGGGCTTTTGTGGGGCATCGGTCGTTTCGCGGCGGTGCGGCCCGACCTGCTCCACAAGTTCAAGGCCACGGCCTTTTTGTCTCCCTATCTGGAGTCGCCGGATGGCGCGGTGCGCGGCCTGGCGGCCCGGGCCCTGGGTCTGCTGGGCGCCCGGGCTACCAGCGCGGCCATCGTCGGCCTGCGCGGTGATGCCACGCCGGTTCGGCTCTTTAACGATGGCCAGTTGACCATGGTCACCACCGGCCAACTGGCGGCCGAGGCCGCGGGGCGGCTGGCGCCCCAAAAATTGTCTTCACCTTGAGGCAATACAGTGGTAGTGTAACTCCCTTTTCATTGCTGGAACTAAGCGAAAATATATGGAGGTAGATCATGGGTAGAGGCGACAGTCGCACCAAACGCGGCAAAATCTGGCGGGGCACCACGGGCGCCACGCGTGCCAAGCGGCGCAAGGGCAAAACCGGCGAGGCGGCCATCGAGGCGGCCAAGGAAAAGAAAAAAGACTGATCCGGCCAGCGGCAAGGCGCCGGCCGTCATTCCCTGCTGTGCCAACCCCTGCCGGCGGCCTCGTCGCCAGGGGTTTTTGGCGTTTTACGCGGCATCTTGACAGCTTTTCCGACCTGCTTATTTTGTAACTGCCGCAGGTTCAAGATTCACGGTTCCAGGGTAGAGAACGAAGCGGCCAACCGTGAACCTGACTATCTGGGTAGTTTATTGCTTTTTATATCGCAAGGGCATAAGTTTCGCATGAGCAGCGAGCTGCTCAACTCAGCTTTATCAGACGTCAATGCCATACGAGGTAACTGTCCATGACCACACCCAAGACCGAAACCAAGGAATTCCAGGCCGAAGTGAAGAAGCTCCTGGACATCGTTATCCATTCACTCTACACCGAGCGCGACATCTTCCTGCGCGAGCTTATCTCCAACGCCGCCGACGCCCTGGAAAAGTTTCGGCACCAGAACCTCTTGGAGAAAGAGGTCTTTGACGCCGACGCCCCCCTGGAAATCGCCATCCAGGTGAACGAAAAGGATAATACCCTGACCATCACCGACAGCGGCATCGGCATGACCCGGGACGAATTGGTAGACAACTTGGGCACCATCGCCCACTCCGGCTCCAAGACCTTTCTTGCGGAACTGGCCGACAGCGCCAAAAAGGACGTGAGCCTCATCGGCCAGTTCGGGGTCGGTTTCTACGCCGCCTTCATGGTGGCGAAAAGGGTGCGGGTCCAGTCCCGTTCTTACCGGCCCGACGACATCGGCCATGAGTGGGCCTCGGAGGCCGCTGGCAGCTACACCGTGAGCGAGAACCCGGGCCTGCACCGTGGCACCAGAATCATCCTGGAGCTGAAGGAGGACGCCGCGGAGTTTGCCAGCGAGACCAAGGTCAAGCGCATCATCCAGCAGTACTCCAACTTCGTGTCCTTTCCCATCAAGGTGGCGGGGGAGGCGGTCAATACCGTGCAGGCCATCTGGGCCCGCGGCGCGCATGATCTTACCGACGAGGACTACAACGCCTTCTACAAGTTCATCGCCAACGCCAGCGACGAGCCTTTTTACCGGCTCCACTTTACCGCCGACGCGCCCCTGGCCATCAAGGCCCTGCTCTTCACGCCCAAGGATAATTTCGAGCGTCTGGGCTTCGGCCGCATGGAGTCCGGGGTCAGCCTTTATTGTCAGCGGGTGCTCATCGACCAGCATAACAAGAATATCCTGCCCGAGTGGCTGCGCTTTGTGCAGGGCGTGGTGGATTCCGAGGATCTGCCCTTGAACATCAGCCGCCAGGCCCTGCAGGACAACGCCCTGGTCGCCAAGCTCAACAAGGTGCTCACCTCCCGTTTTCTGAAGTTCCTGGATGAGCAGGCCGGCAAGGAGCCGGAGCAGTACCGGGCCTTCTACAAGATTTTCGGCATGTTCTTGAAGGAGGGCGCCACCATGGACTACACCCATCGGCCGGCCCTGGCCAAGCTCTTGCGCTTCGAGTCCTCCCGGTCCGCGGCCGGCGAACTGGTCTCCCTGGCCGACTACGTGGGTCGCATGGGCAAGGATCAAAAGGATATTTACTACATCAACGGCGCCAGCCGCGAGGCCATCGAGGCCGGGCCTTATCTCGAAACCTTCAAAAAACGTGACCTGGAGGTGCTCTATACATTGGAGCCCATTGATGACTTTGTTTTCAGCCATTTGCAGGAGTTCGAGGACAAGAAGCTCCTCTCCGCCGACCGGGCCGACCTGGAACTTCCTGAAATGCCGGAAGACAAGGACGAGGCGGCCAAGCCCCGGGAGGCGGCCCTGGAAACCGAGGTCGCCGACTCCCTGGTCAAGTGGATGAAGGAGGTGCTGGGCGACCGGGTCAAGGAGGTGCGCCTCTCCAAACGCCTGGAGGACAGCCCGGCCATCATCGTCAATCCCGACGGTTTCATGACCAGCTCCATGGAGCGGATCATGCGGGCTCAAAGCCACGAGCTGCACGACTTCGGGGCCAAGAACCTGGAGGTCAACCCTCGGCACTCGTTGATCAAGAGTCTGCCGCCGGCGCGGATCAAGGACGAAGAGCTGGCCAAGACCGCGGTGGAGCAGATCTTCGACAACGCCATTATTCAGGCGGGTTTGGTGGTGGAGCCGCGCGCCATGGTGGAGCGGAGTTATCGGATATTGGAGAAGGCGTTAAAGAGCTGAAAGCTGAAAGCTCAAAGCTGAAAGTCTGTGGTACTTGGACTTAATGCTCAAAAAAATGATAATGGGGGCGTGATGGCGACGGATAAATTTGCCCATGAGGAGTTGAACGTCTGGCATAAGGCGGTGGACTTTGCCGCCGGTATCGTGACTCTACTGGAAGACGTCGGGACGGATCGGAAGCACTACCGGCTGTTCGAACAGGTGGAAGCCTCTGCGGTCAGCGTTGCCGCCAACATTGCCGAGGGCAAGGGTCGTTACTCTACCAAGGAATTCATCCATTTTCTCTATATTGCGCGCGGTTCACTTTATGAAACCATGACCTTTCTGGAAATTTTTAGAAGAAAACAATGGGTCGGAGACCCGTCCCATGCCAAGCTTGACACGCAAGGAAAAGAAATAGCCGCCATGCTCAAAGGTCTGATTAACTCCCTGGCCGAATAATCATATGAAATCAGAGCCCTTGTACCTTAGACTTTCAGCTTTGAGCTTTCAACTTTGAGCTCATCGAGGCACGAGATGATCGAAGTCCTTAACCTCGAAAAATCCTACGGCGATGTCAAGGCCCTGGCCGGCATCTCCTTTGCGGTTAAACCCCGTGAGGTTATCGGCCTGCTGGGGCCGAACGGCGCCGGCAAGACCACCCTCATGAAGATCCTGGCCGGCTTTCTGCACCCTGAGGCCGGCACGGCCAGGATCGGCGGCTACGACGTGCTCGAAGACCCGGTGGCGGTACAGGCCATGCTTGGCTATCTGCCCGAGAACGCCCCCCTGTACCCCGAACTCTCGGTGCAGGCCCACCTTAAGATGATGGCCGACCTGCGCGGCATCCCCGCGGCCGAGCAGCGGCGCAAGCTCTCCGTTGCCGTGCATGCCGTGGGCCTGGCCGACCGCCTCACCCGGCCGGTCTCCACCCTGAGCAAGGGCTTTCGCCAGCGGGTCGGCCTGGCCCAGGCCATTCTCCACAACCCGCGCCTGCTGATCCTGGACGAACCCACCAACGGCCTCGACCCCACCCAGATCGTCGAGGTGCGTCACCTCATCCGCAAGCTGGCCCGGCACAGCACGGTCATGGTCTCCACCCACATCCTCTCCGAGGTGGAGGCGACCTGCGACCGGGCCATCATCATCATGCAAGGCCAGGTGCGGGCCGACGCCACCATGGCCGGCCTGGCCGCCACCGCCGACGTGGTCCTTATCCTGGAAAAAAACGGGCAGGAGGCGGTCACGCTGGCCGCCCTGTCCACTCTGGCCGGGGTGCGTGCCGCGGCGATCGACCGCGAGGCGGCCGGCCGGGTGGTCTTCCGCATGCACGGGGCCACGGCCGAGGATTTCTGCCCCGCCGTCTACCGGCTGGCCAGGGAACACGACTGGCCCCTGTGTGAACTGAAGCGCGAGGTGCCTTCCCTGGAAACCGTGTTCAACCGCATCGCCGCCGGTCCGGGAGGTGTGCAGTGAGCCAGATTTGGACCATCGCCAGAAAGGAACTCAAAATCACCTTTGGCTCACCCATGGCCGCCATCTTCATTGGCGCCTTCCTGCTGGCTGTCATGTTCTCCTTCTTCTGGCTGGAGACCTTTTTTGCCCGCAACACCGCCGACGTCCGCGGCCTGTTCCGCTGGCTGCCGCTCTTGCTGATCTTCCTGGCCGCCGCGCTCACCATGCGGCAGTGGAGCGAAGAACAGAAGATGGGCACCATGGAGGTCCTCCTCACCCTGCCGGTGTGCCTGGCCCACCTGGTGCTCGGCAAGTTCGTGGCCGTGCTCCTGCTGGTGGCCCTGGCCCTGGCCCTCACCCTCGGCCTGCCGCTTACCGTTTCTTTCATGGGCCACCTGGACTGGGGGCCGGTGTGCGGCGGTTACCTCGGGGCGCTGCTCTTGGCCTCGGCCTACCTGGCCATCGGCCTCTTCGTCTCCTCCCGCACCGACAACCAGATCGTCGCCCTGCTGGTCACCGTGCTGGTGGCCGGATTTTTTTACCTGCTGGGCTCCGCGGGGATCACCGACTTCATGGGCACCAGCCTGGCGGAGCTGTTCCGCAACCTGGGCGCCGGCAGCCGCTTCGCCAGTATCGAGCGCGGCGTCCTTGACCTGCGTGACCTCGTCTATTACGGCTCGCTGACCAGTCTCTTTTTGCTCCTGAACGTGGTCTCCCTGGACCACAGCCGCTGGAGCAAGGGGGCAAACACCCGCGCCTACCGGCGCGGCGCCCTGGCGGCCGCCGCCCTCATGGCCGCCAACCTGCTGGCCGTCAACCTGTGGCTGGCGCCCATCCATGCGGCCCGGCTGGATATGACCGAGCACCGCGAATACTCGGTCTCCACCGCCACCACCGACCTCATTGCCTCCCTGCCGGAACCGTTGCTCATCCGGGGTTACTTCAGCGCCAAGACCCATCCCCTGCTCGCCCCGCTGGTCCCCCGCATCCGCGACCTCATGGAGGAATACCGCATCGCCTCGGGCGGCCGCGTCACCGTTGAGATCGTGGACCCCCACGACAATCCGGCCATTGAGGCCGAGGCCAACCAGCTTTATGGCGTCAAGTCGCTGCCTTTCCAGGTGGCGGGCCGCTATGAGTCCTCGGTGGTCAGTTCCTATTTTCACGTGCTCGTCAAATACGGCGATCAGTACGTGGTGCTAGGTTTCGACGACTTGGTCGAAATCGAACGCCGCGAGGTCGGCCAACTCGACGTCCGCCTCCGCAACCTGGAGTACGATTTGACCAGATCCATCAAGAAGGTGGCCTATGGCTTCCAGAGCCTGGCCATCGTGTTCGCCGGGGCCAAGGAGGATATGGAGCTCACGGCGGTGATCACGCCGGCCGCCTTGCCCGAAGCCCTGCGGGGCATGCCGGACAACATCGACAAGGCGGTCGCGGCCCTTGGCAAGGAGGCTAACGGCCGTCTGCTCTACCACAGGATTGATCCGGACAGCGGCGCCGGTCCCACCCGGCAGCAGGTGAACGACCAGTTCGGCATAACACCCCTGGCCGCCTCCTTCCTGGACGCGGACACCTTCTACCTCCACCTCTTCCTGCGGGTCGGCAAGACCGTGACGCCGGTGCACATCGCCATGGACATGGGCGAGGCCGAGGTACGCCAGGAGATCGAGGCGGCGGTGAAACGCACGGCCGCGGGCTTTCTTAAGACCGTAGGCGTCTGGCTGCCCCCGGCCCAGGAACAGGCGATGTATCAGGCCCCGCAGGCCGAGGCCGGGGCCGACAGCTACCGCATATTCCAGGAGGCCCTGGCTAACATTTACAACCTGGAGACCGTGAACCTGGCTACCGGCGATGTGCCCGACCGGCTTGACGTGCTGCTGGTGGTTGCCCCCCACGATATGACCGACCGCGAGCGTCTGGCCGTGGACCAGTATCTCATGCGCGGCGGCGCCGTGGTCGCCCTGGCCGGTAACGCGCTTCTGAACATCGCGCCGGGCTCCCAGAGCCTGGAGATCAAGAAGGCGGAAAATGGCCTGGCCGAGATGCTGGCCCACTACGGGATCACGGTGGGCGATGGTCTGGTGGCCGATCTTCAGAACGAACCATTTCCCATCCCGGTAAGCCGGGATGTCGGCGGTTTCATGGTCGATGAGATCCAGCAGATGGCCTATCCTTTTTTCGTGGACGTGCGGCCGGACGGCATGGACCGGACCAACCCCATGGTCGCTTCCCTGGCGGCCGTCACCATGAACTGGGCCAGCCCCCTGGAAATTGACCCGGACAGGAACAAGGGCCGCCAGGTCTCGGTACTGCTGCGCTCCAGCAGGGATTCCTGGCTCTATGAGGGCTCGTCCATCCAGCCGGACTTTGACCGCTACCCGGATCTCGGCTTTCCGGTGGACCCCAGCCGGGAGTCCCGGCCGCTGGCCATTGCTGTGCAGGGTGTCTTGCCCAGCTATTTCGCCGACCGGCCCGACCCGCGGCAGGAAAAGGCCAAGGATGACGGCGATCCGGAAGAGGGGAGGCCCGAGGTCATCGGGGCCGAGGAAAAACCCAAAGGCCCGGCTGTGCCGCCCTTGCCCATCCTCGGGCAGTCCTCCGAGTCTGCCCGGCTGGTGGTGGTGGGCTCGGCCGAGTTTGTCAACGACCTCATCCTCACCATGGGTCGCTCCATGGGCCAGGACCGCTATCTGAACAGCCTGGAATTCCTGCAGAACGCCATCGACTGGTGCACCGAGGACGAGGGGTTGCTCGCCATCCGCTCGCGCGGCGCCCATGCCCGGCTGCTCAAACCGATGAGCCGCGGCCAGCAGATCTTCTTCGAATGGCTCAATTACGGCCTGGCCCTGGCCGCCCTGGTGGCGCTTAGCATTTACGGCTCCTGGCGCCGTAAACACGAGGCGCCAATGGCATTGGATCAGGTTGCGTCTTAGGAGAACCCATGGGGAAGAGTACACCTGCCCGCCGTAATACGATACTCTGCCTGCTGCTGGTCGCCCAGCTCGGTCTTATTGCCTTCATGTTCCGGCCGGCGACAAAAGCGGTGGTCGGCATTGGCCCGCTCCTCAAGGATTTCAAGGCAGACCTGGTGAGCGCGGTTACCATCACCGATGAAAAGGGCCCGGCCATCTCCCTGGTGAAGGTCGCCGACAACTGGGTGATCGGCCCGGTAACGGCCGGCCGGCCGGCCCTGCCCGCCAATCCGGAGAAACTTACGGCCCTGCTCGCCAAGCTGGCCGCCCTGCAGCGGGACCGGTTGGCGACCCGCACCCCGGCCAGCCACAATCGGTTGAAGGTTGGTCAGGTCTTTGCGCGGCGGCTCTCCCTCACGACCCCCCGGGGCGACATCACCATCCTGCTCGGCTCCGCGCCCAACTACAAGAACATCCACGTCCGCCTCGAACCGGAGAACGAGGTCTACCTGGCCCAAGACCTGTCCACCTGGGAGGCGCCGGTCGAGAAAACCGCCTGGTGGCGCACCGACTACCTGAAGGTGGCCCCGGAAAGCGTCACGGCGCTTACCCTGCATAACCCCAAGGGCACGGTCAGCCTGGCCAGGGACGAGACGGGCGCCTGGAAAATGGCCGGCCAGCCGGCCGACCGCCCTTTGCCCGCGGACGCCATACAGACCTTCCTGACCGACCTCTGCAACCTGACCATCCTGCAATACCAGGAGGACGCGACCCGCCCGGCCTGGGATAAACCGATCGCCACCCTGACTCTGACCACGGCCACGGAGACCATCACCCTGGAGGTGGGCCCCAAGGACAAGGGCAAGGACGAATACCCGGTTAAGTCCAGCGCCGCACCCTTTGTCGCCACGGCCAGCCCCTTCGCGGTCAAGGATCTCCTGAACCACCAGGCCGGCGACCTGCTGCAAGCCAAAACGGCCGCCGCGCCTGGGCAAGGCCCGGCCCGGTAGGGGCCGCTCCCGTCTCCTCTCAACCGCTTACAACCTGGATTTTTTACGGATTTCTGAACCTGATTCCGCCGGCTGCCCTGGAGGGGAACGTCCGAGTGGTTCCTGTCTGGAAATGGCTGCTGACATGGCATGTGGGCCAGGCTTGACGTTCTAGCGTTCTTTATATCCGTGGTGCTGCCGGCCTTCTGCAAAATCCCCACGAACCGGTTAATATCTCACCAAATTCGGCGCAATATCGAGAAAGCAGGGCCTCATTGCTAACCCGATTCGTCGCTGGTGCGGATTCCTCGATAATGCCAGGGAAGAAAACTCCTGTTTTCTCTGTTGGCAACAAATATAATTGTCCGGTTTTGTAGCAAATGAATTGTCCGCTTTTTATCCGGGGCGGAGTGGCTGGAGGGCGTAG
>MNYK01000013.1 GCA_001873115.1 Desulfobacterales bacterium CG2_30_60_27 | reverse complement strand
AATGCAACCAAACAAACCGGCCAACGTGATCCTCATTGTACTGCTGACCCTGTTGACCCTGCTCAGCGGCTGCGCCTCGACCAAGACCTCGGCTGGCCCCGCGGCGGATGGTACCCTCTTTGTCAAGGGCAGGGCTGTCAAAATCACCACCCATGCCGATCTCACCACCATCACTATCAAACCAGCGAAGGGTGATATGGTCATTGTGCAGGTAACGCCGGCAACCAAGCTCGCAGACTTGAAGGCCATCGCCGAACTCAGCAAACGTACACCGGTTGAGGTACGTTACCAGGTTGAAGAAGGGAACAATATCGCCGTTCAGTTGACCAAACTGTCGGACGCATCATGCGATAGCTGATTTTCCGCCATGAGGGCCGGCGGGGCGCTTATCCTTGAAGCCCGCTGTCGGCCATCTGGCGGGTGGTTCCAGGGATCAGAGTGAGATTAATTTATTCGTAGGTGAACCCATGCTGAAACTACGTTTTTTCCTGAACGAACCGAACGGCAAACCCTGAAGGCATTTTCAAAAAATGCTGCCCAGGTTGGGCGCAAAATATCAGGTGGACTGCGAGGTGATCGCCAAGCCCCAGGCGGACTATCTGACCGACGAATATTTTGCCTTGAATCTGCCGGTGGCGCCGGCTATTATGGTGGGCGAGGAGATCGTCACGGAAGGGCAGGATGTTGACGACTACCAGGTGGAGTGCGCGCTTTGCCGTCACCTCGGCCTGCCGCCGCCGGCGCAAACCAAAAAAAGGTGGTTCTGAACGCGGCCGGGACGGGCAGGGCAGCTCTCCAGAATTTAGTGCGGTTACCGAGCAGGTCGCCGAGGGCAGGCGGCTTGCGGCAGGCATGAATCAGGAGACCCTCCATGGCATTCTTTAGAAAGAAGACCCTCACCGGTCTGGCCCGCACCTGCGGCTGAGCGGCCAAAATTGGTCCGACGGCTCTGTCGGACGCACTAGCCGGGCTGCCCAACCCCAACGACCCCAACCTGCTGGTCGGCTTTGCAACCGCCGACGATGCGGCGGTCTATCGACTCTCGCCCGAGATCGCCATGATCAGCACGGTGGACTTTATCACCCCGCCGGTGGATGACCCCTACTGGTTCGGCCAGATCTCCGCGGCCAACGCCATCTCCGACGTCTACGCCATGGGCGGCCGGCCGGTCACCGCGCTGAATGTCGTGATGTTTCCGTCCAAGCTTTTGGACATGGGGCTGTTGAAGGACATCCTGCGCGGCGGCCACGACAAGGTGGTGGAGGCCGGCGCCTGCCTGGCGGGCGGCCACACCGTGGATGACGAGGAGCCCAAATACGGCCTCTGCGTGAGCGGCGTCGTCCACCCCGACCGGATCATCACCAATGCCGGCGCCCGGCCGGGCGACACCCTGATCCTCACCAAACCGCTGGGCTCCGGGGTGCTGTTCAACGCCACCAGGTCCGGAAAATTTCCGTATCAGGAACTGGAGCGGGAAATCCTGCCTTCCCTGGTGGCCTTGAACGGCGCCGCCATGCAGGCCGCCCTGCGCTTCGAGCTGCACGCCTGCACCGACATCACCGGCTTCGGCATTTTGGGCCACCTGCTGGAGGTCGCCCTTGGCAGCAACGCCCGGGTAGCCATCCGCTACCGCAATCTGCCTTTTTATCCCGGCGCCCTGGCTATGTACAGGAAGGGCGAGACCACCGGCAGCAACAAGGCGAACCGCGCCATGGTGGCCCGCCATAAGCTGCGCATTACGGCCCGCTTGACCAAAGCGGAGGAGGAACTGCTTTACGACCCGCAGACTTCGGGCGGGCTCCTGCTTGCCGTGCCGACGGCTCAGGCCGGTGACCTGATTGCCGCCCTGAACGCGGCCGGCGCCCCGGCGGCGGCCGCCATTGGCGAGGTCCGCGACGAACCGGTGGGTCTGCTGGTGGAATAAGGGCAACGGAGCAAACGGGGCTCGCTTGGGCAGCGCCGGGGCCGTGGGCGGTCAGTTGTCCAGAATTTTGCGCAGTTTAACCGCCAGGCCGCTGGGGGTCAGCGGCTTGTGGATGAAATGCATGCCGCTCGCCAGGATGCCCTGCTCGACAATCGTCCGGTCGGTATAGCCGGACATAAAACACACCCGGATCTCCGGCCGCTCGACTTTCAGCACTCGGGCCAGCTTCTGGCCGTCCATGCCCGGCATCACCACATCGGTGAGCAATAAATCAATCCCGCCGGCAAAGGCCTGGCTTGCGGCCAGGGCCTCGGCGCCACTGGCGGCGCTCAAGACCTGGTAGCCCTGGCGTTCCAGGATACGGGCCACCATCTTGAGGATACCCGGCTCGTCGTCCACCACCAGGACGGTCTGGGAGCCCCGGGGCAGTTCCTCGGCCTGCACCGCCTCCACATGCTCCACAACCTCGGCCACCCTGGGGAAATAGATCTTGAAGGTCGCGCCCTGGCCCGGCTCGCTGGCCCCCAGGATATGGCCCTGATGCTGCTTTACAATGCCGTACACCGTGGCCAGGCCCAAGCCGGTGCCTTTGCCCTTTTCCTTGGTGGTGAAAAACGGTTCAAAGATATGCGTTAGCACCTCGGCCGGCATGCCCTCGCCGCTATCGGCCACCGTCAGCAGTACATAGGACCCGGGCGCAAGTTCCACATCCAGGTCCACGCTCTCTGCGCCAAGCTCCACCGTCTTCGTGCCAATGCTTAGGCGGCCGCCGTTCGGCATGGCGTCCTTGGCGTTCACCGCCAGGTTCATAAGGATCTGCTCCACCTGGGCGATGTCGGCCAGCACCGTGGTCGCGCCCGGGCAGAGGGTGACCTGCAGTTCGACATCCTCGCCGATCATGCGGGAGAGCATCTTGGTGAGGTTGGTGACGATATCGTTGAGATCGACCGGCCGCATCTCCATCACCTGTTTGCGGCTGAAGGCCAGGAGCTGACGGGTCAGCCCGGCGGCCCGCTGCCCGGCCTCATAAATGGCCTCGATCTCGCCCCGGCGGCGTTCGTCCTCCTGCATGTCCATGAGCAACAGTTCGCTGTAGCCGATAATCGTGGTCAGCAGGTTGTTGAAATCGTGGGCCACGCCGCCGGACAGCCGGCCGATGGCCTCCATCTTCTGGGCCTGCAAGAATTGGCCCTCGAGTTTCTTCTGCTGGGTAATATCCTTGGCAAAGTGGGCAATGGAGACGACCCGCCCCTGGGCATCGCGAATCGGGGCCATGGATACCAGAAAGGACTTGTCCAGGGCCGGGTGGTACATCTCGTGGCTGGCAGCCTGCAAGCCCTGCACGGCCTGCTCCGCCGGGCAGCCGGCGCAGACCTCGGTCGCGCCACGGAAGAGTTCATAGCAGTGCATGCCGATTATTTCGTCCTGGGTCTTTTTTAAAACCTCGCAGGCGGCCCGGTTGGCACGATGGATCCGCAGGTCACCATTCTGGATGGTGACGATATCGGCGATGGCGTCAAAGGTCTGCGCCCATTCCTCCCCGGCCAGGCGGGCCTTCTCCTGTGCCTGGATGCGTTCCGTGATATTACGGGCAACGCCGCGATAGCCGGACAGATGCCCGTCCCGGTCCAGAATCGGCGTGGCGCTGGTTTCCACGATGACCGGCCGGCCGTCTTTGTGAACATGGCGATTGACCAGCGCCACCAAGGGCTGGCGGCCGGCCGCGCTGGCCGCGAACAGCGCCGACATCCTCGTTGCCTCGGCCTGCTCCATGAAATTAAAGGGGGTGCGGCCGACCACCTCGGCCGGCGTGTAGCCCAGGAAGTCCAGGACCCGGGGGCTGGCATAGGTGTAAACGCCTTCAGCGTCCACCTCCCACACCCAGTCGAAGATGCTTTCAATGAGCTGCTGGTAACGCGTGGCCGAGTCCCGCTGCTGTTGCAGGCTCTGTTGCAGGCTGGCGGCCATATCCTTCATAAACAGGGTCAGATCGCCGATCTCGTCATCGGGGACCATTGGCGCCTCGTAGTCATAACGGCTGGCCTTGATGGCGGTGATGGCCTGCTGCTGGTGGCGGAGAAATTTTTTGAAATAGCTTGCGGTAATAAACCACAGGAAAAAGGTGAGCAGCACGGCGGCGCACGCAAACCCGGCCACCACCCGCAGCAGCAGCGCCTGTTTGCGCAGACGGCTCTCGGCGACGACCCGGATGGTGTCGGCCGCGAACCGGGAAAAATGGGTTGCCGTGGCCTGGAGAAATTTTTCCCGGTCAACGATCCCCAGAAAATTCAAATAAACTGCCTCGGCATCCAGCAGCAGTTTGGCGGCGTTCTCAAGCAGCACGGCATCCCGGGTAAGCCGGCCAACTTTTTCCTTCAGGGCCCGCAGGTTGGCAATCCTGGCCGGATTCCGCTCATGATAGGCCCCGTCATGTTCGTACTGCATGTGCAGGAAAAGATCGTCCAGGTCATAGCGCTTCTCGTCCGGCAACTGGTGTATTTTCTGCAACACTTCCTTGTCAAGAATCGTCGCGGCCAGGTGCGCCCTTTTGTCAAACTCATACTTTGCCGTCAGCTCATGATAGGCCTGCCGGTAATAGCCCAGAAATTCCTCCACCGACTGCAGGCGGGTCCGCAGTTCCTGGCCCAGCGTGTTTGGAAACCCTCGCATGGCCGCCACCAACTGCACGGCCTTGCCAAACTCCGCCTCGAAGTCGCCTGGCTCCCGCGCCCCGGACAGACCGAGTTGGAAGGTCTCCAGCTTTTGCACCTGAAAACTGAAATCCTTGACCACCCCTGCCTCGTTACTCACATCCCGCAGTTCCCGAACCCCGAACACCACCACCACCACCAGCAGCAAGGTGAGGCAGCAGAGGGAAAAGAATACGGCAAAGACCTTCTGGAAAATGGACAGACGCATGGCTACTGGTTTCTCCTGGCCCGCTCAAGGATTTCCAGATCATAGACGGTCCCTGGCAGCTTGCCCGCCAGATACGCCTCTTTTACCCGGCCGTGCAAGGTGCCGTCCGCCACCAGGGAGGCGACCCAGAATTCGGCGCCCCGCTTCCAGGAGGCATCAAACTGGTCCAGAAAATGGATGGTGGGCAGGGAGCGCGCCTCCACCGCCGCCGGCACCCCGAGCCATTGACCGACCTGCTCGGCGCTCTTCTCCGGCTGGGTGGCCAGGAAACGACTGGCCCGCGACAACAGGCTCACCATGGCCGTCGCCACCTCCAGTTGGGCGTGCACATAAGCGTTGTTGCCCGCCAGGGCACAGCAGGGGTAGCCCTGCCAGCGGCCCTTGGGGGGCAGGTCGGCAAGACTGGCGACCACCTGGCCCGCCCCCTTGGCCTCGGCCATGGCCAGGAAGGGCTGCATGGCCACAAAGCCGTCGATCAGGCCGGACTCCAGGGCGGGCAGGAGATTTTTGGTGCCAAAGAGATTGACCAGCACGACCCTGGCCCTGGCATCGTCCAACTTTTCGCTGAAAATGATCCCGGCCTCGGTCAGGGCCTTTGCGAAGATCAGGCCCTGCACCGAGACGGCGATGGGATACCCGATCCGTAACGGCGGCTGATTTTTTTGCTGCACGTATCCCGCGAAGTCGGCCCAATCGGCGATGGGCAGCCCTTTTCTCACAACCAGGCCGGCCCCTTCGGACATGACCGGGGCCAGAACCCGCAACGGCCGGCCTTGGTCGATGAAGTTCAGCATGGCTGGAAAGCCGCCTAAAGCCAGATCGAACTGCCCTTCGGCCAGTTTGCGGATCAATTCCTCGCCGCCGGTGCTCGCCTCGATCAGGACCCGGGCCAGGGGGCGGTCACCCTGCATCAGCCGATATTCCTTCCTGGCCTGCACCTCGGCCAGGTAAATTCCCCCATGCTCCTTGAAATACTCCGGGTTCAGGGCGGCGATGTACAGCGGCGCATGGTGGTCGTGGGGTGCATGACCAATGCGCAGAACCGGCAGGGGCTTGGCAGGGGTCGGGGCGCAGCCCGCGGCGACCAGGCAAAGCAGGACGACCACGGCCAGCAGGACTTGCAGGTTGAGGCGCCATGGCCGCGGGGCACGGGCGGCGGTGGGCGGGGTGATGATTTGGAAAGGCGGCCCGGGTTGACCGCCGTCTGGAAGATGGCAAACTTGTGGCAAGTTCTGTGCAATCATCCGGCTCACTCTCCCATGGGAGGCGCCCCCTGGATCCTGATTGGGGGAGTTGTCGTCCAGCGCGTCAGAACATTCCTATTGCAAAAGTTTATTGCATATTGCAGCCATTTGTCCACCATCATTTATCGGCAGAGGGAGAAAGTGGCGGAGTGGCAAAGGGTTTAAAAAGGCATTTCGACTCAACATGCTTTGTTTACTCTTTCCCTCTGTCACTTTGCCACTCTGCCACTTTGCCCCTCTGCCACTCTGCCACTTTGCCCCTCATCCCGCTGCAAGCGGTCATACCAGAGAAACCGGCGGCAGAAGCCGCGGATGTTACGGACCTCGCGGGAGCGCAGGCCGATGCGGCCCAGAAACTGGCGCACGGCCCGCATCCAGTAGCCGTCGTCCTGGTCCTGCTCCCTGAGAAAACCGACCGTGCAGAGCATCTCGCCAACATGGGCGTACATCTCTTCCAGCTCCCGGCTGCTGGCCTGGCGCGGCGCCCAAACGCCGGCCTCCGGCCCGGTAAGCTGACGACGCAGACCGCTGGCCAGTTCGTAGGTGATGATGGCCACGGCCTGGGCCAGATTCAAGGAGGCGAAGTCCAGGGTGGGGATGGTGGTGAACAGGGTGCAGAGGTTGAGATCCTGGTTGGTCAGGCCCCGGTCCTCGGGGCCGAAGACCAGGGCCACCTGGTTGTGGGCCAGCATCGGCAGCACGGCGGCCACCATCGCGGCAGGCTCCACCACGGCGCGACGCTGCCGGCCCTGGCGGGCGGTGGTGCCCACCACGCAGGCAAAGGGGGCCAGGGCCGCGGCCAGGCAGGCGTGATGCTCCAGGGCGTCGATGAGATGGGCGGCGTTGTGGGTGGCCATCTTCGCCATGCGGGCCGGATCCGGCAGCGCGTCGCTCACCACGATGAGGCGGGAGATCCCCATGTTCATGGCCACCCGGGCGGCGGCGCCGACGTTCTCCGGGTACTTGGGCGCCACCAGGACAATGGCCACCCGGCCGAGCAGCGCCTGCATGGTCTCCTGGATCGCGGCCGGCATGGGGCTCAGACCGGCACGAAGTTGATGCGCCGGCGCCGGAGATCAACGCTGGCCACCTTCACCCGCACCAGGTCGCCAAGCTGAAAGACCCGGTTGCCGCGCTGGCCGATCAGGCGGTGATGCTTCTCGTCCAACTGGTAATAGTCGTCGGTGAGGTCGGTCATGGCCACGGCGCCGCTGATGAAGGTGTCGAGCAGTTCCACGAATAGTCCGAAGCCGGCCACGCCGGAGATGATGCCCTCGAAGGCCTCGCCGAGGTGCTCGGCCATGAAGCGCGACTTCAGCTTGTCCACCACCTCGCGTTCGGCCTCCATGGCCTTGCGCTCCCGGTCCGACAGGAAGAGGCCGGCCGCGGCCAGATCCAGTGCCGGTTGTCTGCCCCGGCCCCCCTTGCCGGCCGGGGCCAACTGCCGGGCCAGGACCCGGTGCACCACCAGGTCGGGATAGCGGCGAATGGGCGAGGTGAAATGGGTGTAGTACTCAGCGGCCAGGCCGAAGTGGCCGGCATTGTCCGGGGAGTAACGGGCCCGCTGCATGGCGCGCAGCAAGAGGTTGCTGATCAGGTATTCGCGCGGCGTGCCGGCCACCATGGCCAGCACCTTGCCAAACCAGGCCGGGTCATGCTCGCCCTTGGGCAGACGCAGGCCCAGGGAGGCGGTAAAGGTGGCGAACTCCTCCACCTTGAGGGCGTCCGGTTCCTCGTGGATGCGGTAGAGGGTAGGAGTCTGGCGGGTTGCCAGGGCCTCGGCCACCGCCTCGTTGGCGGCCAGCATGAACTCCTCGATGAGCTTGTGGGCCAGGTTGCGCTCCAGGCGCCGCACCGCCGCGATATGGCCCTGGTCGTCGATGACGATGGCGGCCTCGGGGATCTCGAAACCGATGCTGCCACGGGCGAGGCGGCGCTTCTCCAATTGGCCGGCCAGGGCGGCCATGCGCGTGAGGTCAGAAGCGACATCGGCGTAAGTCGCCAGCAAGGTCGCGTCCCGGTCCGCCACCATGGCCTTGACCTTGGTGTAGGTGAGACGGTGGCGGCTGTTGATGACGCTCTTGGTGAAGCGCATGTCCTGGCGCACGCCCTTGCGGTCGAAGTCGATGATGGCGGTGAAGGCCAGGCGGTCCTGGCCCGGCACCAGGCTGCACAGGTCGTTGGACAGCCGCTCGGGCAGCATGGGCACGACCTTGTTTGGAAAGTAGACGCTGGTTCCCCGCTGGTAGGCCTCCTGGTCGAGGGCCGTGCCCGGCCGCACGTAGTGGCCGACATCGGCAATGGAGACGTAGAGGCGCCAGCCGCCCTTCTTTTCCTCAATCGCCACGGCGTCGTCAAAGTCACGAGCCGTTTCGCCGTCAATGGTGACATGGGGCACGGCGCGCAGGTCAACACGGCCCGGCTCCAGGGTAATGGCAGGATCGAGACCGGCCACCTCCGCCGCCACCTCGGCGCTGAACCGGTGCGGCAGCCCCATGGAGCGGATGGTCATCTCGGTCTGCACCAGGAGATCGGCCGGGTCGCCCAGCACCTCGACGATGTGGCCAGGCAGTTCCCTGCCGCCCGTTGAAAAATCGCTGATCGCCACCACCACCGCCTCGCCGTCTTGCGCCTCGGCCCGGGCCACCCGGATCGTGAAGGGGTAGCGATCGTCCTCCGGGGTGACCATGCCGTAAGTCCGCGAGGTGGCGGTGTAGATGCCCACCAGTAGGGCGGCGGCCCGCGCCAGCACGGCCACCACCCTGGCCTCCCGCCGGTCGCCGCGGCCGCCCTGGGTGAGGCGCACCAGCACCCGGTCGTTGTGCATGGCCGAGGCCAGGTCGCGGGGCGAGACAAAGAAATCCTTGCCAATCTTCTGGCCCGGCGGCGCGTCCATGGGGGTTACGAACCCGAAGCCCTTGGGATGGACGGACAGGGTGCCGGTAACCAGGCCACCGCCCGGCGCCAGCCGGTAATGGGCGCCGGGGGTGCGGGTCAGCAGTCCCTGCCGACAGAGGCTGGTCAGCAGGGTAGCGAGCATTTTCTGGTAACGAGGGGGGAGAGCGAGGTGTTTGACGATCTCCGCCTGGGAGAGGGGGGCAGGCTGGTCGCCCAGCAGCCGGAGGAGGATGTCCTCGTCCAGGCCGGGCAGGGTCGGGGCCGCGGCCGGCCGCGGGCCAGGGCGCCCTCCCGGCCGCCGCCGCACGCCGCCGGGAGGGCGGTGCGCCTTTCTTTTAGGTTGATTTGTCCTGGGTGCCATCCGCTTCTCCGCGTGCATTTCCGGCTATCCGGCCAAAAAGTCCAGACTCGCCGGTGGTTTTTCTAAACAAAACCGCATATAGTACCAAAAAGCAACAGGGGGCCAGCGGCCCACCCGGTCAGCATGAGGCAAAAACAGCGATGGCGCAACCAAAAAAATTTGATATCGCCGGCTTCTGCGAGCTGCTGGCGCAGTATCTCGGACCCCAGGAAGGCGAGGCCAAGCTTTTCTGGCAGGCCCTCTCCTTTGCGGTGGCCGCTCACCAGGATCAAAAACGCAAATCCGGCGAGGCTTATATAAGCCACCCCTGCGAGGTGGCCCTCATTCTGGTGAAGGATCTCGGGGTCCGCGATCCCGAGACCCTGGCCGCCGCCGTGCTGCACGACACGGTGGAGGACGTCTTCGACGTGACCCCCGAGGTCATCGCCGAGATTTTCGGCCGCCGGGTGGCGGAGTTCGTCGAGGGCTGCACCAAGATCAGTAATTTCGAGGGTACCCCTCAGGACTTCCACAAGACCGTGCACCGGAAACTCTTCTCCGGCGCCGCCGCCCACGTGGAGGTCATGCTCATCAAGCTGGCCGATCGTCTCCACAACCTGCGCACCTTGGACTCCATGCCCAAGCACAAGCGCCAAAAAATCGCCGACGAAACCCTGGACGTGTACGCGCCCCTGGCCAAGGTCATGGGGCTGTATGGCATAAAAAGGGAGTTGTACGATCTCGCCCTCATGTTCAAATTCCCGCGCCAGAGCCACAGGGTACTGATCTCCATCCAGCAGATCGCGGCCAGCGAGGAGCTGGCGGAGATCAGAAACACCCTGCAGCAGGCCCTGGACAAGGCCTGGATCACCGCCACGGTCGAGGCTTCCTGCAAGGGTCTGTGGGCCTATTACGATCCGGCCACCGGCCTCTTGGACCGGGAAATCAAGAGCCCCATCAACGTCATCATCACCGTGAACACGGCCCAGGCCTGCTACCAGGCCCTGGGCATCATCAATCATCACTATCCGCCCATTCCCCGGACCATCCGGGATTTCATCTCCAACCCGAAGACCACCGGTTACCAGAGCCTGCACGCCCGGGCCAATATCCGGGGCCAGAACTACCTGTTCAAGATCCGCTCCCGGGATATGCGGCGGGCCGGGCGCCTCGGCATGCTGGCCGACTGGTCGTCAAAGAAGAAGGCCGGCGCCAACCTGGAACATAACCTCCAGGAGATGTTCGACATCCTCGGGGCCGACGAGGGCCTCTCCTACCGCGAGATGATCGCCGCCAGCGGCAAGAGGGAGATATATACCTACACGCCCAAGGGCGACCTCTTCTGCCTGCCCGCGCAGTCCATTGTTTTGGACTTTGCCTTCAAGATCCACACCGACGTGGGGCGTCGGTGCATAGCCGGCCGGGTCAACAAGGAAAAGGTGGAGCCCGACCAGGTCCTGCGGGACGGCGACCAGGTGGAGATCCTCCTGCAACGGGGCCCGGTGGAGTTCTCGCCAGCCATTCAGCATCTTTGCCAGACCCCCAAGGCCCGCTCCGGCCTGGCCCGCATGTTCAGACTGCGACGCGAGGCCCTGGCCCGCGACATCGGCCGCTCTTTGGTGCTGCAGGAACTGAAACGCTACGGTATCCCCAAGGACGTGCTGGAAAAAGCGGAGATGGCCGCCCTGCTCCACCATTTTCAGGTGGAGGACCTTGACGAACTGTTCATGGACATCGGCGAGGATCGCCTGCGGCTGCGGGAACTCATCCAGGAGATCAAGAACAGTCTCTATGCCGGCCGGCCCACTCTGCAGCCGCCAACCGGCGCCCTGAATCGTCTGCTGTTCTCCAGCCTGGACCCGGCCAGCATGAAGTTTTCGCGCTGCTGCAACCCGTTGCCCACGGAAAAGGGTCTCTTCGGCCTGTTGAGCGAGCGCGGGCTTTCCGTGCACCGCCGGGAATGTACCACCTTCAAATCCTTGGGGGTACAGCGCGAAGACGTGGTTGAACTCAGGTGGCTGCTGAAAAAGACCCCCCTGCCCAAGCCCCAGTCGCTGTTCGTGACCGAGGCCAGCCGCAACCGCTTGATGATGATGCTGGCCGTGGCCCCAAACGACCTCCAGGTGCGGGAGATCGTCTCGCTCACCAGCCGACCCTCTCACCTTAACGACTGGGAAATCACCTTCCAGGCGCCTGACCTGAATGTGCTGAAAAATGCCTTGCTGCATTTTGCCAAGGCTGGTTTGCGGCACGAGTTTGTGCTGGAGCTCTAATGCGAGCGGCTAGCGGCTAGCAGCTAGCGACTCAAATTCTGATCGCCCCCATGGCCAACTCTGCCAAGCCCTCGCGGTTCGCTATGGTGATCATCGGCCCGTCCAGGGCGATGAAGCCCTCCCGGCTCATTTTGGCCAGGATGCGGGACAGGGTCTCCGGAATGGTGCCGAGCAGGCTGGCCAACTGGGCCTTGGTAATGCTGAGCCGCAACCGGGCGGCCCCGTCCTGCTGGTCGGAGAGCAACAGCAGGTGGGTGGCCAGGCGACCGGGCACCTCCTTGAGAGACAGGGATTCGATCATCTGGGCGAATTTCTTGAGGCGCATGGAAAGCACGGCCAGCATATTCATGGCCAGGGAGGGCTCGGTGGCGATTAGCCTGACAAAGTCATCCCTGGCAAAGAAAAACGCCCGGCCCTTTTCCATGGCCTCGGCCGCGGCCGGGAAGCTCCGGCCGGTAAAGACCGCCACCTCGCCGAAGGGTTCGCCGGCCCCGAGCAGGTGCAGGATCTGCTCCTTGCCGTCAAAGGAGAGCTTGAAAATCTTGAAACGGCCGGACTGCACCAGATAAAAGCCGTTACCCGGATCGCCTTCGGCAAAGACGGTCTGCCCCCGCTCAAATTTTTTGAGCAGGGCGATCCTGGCCAGTTTTTCCAGATAGGCCGGGTCCAGCCCCGCGAACAGGGGGGAGGCGGCCAGTTCTTGCACGCTCATGTTGGGCTCCTTGTTCTTGAAGAAGGGGCAAAGCGGCAGAGGGACAAAGGGGTAAAGTTTTTAAAGAAAATACTGCTCGATATGCTTTGTTACTCTGCCCCTATGCCACTTTGTCCCTTGTTCGTCAACCACGGTAAAGGCCAGGGCAAAATCCCCCCAGAAGGTGGCGGCCACGGCGCACATAGCCCTTGCCGCCCCGACGGCAAAGACCAGCACCCATTGCCCGGCGGCCGGGCAGCGGGCCTCTACCAGCTCCATCTCCAGAAAGCCGGGCAACCTCTCCTGGACCGCGGCCTTGCGCACCGCCTCCTTGGCCGCCCACAGCAGGGTAAGCCCCAGCTCGGGCGGGGCCGGCGCGCCGGTGAGCCGACAGATCTTATCCTGTTCCCGGACCATGCAAAACCGGTCCCGGACCGCCACGGTTTTCGTTGATACCAGTTGGAGATCGATGCCGCAGGTCGCCCCCATGACCGCCATGGCCACGGCCCAGCCATGGCTGTGGGAAATGGAGATATCGGGCAGAAGGCGGGGCGGCCCGGCCGGGAACAGGTTAAGCGCGGGGCGGCCAGACGGTCGGTTGGTCACGGCCAGGTTGGACCAGGCGGGCCCGGGCCCCGCGCCGGCCAGAGCCAGCACCCGGCAGGCGGCGTGCTTGGCCGCCAGCCTGCCGCCCAGCCATTCCTGGCGCCGCTTGGCAAAGGTCAATTCCTGCAAGCGCATCAGTTCCGGCGGGCTCAACCAGTCCGCAAGCCCAGCGGCTGACCCGGTTGTGGCCAGCGCCTGGCGCGCCACGGCCATGGCCCGCGCCACGCCAAGGCGTTTTAGCCAGGCGGCCGACTCCAGGTCGCTGAAATGATCTTGGCTTAAAGGAATATGGGACATATAGGACCGATGGGACTTATGGGGCACCATCTGCAACCCCGTGCTTTCACCTTTCACCTTTCACCAAAATATGCTTTTATTACGACAAACTGCCAGTGTTGCGCAATGGCTTCTTTTAAGCCTCTGAGGTTATTTCATTATGATCACAATGCTGGACGTGGCGCTCATCCTGCTGGCCCTGCTCCTTGTCATCCGGGGGGCCTGGGTCGGTTTCGTGCGGCAGATCGCCTTCCTGGCTGGCCTGGTGCTGGGTTTTCTCGCCGCCGGCCGTTATTTCGAACCCTTCTCCCGCTTTGTGCTGCCCTTTATCCACACCCCGCGGTTTGCCTTCCTGGTCACCTACGTCCTGCTCTTCGCGGCCACCTACATCGCCACCATGCTCCTCGGGCTGGGCCTGAAACGGGTGGTCCAGATCGCCTTTCTCTCCTGGTTCGACCGGTGCCTGGGCGCCCTCTTCGGTCTGGGCAAGGCCTGTCTGTTGGTGATCCTCCTCTTTATCGCCGTCACCGCGGTTCTTTCTTCCACCCCGGCCTTTCTTCAGCATTCCTTTTTCTTCCCGGGGGTGGAGAAGAGCGCCACCATCATTCTGCCCCTCATCCAGGACCCCGGCCTCCGGCAACGCCTCCTGCCTAAACAACCGGCCATTCCAACCAGTGAAACCCATTGATCTTAATACTTTTTTTGTTGCAAGGATTGCCTCCCGGCGGTATTAATGAAAACCAGATGTAGCAAGGCGGGCAAAATCGGCACACCGCCAGCCAAATTGACATTTTCCCCGCCCGACCCGCGGCGCTTACCGCGACGCCGGCCCGGGCCTAAAAACTTTTGGGTATGTCATGATAAAACGCCTGCCAATACCAAAACTCCAGCAGTTGCCAAAACTAAAGCAGTTCGCTTCAACCTTCCGCTTCACCCTGCAGAAAAAACTCATTCTCGCCTTTATTCTCATCGCCATTCTCTTCTGCATCCTGGGCCTCACCGCGCGCACGGCGCTAAAAAGCGGCGAGACCGCCGTCCAGTCCGTGCTGGCCACCAATTACCTGGTGCGGATGGCCAAGGAGGGCAATATCAACCTGGCCAAGGCGGGGCAACTCCCCAAGGTCATTGAAACCGCCAGCGGCGACATGGCGGAAGTCGAGGCCCAGTTGGCCCGGCTGCAAGAAAAGTTCACCAAGACCAGCTCCGAGATCCGCGACATCGTCAGCAGCGAGGATGCCACCGAGCAGGAACTGGTGAACGCCTATCTCAAGCTGGGCAGCTCCTTCTACGAGGCCCTGGCCGGCTTTGTGCCCACCCGCAAGCACATGCTCATTTATACCACCGAATACAAGGGGGGGCAGCGGCCCCTGCCCGACGTGCTGGCCGAGAGGGAGATCGGCCACATCAAATTCGTCCGTTCCCTGGGCCAGTCCATTGAAAAAAAGGAACGGCTCACCGGCGGTATGGACTATAACGAGTGCCCATTCTACCTGTGGTACACCGAGAGCCCATCGCAGGATCCTGACATCGTTGAGATATTCGAGGAAATCGACCCGCTGCACCAGAAACTGCACAACTATGCCAAGGAAATTGACGCCAAGATCGGCGAGGGCGATTATACGGGGGCCGAAAAGATCCTGGTGTCGGCCAATAAGGATCTGAACCAGCTCGGCCTCTATTTCTCCGGGGTCCGCAACCTGGCCCAGGAAAAGTATGAGGCGGCGCAGAAGAAATTTTACGGGCAGTTGGCCGACCTCGACACCATCTACGAGCAAACCGTAAAGGCCGCGGCCGCGCTGGAGACCTACCTGCAGGACACGGTCATGCAGGGCAGCCTGGCGCAGATGAAAAAAACCACGGACCGCAACCGGCTCCAGACCCTGCTCTTTTCTGTCCTTGGCCTGGTGCTGGCCATTCTGATCGGCGCTTACGCCTTCTTCGTGATCCGGCAGGCCATCCGGGCCTTGCAACGGGTGGTCGATGCCCTCACCACCTCGGGCCACGAGTTCGACACCATGAGCGAGTATTTGGCCGAAAACTCGAGTTCCACCATGACCATGGCCGGCAGCGCCAGCAGCGCCATGGAAAAAACCGCCGCCAGCATTGATTCAGTGGCTGCGGCGGTCCAGGAGTTGAACGCCTCGATCCAGGAAATTTCCAACTCGTCCATGGCCTCGGCCGAAATGGCCGGCGCGGCGGTGCAGGAGGCGAAGCAGACCACCGCCCTTGGCACGGAATTGCAGCGACTCTCCGAGGGGATCGGCACGGTGAGCGGCACCATCCGCTCCATCGCCTTCAAGATTAACCTGCTGTCGCTTAACGCCAATGTCGAGGCGGCCAGGGCTGGCGAGGCGGGCGCCGGCTTTGCCGTGGTGGCCGCCGAGGTCAAGACCCTGGCCGAGGCCACCGCCGCCGCCACCGATGAAATCACCGAGAAGATCGAGGCCATCCAGAAGGGCAGCAAGACCTCGGCCAAGGCCATCGCCACCATCACCGCCACCATCGGCAAGATGAGCGACCACTCGTCCGGTATCGCCGCGGCCATGGAGGAGCAGTCGGCGCTGACCACCGATATCGGCGGCAACGTCAATCAGGTGGTGCAGGCCTCCAACGAGGTGAGCACCGATATC
Organism: Desulfobacterales bacterium CG2_30_60_27; assembly: GCA_001873115.1. Taxonomy (GTDB): domain Bacteria; phylum Desulfobacterota; class Desulfobulbia; order Desulfobulbales; family CG2-30-60-27; genus CG2-30-60-27. Next base: position 1,173 of record MNYK01000013.1, on the reverse strand, counting down.
CACAACGTCTCCGACGCGGCCAATGACACCAACGAACGGTCGCGCTCCATCCAGGAGGGGGCCAAGAAGCTGAATGAATACGCCGAGGAACTGAACCGGCTGGTGCGGCTGTTTTGACAGGGAGTCCGCAGGTTGTTTAGCCTGTTAGCTTGATGGTGCGCACGGCGCACCCTGCGACTGGCTGGAATTTTTTTTGCAGCGAGCACACCAACATTGAAAACCAACATACCAAGGAGGATCAACCATGAAATTTGTTAAGTTCGCTTCCATCTTCGCCGCCCTGCTGCTGCTGGCCGGCACGGCCCAAGGTTTTGACCCGGAGGCGGGCGACGGCGCCAAGGGCAAGGACGACGTCATGAAATGCCGGGGTTGTCACGACGGCACCAAGACCGCCAAGCTCAACCCGGGCGGCAAGACCAAAAAGCAGTGGACCCGTTTCTTCGAGGCGGATCAGAAAAAGCTGGTGGCCAAACACGCGGACTGGGCGTCCTTTGCCCTTAACAATGACCAGTTGCAGAATATTCACCGCTTTCTGATCGAGCGTGCCCTGGACTCGGATAAGCCGCAGACCTGCGATTAATTAGTATCCATCCGGAAACCATGTTTCCTGCTGGATGCTGTGAGCGATCAGCTCTCAGCGTTCAGCTAAAAAACTTAATTAAGTAAGCACGTTAAGCTGAACGCTGATTGCTGAAAGCTGAACACGTTCATCTGGAAAGAGACTTTTCGGATGAACACTAATTACCGCAAACAAATGACACATGGTGCCTGTGGGGGCATTGAAGACGGGGATCCGCGCCGGGAGGGCCGGGTCCGTTCCGATTCATTCCATTTGGGAGGAGGGGAAGCACATGTTGAAACGTTACGGTACTCTTATGTTGGCCGGCATGGCGGCATCCTTGTTGCTGACCGGACCGGTCGCCAAGGCCCGGGCCGAGCAGAGCAAACCGGCCCTTGAGCAGGAGGTCCAGGACCTTAAGAAAAAACTGACCGACGTGCAGGGCATGCTGGACGAACTGGATGCGCGGGTCGGCGACACCGAGAAACATGTCGTCACCGACAAACTGCTCTGGAGCGTCGATCTGCGCACCGAACTGAACAGCCTGCACTACAAGGATGCCCTGGTCATGCCCGAGTTTGCCCAGGTCATGCTGGGCCTGTGGGCCTTTGACA
>MNYK01000107.1 GCA_001873115.1 Desulfobacterales bacterium CG2_30_60_27 | reverse complement strand
CGCCTTACGACTGGATTCCCGGACCAGCCGCCTGTCAAGCAAGCCCTCCAGTCCGTCCTCCTCGTAGCGCGTCACATAACGACGAAACGTCCGATCACACATGCCAAGCAGTCTCGCCGCCTCCGCCTGCGTCAATTTTTTCTCCTGACATCCTTCGTATGCTTCCATGAATCGCATTATCCGGGTCTCCTGTAGCCATTCCGTCCGTCTCATTCCGCACCTCCTTGGTACGGAATAATACCGGACAGATCATGTGCTACAAACCCGGACAGTTTACTTGCTCCCGACACCGCGGCAAAAAATCCATTGCCAAGCCGAGAAGAAAGTATATAGTAGATTGTTTAAGATTTTTGCTCAGGGAGCGCCCCAAATTGCGACTGAACACTCTCCTGGCGTTGACAATTTTTCCAGAAGGCTCCGCGGTGACCACACTGCCTGCGCCATCTGCAGGCCATTTCGGCCCCATCAAAAATTTTTAAAAAGGGAGCGCCCGCAACTTATGGCACGCATAACAGTTCAAGACTGCCTCGCAAAGGTCGGTAACGAGAACCGTTTCGCCCTCATTCACCTGGCGGTGCGGCGGGTTCATCAGCATCGGGATGGCCAGCCCTTCCTGGTCCCGTGCAAGAATAAGGAAATAGTCAGCACCTTGCGGGAAATCGCCTCTGGCGATATCTCTTTCGAGACGATCACGGATTACGACCGCCTGCCCGCCGCGCCCCAGCCCGCCCCGGAAGCCCCGGCCACCGCAAGCGAAGCGACCGGCGAAAAAAATTCTCTCTAAGCCCCGTATGAACACGGCATACTACGACATACTGGGCGTGTCGCCCGATGCCTCGGCCGATGAAATCAAGAAGGCCTACCGCAAACGGGCCATGGCCTTTCACCCGGATCGCAACCCGGGTGACCGGGAGGCCGAGGAAAAATTCAAGGAAGCCACCGAGGCCTACGAGGTCCTGGGTGACCTGGAAAAACGCAAGATCTATGACCGTTACGGCCTGGATGGGCTGCGCAGCAGCGGCTATGCGGGGCCAGGTAACTTCGAGGACATCTTTGCCAACTTCGGCGATATCTTCGGCGACCTGTTCGGCTTTGCCGGCGGTGCCGGCCAGGGCCGCCGCCGCGGTCCCGTCTCTGGCGCCGACCTGCGCTACGACCTCTCCATTTCCTTCATGGAGGCGGTCCACGGCGTGGAAAAAAATATTGAAATCACCAAACGCGACACGTGCCAGACCTGCGAAGGCAGCGGCATGCGGCCTGGCCATGCGCCAACCACCTGCCCCACCTGCCGGGGTCGAGGCCAGGTGATCCGCTCCCAGGGACTCTTCCGCATGACCACCGCCTGCCCCGAGTGTCGCGGCGCGGGCGAGATCATCAAGGATCCCTGCATTGACTGCCATGGCGAGGGTCTGGTGGCCAAAAAGAAAAAGGTGTCCCTGAAAATTCCGGCCGGGGTGGACTCAGGCGCCCGCATGCGACTGCGCAGCGAGGGGGAAGGCGGCCGCAAGGGCGGACCGGCCGGCGATCTTTACGTCATTTTGAGCGTGGAGCCCCACGAATTTTTCAGGCGGGAAAACGACGACATCCTCTGCGCCCTGCCCATTTCCTTCACCCAGGCGGCGCTGGGCGACCAACTGGAGATACCGACCATCCACGGTACCGCCACCCTTACGATCCCAAAGGCCACCCAGTCTGGCCAGCAATTCACCCTACGAGGCGAAGGCGTGCCATCGTTGCGCGGCCACGGCAAGGGTGACATGATCATTGCGGTCCAGATCCACACCCCTCGGCGCCTGACCAAACGCCAGAAGGAACTGCTGCAGGAATTCGCCGCCATTGAAGAGAAAGAAGGGCAGCAGGAAGAGGGTTTATTGAAAAAAATTTTTCACATGTCTTCCTGAGGGGAATTGGCTGCGTCACGCTGCCCCATGACAGCACGCCCAGACCATCCACGACATGTGCAAAGCCCTGGGCAAAGGTATGATGGTGCCGTAAAAATTCCGATCTACCGCGTCGTAGCGCATTTTTGTTCGTTCGGCATACCTTATGGATAGCCGCACTCGCAAAAATACCCTATTTATACCCCCTTGCGAGGTGCTCCTCGGAGTCTCACTCCGTTCGCTTACCTGTATATCGAAATTTTTACTTAGCCATCTCATTAGTTGTTACGAGTCCAACGAAGGTATGGTATTTAGTAAAATTAAGCTCCTGGCCAAAAGCGGCGGCATGAGCGACAGCTTTACAAGAAAGAAAACCGGCTGAAACAACGGCCGCTGCCGGCTGGCTGGCGGCGTTTCACCCCACGACAGGACACTGGAGAAGACGTAGATGGACAAGGAACAGCTTGAGTATTTCAAAAAAAAGCTTGAAAACATGAGCAAGAGCCTGCTGAACGAGGCCGAAAAAACGCTCTCCGACATGACCGATCATTCCGACAACTACCCCGACCCCACCGACCGGGCCGCGGCCGAATCGGATCGCTCTTTCGAACTCCGCATCCGGGACCGGGAACGGCGGCTGCTCGCCAAGATCAAGGCGGCCATCGAACGGATCGACGACGGCGTCTACGGCATCTGTGACGAATGCGGCGACGACATCAAGCCCCAGCGCCTGGAGGCCCGCCCGGTCACCACCCTGTGCATCGCATGCAAGACCAGGCAGGAAAACCATGAAAAGACCCATGCGGGCTAACCGAGATCCTTATGCCTGAACTGCGCAGAGACCCCATCCTCGGCCGCTGGATCATCATTGCCACGGAACGGGGCAAACGGCCCACCGATTTCATCGTGGAAACCAACTCCGTCAAGGGTGGTTTCTGTCCCCTGTGTCCGGGCAACGAGAAGACCACGCCGCCCGAGGTTCTTTGCTACGGCCGTGAATCAGGCCCGGCCAACAGCCCGGGCTGGTCGCTGCGGGTTGTACCAAATAAATACCCGGCCCTGACCATCGAAGGCGACCTCGACAAGGAAGGCGACGGCATCTACGACAAGATGAACGGTATCGGCGCCCACGAGGTCATCGTCGAATCGCCGAACCACGACGACGCCTTTGCCACCCAGTCGCCCGACAAACTCCGCCAGATATTCTGGGCCTTCCGGGATCGGATCATCGATCTGGGCCGTGACCCCCGGTTCCGCTATGTCATGGTCTTCAAGAACTATGGCCGCGCGGCGGGCGCCTCCCTGGAGCACTCCCACTCGCAACTGGTGGCCCTGCCCATCCTGCCCCGCATGATCGTTTCGGAACTGGACGGCAGCCTCTCCTATTACCGCTACAAGGAACGCTGCATCTTCTGCGACGTCATCCGCCAGGAGCTCAAGCAGCAGGTGCGCATGGTCTGCGAGAACGAACATTTCATCTCCATTGCGCCCTTTGCGCCGCGCTCCCCCTTCGAGATGTGGATCCTGCCGCGGCGGCACTCCTCGTCGTTCATCGCCCTGGGCGAGGAAAGTTTCCACGACCTGGCCATGATCTTCTCCGAGAGCATGCGGCGGCTGAACGCCTGCATCCCGCACGTGCCATACAACTTCGTCCTGCACACCGCGCCGCTCAGATCCCAACCCCTGGAACATTTCCACTGGCATTTTGAGATCATGCCCAAACTTACCAGCATTGCCGGCTTTGAATGGGGCTCGGGCTTTTATATCAACCCCATTCCACCAGAGGACGCCGCCAAATTCCTGCGTGAGGTTGAAATCCAATGAACCGGAACCCTTTCCGCTCTCCCGCCAACAACACGACTGCAGAGGGGCATTCATGAAAAAAAAGATCCTGCTGGTTGACGACGAAGAAAGCATCCACCTGCTCTACCGTGAGGAATTGCAAGACGCGGGTTACGAGGTCTTCTCCGCCATGACCGGCGAGGAGGCCCTGGCGCGTTTTGACGAGATCGCCCCTGATCTGGTCATCCTCGATATCAACATGCCGGGGATGAACGGCCTGGAGGTGCTGCGCCACCTGAAGGAGATCAACGCGCAACTGCCGGTGATCTTGAGTTCCGCTTACCAGGAGTTCAAGCAGAATCTGGCCTCCTGGGCCTCCGACGAATACATCGTCAAATCGGCCAACCTCGACGAACTCCTGGCCGCGGTGGCCAAGCACCTCGCCTGAGCCTGACCGAGCAGTTCTGGCGCCACGCGTCCCATGAAAGACATTCAGAGCCAGCGCGATCACCGCCGCATCGACATCCAGAAGGTAGGCGTCAAGAACATCTCCTACCCCATCACCCTGCTGGACAAAGAAAAAAAACAGCAGCACACCGTGGCCACGGTCAACATGTACGTGAACCTGCCCCATCATTTCAAGGGCACCCACATGAGCCGCTTTATCGAAATCCTGAACCGGTTTCACGGCCGCATCGACCTGGCCAGCTTTCGGCAGATCCTGACCGAGATGAAGATCCGGCTGCAGGCCGCCGCCAGCCACATGGAACTGGATTTCCCTTACTTTCTGAGGAAAAAAGGCGGCACGGCCAGCGCCGCCATTCACGAGTATCGCTGCAAGATGCACGGCTCCCTGCATGAGGAGGAGGACCTCACCCTGGAGGTGCGGGTTCCCATCTGGCCGCCACTGCCCACCCAGGGCCGTGACGTGCTGCCCAAATCCCTGGGCCGCTGGGGGGTAGCCGAAATTTGCTTGAGATTCAGGCACTTCATGTGGATCGAGGACCTCATCCAGGCGGTGGAGGAGATCACCGCCCACGACCTGCGCTGGCCCGCGGCCCCGGGAGCAGGGGCGGAGAGTGCCCAGTCGGTGGAGCAGACCACCAAGGCCATTGGTGACAAACTGGCATCACTGGGCGACAATATCAGTTGGTTCACCGTCACGGTAAAGAATTTTTCCGAGGGATTTACGACCTTTGCCTCCCTCGAATGGCCTGAACCCTGAATAACCCATGTAGCCCCACCAGGGAGAACCATGTCCCACGAACTTCTGTTTGAAATCGGCACCGAGGAGATCCCGGCCAGCTTCATCCAACCCGCCCTGGACAACCTGCAACGGCTCCTTACCCAGAAGCTTACGGCCCAAGGGCTGCCCTTTGCCGAGGTGCGCGGCGTCGCCACCCCCCGGCGTCTGGCGGTCTCGGTGACCGGCCTGGCGGCCCGGCAACCCGACCGCAAGGAGGAGGTCATGGGACCGCCGAAAAAGGCGGCCTTTGATACGGCCGGCGCCATAACCAAGGCCGGTATCGGTTTTGCCCAATCCCGCGGTGCCAGGGTCGAAGACCTGCAAGTAGTCTCCACCCCCAAGGGCGACTATGTCATGCTGGTGCAGGAGAACAAGGGGGCAGCCACCTCTGCCCTGCTCCCCGCCATTCTCAAGGAACTGGTCCTTGAACTGCCCTTTAAGAAGACCATGCGCTGGGGGGCGGGGAAACTCCACTTCGTGCGCCCTATCCAGTGGCTGCTGGCCCTGTATGGCGGCCAGGTGGTGGAACTGACCATCGACGGCCGTATCAAGAGCGGCGCCACCACCCGCGGCCACCGCTTCCATGCGCCACAGGCGGTGGAGGTGACAGACTTTAGCGATTACCTGGAGCGGCTTAAGCAGGCCGACGTACTGGCCGAGGTGGAGGACCGCCGGGCCATGGTGCGACAGGAAATCACCCGGGCCGCCGGCCCGACCGGCGGCGCCATCCTGGAGGACGATGAACTGCTCGACACGGTGACCAACCTGGTGGAGAGTCCCAACGCGGTATGCGGCACCTTTGCGGCAAAATTTCTGGAACTGCCGCGGGAGGTACTGATCACCTCCATGCGCGAGCACCAGAAATATTTCGCCGTGGTAGACGAGACGGGCGGGCTCATGCCTCACTTCGTGGCCGTTAACAACACCCGGGTCAGGGATCCCAAAATCACCACGGCCGGCCACCAGCGAGTCTTGCGGGCCCGGCTGGAAGATGCCTTCTTCTTCTTCCGGGCCGACCAGGCCAAGCCCCTGGCCGCCCGGGTCGACGATCTGGCCGGCGTGGTCTTCCAGGCCCAGCTCGGCACCCTGAAGGAAAAGACCAGCCGCCTGGTGGCGCTCACCGGCTTCCTGGCTGAACAACTGGCCCCGGAGGCCAGCGCCGATGCCACGCGGGCCGCCTTGCTGGCCAAGGCCGATCTGCTCACCAGCATGGTGGGCGAATTCCCAGCCCTGCAGGGCGTGATGGGCCGCGAGTATGCCAGACGCCAGGGCGAGAGCGCAGCGGTGGCCCTGGCCATCCACGAACATTACCTGCCGGTGCGGGCTGGCGGTGAACTGCCCCAAGGCACGGCCGGCGCCCTGGTTGGCCTGGCCGACCGGCTCGACACCATCGCCGGCTGCTTCGGCATCAACAAGGTGCCCACCGGCTCGGCCGATCCCTTTGGCCTGCGGCGCCAGGCCGTGGCCCTGCTGACCATCCTCCAGGACCGGGCCTGGCCCCTCTCCCTGCGCGCCTGCGTCAGCCGCGCGCTTGCGGGCTACGGCACCAAAATCACCGGCGAGCACGAGACGGTGGTCGGCCAGGTGATTGATTTCATCCGCGGTCGCTTCACCAACGATCTCACTGCCCAAGGTGTGCCGGCGGAGGCGGTGGAGGCGGTCACCTCGGTTACCTTCGACGATGTGGTGGACTGCCGGCGCAAGATTGCGGCGCTCATGGCCATCAGCGACCAGCCCGCCTTCACCATGCTGGCCGGCGCCTTCAAACGGGTGCGCAATATCATCAAGGACCACGACAACGCCAGCGTGGACGTGAACCTGCTAGTGGAAGCGGCGGAAAAGAACCTGAACGCCGCACTCATAAGAACTACTTCGGCATGCGAACCATTCCTGGCCCAGCGCGACTATGGTCACGCCCTGGCGGTCATCCTCACCATGAAGGAGCCGGTCGACACCTTCTTCGATGACGTCATGGTCATGGTGGAGGACAAGGCGCTCCGCGCCAACCGCCTGGCGCTGCTCACCGCTGTCTCCGAACTGTTCCTCAAGGTCGGCGATTTTTCCAGGATGTACGCCATGACCACCAAGTGCTCGGAAAGCTGAACTGGATCAGGACAGAACTTTGCAAAACAGCCCGTAACTGCTCAGGTGGATAACCTGAAGATTTTTAGTTCTTCAGACTGAAAGCAGACTCAGTCGTAGGGTGCGCCGTGCGCACCATTAAGCCCCATGGTGCGCACGGCGCACCCTACTGGACACCGCGGTTTCCCCCCGTCAAACGGGGACTGCCAAGAGCACCGGTGTCACGACTTTTTCCGGGTTCGTCATGATGGTTGCCAATCTGAAAAAGAACCGTTTTCCTATGGACGACATCCTGGCAGCAGACTCAGTTCCTAACAGACTACAGCCTAACTGTCTAAACAACCTGATTAATCACAAAAGACTCAAGATAGCGGTACTCATCCGCGATTTCGTCACCACCGGCGGCGCCGAACGCTACGCCTGCGAAGTGACCCGCCGGCTGGCCCGAGAGCATGAGGTGCATGTCTTCTGCCAGAACTGGGATGCTACGGTCAGCGAGGTGATCGCCTTCCACCGCATTCCAAAGCCACTGGCCAAGCCCAGTTTTGTCAATCAACTCCTCTTTTCCTTCTTCACCCGCCGGGCCCTGGCCAGCGCCCGGCCCGCCTTTGATATCGTCCATTCCCACGACAAGGTCACGGCATTTGACCTGTTGACCATCCATTGCCCCTGCTTTCGCGGCTTTATCACCGACAAGAAGACGTGGTTAAGCAGGCTGCTGATATGGTTGTCGGTCATCACCAGCCCGCGCAGCCTCGGCTATCTCGGACTGGAGAAGGGCCAGTTCACCCTGCGGCCCGATCGCCGGCTCATCGCGGTCTCGACCTCGGTCAAAGAGGACGTGCAACATAACTACCCGTTGCCAGGCAGCTTCTTCTCCCTGGCCCAACCCGGAGCCGACTACGAGCAGATCCGCGCGGTGGTGGACATGGCGGACCGCCAGGCCCTGCGCCAGCAGTATCATTTCGGGCCGGACGACTTTGTCCTGCTCTTTGTGGGCACGGAATTCAAGCGCAAGGGCCTCGGCAACCTGCTGGCCGCCCTGGCGCGGTTGGACGCTCCCAAGGTGCGGTTGCTGGTGGCCGGCGGCGGCGGCGGCAAGATGCAGATCTTCAAGCAACTGGCCCAGGATCTGGGCCTGGCTGACCGGGTGGCCTTTGCCGGCCTGGTGCGAGACGTCTTCCCACTCTATGCCCTGGCCGACCTCTTTGTCCTGCCCACCATATCAGACCCGTGCCCCATGTCGCCGGTCGAGGCCATGGCCGGCGGCCTGGCTACAATCATGAGCCGCAGCCCCTTCTGTGGCACGGCCGAACATATCCGCCAGGACGAGGCCCTCATCCTGCAAGACCCCACTGACCTCGATGAACTGGTGGCCGCCATCCGGCAAGGCATGGATAGAGACTGCCGGGCGCAATTGCAGGAAAAGGGGCAGCGTCTGGCGCAGACCCTGTCCTGGGAAAAAACCGCCGCCGCAACCCTGGAGGCGTACCAGCAGTTGCTGGACGCCCGGCCGCCCAAATCTTGATGGACTCGTAACAACTCTGGGAAAATCATGCCAGCCAGCCATTGCCCCACGGGAGTTCCGCTCTATTTTTTTTACGGACTCACCTTCATCTTCCTGGGGCTCGCCATCGCAGTCAAGGACATGTCGGGAAGCAAGCTGCGGCTGGCCGACAGCCTGCCTTCCCTGGCTATTTTTGGCTTCAGCCATGGCCTGCATGAATGGCTCGAATGTTATCTGCTGCTGGGGTACGGCAATGCCTCCCTGTTGCTCCCCATTCATTACCTAAAACTGCTGACCCTGGTTGTTTCCTTTCTTTTCCTGAATCATTTTGCCATCTGCCTGCTGCGCTCCCAGCCCAAGATCCGCTGGCAATGGCTCCGGGTTCTTATCCCTCTTCTCCTCGTTTTTCCGGGGATGCACCTTTTTCTCTCCTGGGAAAATCTGGATCTCCAGACCATCAGACAGGCGGATATCCTCGCCAGGCTGACCATCGGCAATCTGGGCGGGATTCTTGCCGCCTTTGCCCTGATCAGGCATGGGCGAGTGGTCGAAATTTTAAGTCGGTCGGCGGCCTTGCATTTCCACTGGGCCGGGATCGGTTTTGCGCTCTACGCCCTCCTGGCCGGGGTGATCCCCTCCCATGCCATGATTCCTTTTCTGGCAATCCAGGTGGAGATTTTTCGGAGTCTGACCGCCGCCCTGATCACCTATTTTCTGGTGAAGGCTATGAACGTTTTCAATATTGAAACCAGAAAAACTCTGGAGCAGCAGATCCTGCATCTGGCCCAGGCGGAGAAACTTGCCGCGGTCGGCAAACTGGCGGCGGGCATTGCCCACGAGATCAACAACCCGCTGACCAATATCTCCCTGAATGTCGAACTGCTCAAAAAAGACCTCCAGGACGGGGCAAAGCCGGAGGCCGGCCTTGAAAAACGATTTGCCGCCATCGAGCGGAACATAGGCCGCGCCTCGCGCATCGCCGGTGAGCTCCTCCATTTTTCACGCCAGAAAGAAGACACCCTGGTTCCCATCGATCTCAACGAAATAGTCTCCGGCAGCCTGACCTTGTTGGGCAGCAAACGCCAGAACTACCGCATCGAGACCAGGCTGTTGCCCCTGCCGCCGGTCATGGCGGTGGCAGTGAAGATTGAGGAGGTGCTGCTCAATGTGCTCCTGAACGCCATGGACGCGTCGCCGCTGGGCGGACTCATTACCGTCAGTACCCGTTGCCAGGGGCTGGAAATACTGGTTGAAATCAGCGATCAGGGGGTCGGTATCGCCCCGGAGCATATCAAACAGGCCATGGAGCCCTTCCATACCACCAAGGAAGTGGGGCAGGGCACGGGGCTGGGGCTTTCCCTCTGTTACAGTATCATGGAATTATTCCGGGGGAGAATCGAGCTCAACAGCACGGTCGGCGTCGGCACCACCGTACTCCTGGTCTTTCCCCATGCCGTAAAGGGAGGAGAGCACGATGCCTGAAGTCATGGTGGTGGATGATGACCAGGATCTGCGGGAAAGCGTGGCCGAGGTGCTGGGCGGGGCTGGATTTTCAGTTACCCGGGCCAGTCGGGGCGAAGAAGCCCTGGAGTATCTGGCCCGTCAAAATTTTGACCTGGTCCTGTTCGATATGGTCATGTCCGGCCTGAGCGGGCTGGAGCTGCTTGGCCGTATCCGGGACAAAGCGCCCCGGATGCCGGTTATCATAATCACCGCCTTTGCCAGTGTTGAAAACGCGGTGGCGGCCATGCGCCATGGGGCCTCGGACTATGTGACCAAGCCTTTCCGCATCGATGGCCTGCTTGCCTCGGTCGGCCGCGTCCTGGAGGAGGCCCGCTTCGAAAGCTGCCGAACTTCGCTGGATCTCAATACCGTCCTGAGTTGCCTGGCCAATCCCCTCCGCCGAGAAATCCTTGCCCATGTGGAACAGGAAGGAGCCCTGCGTTTCATGGACCTCTGCCGGAAGCTGCAACTGGATGACCACACCAGGATGAATTTTCATCTGAAAATCCTCAAGGAGGCGGGTTTTCTGCACCAGGACGAAAACAAGCTCTATCTGCTAACCTCCCAAGGCTCCCAGATCCTGGGGTGCGTCCGTTTCCTGATGAAAAAACTGGCCAACTGAGCAGGCCGTTCCACGCTATCAGCCTGTCACCTTTTCTTCTCCTTCTGTGAATAAAACTTCACAGAATCCCTGGATCCGTAAAGCGCATTTATCTGGATCGCCCGACCATTCCTCTCTACCCTATCAGGAAGGCTTCGGTGGGCTTGGACGAGATAATTCTGTCAGACAGAAGGGTTACCGTTCGAGGCTGCCTTGTAACGGGCTGTTCGCGGCAGCGGGTGTCTTCTGCTGCCCATCAACAGAGGAAAAGTGGAGAGGGAGAGAAGGTTATGAAAAAAGCGAAAGGAGGAGGAGTTATGCAGAAAACATTTAAGGGGGCATGTCTCATGGGCATTGCCTGGGTGAGTCTGCTTGCCACGGCCCAGGCGGGAGAAGTGGACTGGGCCGCGCTCAATCCGGCCTTTGCCAAGGCAGCCTATGTCACGGACAAAGAGGCGTGCGTCGGCTGTCATGCGGATTCGATAGAGGCGTACAAGAAAACCGTGCATGGCCGGACATTCCAGAACTGCCCCACGGAAGAGTTGCAGGCGCACGACTGCCAGGCCTGCCACGGCCCGCGCAGTGAGCATGTGGCTGCACCGGACGCCAGCCTGAAACTCTCCACCGCACAGTACTCTACGGTCTGCCTGCAATGTCACCAGGACGGCAGCCGCATGCACTGGCAGAACAGCCAGCACAAGACCGGCGAAGTCGGCTGTATTTCCTGCCATACCCTGATGAAAAAGCAGAGTGACAAGGGGTTGCTGGCCAAGGCGGATGAGCCGTCGGTCTGCTACTCCTGCCACAGCACGGTCAGGGGCCAGATGAACAAAGCCTCCCACCATCCGGTCAAGGAAGGCAAAATGGCCTGCTCAAGTTGCCACAACCCCCATGGCTCGGTCGGCAAGAGCATGCTCAAGGAGGCAACGGCGAACGAAACCTGCTTCAGCTGCCACCAGGAAAAACGCGGCCCCTTTGTCTGGGAGCATCCGGCAGTACGGGAGAACTGCGCCAACTGCCACGACGTGCATGGCTCCAATAACCCCGACCTGCTCAACGCCAAGGGCTCGTTCCTCTGCCTGCAGTGTCATTCTTACGGCGGCCACATCAACCTGCCGCGCTACAACCGAACCAGCAACCCCTACGGCCAGGGCTGCGTGAACTGCCACATCACCCAGCACGGATCCAATCACCCATCCGGCGCCAAATTCACCCGCTAAAGGAGGCATGATCATGAAGAAAGTCTATGCATTAGCATCATTGCTCCTGCTGGCGCCCATGGTTGTCCAGGCCCAGGAGGAAGAAAAAATAGTAAGCTCGGGGGAAGTGACGGTCGGCGTCCAGCAGAGAGATGTGGATCCGGACTCCTCCAAATTCACCGAATACCGGGATATCCAGGATGGCTTCCAGCTCTTTGATCTCTGGTTTGATCTGCTGGACCCCAATAATGGCCGCTTCCTGGATTTCAAGGGAGAAAATCTGCTCCGGGACGATCAGTCCATCCGTTTCGGCTTCGGGAACTATGGCAGATGGAATGTCGTCATCGACCGCAACGAGATCCCCCACAACCTGAGCAACAAGGCCAGGACACCGTATATCGACCAGGGGAACGGGCTCCTCACCCTGCCGAGCGCTTCCCCCATCCCAAACACCAACCTGGCCCCGACAGCCGCACAGGCTGCCGCGGGGATGTTGACGGACAACGATGCGGCCACGGCCACCTGGCTGGCCACTACCCTGCATGGAGTCGACTTGGGCACCCAGCGGGACAAGACCGGGGCCACCCTTTCCCTCACCCCCCATCGGGATTTCAAGTTCCGCCTCTCGCTGTCGGACGAGCGCAAGGACGGTTCCAACCTCACCTACGGTCCCATAGGGGACCGGCCGCCGCGCACCCTTAATGCCCAGTTGGTCGAGCCTATCGACTACAAGACCCAGGAAGTGAAGTTCGAGGCCGAGTACAACCGCCCCACTTACCAGGCCCTGTTCACCTACCTGCTCTCGGGGTTTGAAAACGAGATCGACACCCTCCGCTGGCAGAACCCCTACGTAGCGGATGTCGACGGCAGCGGCTACGATATCTGGAATGCGCGTCACCGTATCGCCAGTTTCGGGCAACGGGCTCTGGCCCCGGATAACCGCTACCAGAACGTCTCCCTGGCCTTCGGCTTCGACCTGCCCATGGCCAGCCGCCTGAACACCATGGTGGCCTACGGGATGATGGAACAGGACGAGACCATCTTACCCTACAGCAGTACCGATTTCGGCAGCACAACCGCCTGGGATTCCACCGCCGAACTGCCCCGGCTGAATGCCGATGCCGAGATCAACACCACCTTGTTCAACGCCGACTACAGCATCAACCCCATCGAGCGTCTGAACCTGCGGGCCTTTGTCCGTTACTACGATCTGGACAACAAAACCTCCCAGAACAACTGGTGGTATGTAACCAGCGACACGATTTTAGAAGCTAACGCCACTAGTGGCGAAACCACCTTCAAGAACCAGCGGGTCAACCTGGCTTATGCCTTTGACCAGACAAACTACGGCCTGGACACCTCGTATAACCTGCCCTTCTTGCGGACCACCCTCGGTCTGGGCTACGAACGGGAGGATATCGACCGCGAATATCGCGAGGCCAACACCGAGGAGGATAAAGTCAAGGGCTCGGTGAAAACCCGGCCCACCGACTGGCTGACCCTGCGGGCCAAGTACCTCTTTGGCGACCGTGACGGCGGGACGTATAATGGCACGGTAACCCAGCAGAGCTACTGGTATGATGCAGCGACCAATACCAACTTGGATAATCCGGCTTTAACATTCAGCAACCACCCGGACATGCGGAAATTTGACGTCTCCGACCGGGAGCGGAACCAGTTCGATCTCGCCGCCACCGTCATGCCCACGGAGGGGCTGGACCTCACCGCCTCCTACCGGTACAAGAAGGACGACTACGATTCCGACGTGACTCCGGTGCAACCGATTCTGGGAACCGGGGTAGCGGACGAGAATCTCTTTACGGCGGGCGACCAGCTCGGCCTGTTGGAGACCGAGATCAACCGCTATGCCCTCGATGTTTCCTATGCCGCGACCGAACGGTTGAACCTGAACGCCTTCGGCAGCAATGAAAACATCGAATCCACCCAGCGCGGCATGGAGTTCAACGAGAACAACAAGTTGAATCCCTCCACCAGGCTCGGCAACGACCTCGGCGGCTGGGACGACAGGTTCGCGGCAGACTCCCAGTGGATGGCTGTTACCGACGACAAGACCAACACCATCGGCCTTGGGGTCGGCTACGAGATCATCCCAAATACGCTCCGTTTAGCCACGGACTACACCTATTCCCATGGCAAGGTGGATATTGCTTACAGCGGATTGGGCAGCGTGGCCACGGGTAACGCGGGCAGCACCCTGCCTGCTTCCACCGATCAGTATGCCTTCAGCTCCCCGCCGACGGTCACCCACAAGCAGTACAATCTCAATGCCACCCTGGAGTACCAGTTCGTCAAAAATCTGATCTTCGGCGTGCATTACATCTACGACCGTTACAAGATCAGCGACTGGATGCAGGAGGCAAATACCCCCTGGGCTGAGTCGGTGGGCAGCGAGTACCTGTTGCGCGATACCTCCGATGCCACCTCCAACCAGTGGGGCAACCGGCTGATCAACCTGGGCAGCTATCTGGGACCCAGCTATGAAGCCCATTTTGTTGCGGTTACCATGACCTATCGTTTTTAGCAAATCACTGCAAGACCGAGCCTGGGCCTAAACACCTGGCCGAGCATGAGACAAGGGGCGGAGAAAATTCTCCGCCCCTTGTTTTTTTTGCAACCGGCAGACTTATAGTACGCAAACAAAAGAGATGAGCTATCTGATTATCTGCACGGTGGCCTTGCTTGCCTCGGGCCTGACCCTCTTCTCCGGCTTCGGCCTGGGCACCCTGCTGATGCCGGTTTTTGCCATCTTTTTCCCGGTTGAAGTGGCCATTGCCCAGACCGCGCTGGTCCACTTTGCCAACAATCTGTTCAAGGTCGGGCTCTTCAGCCGACGGGCAGACTGGCATATCGTATTGTTTTTCGGCCTGCCCGCTTTCCTGGCGAGCTTTGCGGGGGCCAGACTGCTCCTGTGGCTGGCCGACCTTGCCCCGCTCCTTACATATCTGCTCAATGGCCGGCAGTTCATGGTTCACCCGGTCAAGCTCGTCATCGCCCTGCTCCTGGCCGGGTTTGCCGCCCTGGAGTTGTGCCCGGCCACCAAGCAGCTCGTCATAAGCCGGAAGTGCGTGCCAGCCGGAGGCCTCCTGAGCGGATTTTTCGGGGGGCTCTCCGGCAATCAGGGCGCCTTCAGAAGCATCTTTCTCCTCAAGAGCGGCCTGGACAAGGAGGCCTTCATCGGCACAGGCGTGGTCATCGCCGCCCTGGTGGATTTTTCCCGCCTCGCCGTATATGCGGACCTCCTAGGATCAAAGGAAGTCATGGGGAACCTGCCCCTCATCATGGTTGCCACCCTGGCCGCCTTCACCGGCGTTTTTTGGGGAAGCCGCCTGGTCAGGAAGGTTACCTTCCGCACCTTGCAAGTCCTGGTGGCAATCATGCTTTTCCTGATCGCCATCCTCCTCGGGGGCGGGATCATTTAAGCTAAAACAACAATCATTCATTGTTGCATGAGATTGATCCTTCCAGGTCTGACATGACCCCGGAAATAAGCCCGCCCCTGCCCCGTTTATCCGGCCTTGACCTCTATCTGCCTGGGCTTGGCCTGCTCGCGCTTGGGCAGAACCACGGTGAGGATACCGTTGGTCATGGTGGCCTCGATCTTGTCCTGGTCGATGGTTTCGGCCATGGTGAAGCGCCGCAGGTAATGGCCGGTCTCGAATTCCCGCAGTAGAAAGGTTTCAGCGCTACCCGCCGCATCGGCCCTGGCGCCCTCGATAGTCAGGGTTCCCTCCTCCAGGCCGATACGTACGCCGCCCTTTGGCACGCCGGGCATCTCGGCCCTGACGGTAACGGCATCGCTGCTCTCGAATATGTCAACGGCCGGCACATATTGCCGCTCGGGCTTGGTGGACTCACCGGTCTGCCGCACCTCCTGCCGCTGTTTCACCTGCAATTCCTTATCTGTCATGGCTCGTTCCTCCTTGGGCATCGTATATCAACCGACATTGACGGTAATCTTCTTGGGCTTGACCTCTTCCGCCTTGGGCAGGGTGATGGTGAGAATGCCGTCCACGCTTTTCGCCTGCACCTTGTCCGTCCGCACCCGGGTCGGCAGGGTGATAGCGCGACTGAAGCTGCCGCACTCGATCTCCCGCCGGTGAAAGGAGAGCTTCTCGTCGGCGGCGCAGGCCTTGCGCTCACCCTTGATGACCATGGTTTCCCCCTCCACCGAGAGCTGCAGGTCAGTGGCCGCTATGCCGGGCGCCTCGGCCCGCACATAGACGTTGTCAGTGTCCTCCGAAATATTGAGGGCCGGGTAAACCCCGCCGGCCGGCAAGGCTGGAAAATCCTCGTAACCCCCGACGACGCGCATGAGCGCGTTCATGTCGCGCCGCATGCGTTCAAACTCCGACATGGGGCTGCGAAACACCGGACGATCGAAGCGAATGATAGCCATGGTGCACCTCCTTTGGTCTTTTCTTGATGGTTTTAGTCAAAACCCGCCTCATTGGCTAAAACTCTAATCTCAGTTTGGACCTCGTCAAGGGTAAGGGTCAAGCGCTATTAATTTTTTCCGGTCGTCCTTGGCATCCAGGCCAGACCGCCCCTTTTCCCTCTATCCGCGAGAAAAAAAATCGGGTATAGTGGCCGCCCGAAAAAGACACTAAAAACTAGAGATAAGTGCACGCAAACCAAATCATCAGGAGGGAAACCAATGAAACTCATTCTTCTGGGCGCGCCAGGCGCCGGCAAAGGCACCGTGGCCAAGCTGCTCACCGCCCTGGACGGTTCGGTACAGATCTCCACCGGCGATATCCTGCGCGGCGCGGTGGCCGCCGGCACCGCACTGGGCAAGGAGGCGGACGGCTATATGAAACGCGGTGACCTGGTGCCGGATTCCCTGATCATGGGGATCATGGAGAAGCGCTTGCAGGAGCCGGACTGCCAGAAGGGTTTCCTGCTGGACGGCTTTCCCCGCACCATCCCCCAGGCCGAGGCCCTCAAGGTGCTGATGGCCAAACTGGGCATCAAGCTCGACATGGTGGTGAGCATCGACGTGCCCCGCGACGTCATACTGGACCGCCTCTGCACCCGGCGCACCTGCACCAAGTGCCAGGCCATCTATAACGTCAAGAGCAATCCCACCAAGGTGGCGGGCATCTGCGACAAGTGCGGCGGCCCGGCCGTGCAGCGCGAAGACGAGACCGAGGCGGCCATCTCCCACCGGCTGGCGACCTATAACGAGAAAACCGCGCCGCTCATCGGCTTTTACGAGAAGGAGGGGATGCTCAAAAGCATCGTCGGCACCTCCAGTGACGTTGTGGTCAGCGCCATCAAGGCGGCCGTGGGCCTGTAAACGCAACGTACAAACAAGGATGTTGTGACCGGCAAGACCATCACCATCATCGGCGGCGGCCTGGCGGGCTGCGAGGCGGCCTGGCAGGCCGCGGGACGGGGCTGCGGGGTTCGCCTCCTGGAGATGAAACCCCGCGCCTTCAGCCCGGCCCACCACTCGGAGGGGTTGGCCGAGCTGGTGTGCTCCAACTCGCTGCGCGCCGCCGACCCTCACGCTGCCGTGGGGTTGCTCAAGGAGGAGATGCGGCGGCTGGGCTCGCTTATCATGGCGGCGGCCGACGCCACCGCGGTGCCGGCCGGCCGCGCCCTGGCCGTTGACCGTGGGCTATTTTCCGACTGGGTCACCGCCCGCATCGCGGCCCATCCTGACATTGAAGTAGTTCGACAGGAGTGCGCAACCATTCCCACGCCCGAGGAGGCCCAGGGCGGCCCGATCATCCTGGCGACCGGTCCGCTTACCTCAACGCCACTCGCCGCCGCCCTGGCCGCCTTTACCGGTGGCGAACACCTGGCCTTTTACGACGCCATCGCCCCCATCGTCGCGGCGGACTCCCTGGACTACGGCATCGTCTATTCGGCCTCTCGCTGGGAGGACGGGCCGGGCGACTACTTGAACTGCCCCATGGACCGCGAACAGTACCTGGCCTTTATCGCGGCGGTGGAAGGGGCCGCCAAGGTGCCGCTCAAGGACTTCGAGGACCCGCATTACTTCGAGGGCTGCCTGCCGGTCGAGGTCATGGTCGCCAGAGGCCCGGAGACCCTGCGCTTCGGCCCCATGAAACCGGTGGGTCTGCGCGACCCGAAGAGCGGCCGGGAGGCCTACGCCGTGGTCCAGCTCCGCAAGGAGAACCTGGAGGCCACCCAGTATAATATGGTGGGCTTTCAGACCAAGCTTACCTACGGAGAGCAACAGCGGGTTTTCCGGATGATCCCGGGCATGGAACGGGCCGAGTTCACCCGGCTGGGCAGCATCCACCGCAACACCTTTGTCAACGGCCCCAAGGTTCTGCTGCCCACCCTGCAATGCCGTAAGCGGCCCGACCTGCTGATCGCCGGGCAACTGAGCGGCGTGGAAGGTTATGTGGAATCCACGGCCATGGGGCTCTTGGCCGGCATCAATGTGGCCCGACTGGCCCAGGGCGAACAGCCCGCAATTCCGCCGCCGGACACGGCCATGGGCGCGCTGGTCACCCACCTCACCCGGGAAAGCGCGAATTTCCAGCCCAGCAACGTCAACTTCGGGCTCTTTCCACCCTTTACCCATAAAATCCCCAAAAAACTGCGAGGAGGCAAACGTGCCGAAGTCGCCCTGGAATCATTGGCCAACTGGCTGCGGGAGGAACACCTTGAAATCCTTGATTTTCCTGAGCGCTCTGCTCCTCTCGGCCATCTGCTTGCCTGAACCTGGGCGGTGCGCCGTGGATCACCAACCAGCCTCTGCCACTGCCATGCACCGGCTGGAAGTCTCCTTTGACCTGGACGCCCACCGCCTGCAGGGCAATTCCCAAATCGAGGTGCCGGCCGGCGACGAGGCCCGCCTGTACCTTGACGGCCTGACCATTTCATCCCTGCTCGTGGACGGCCAGGTACCGGCCGCCTTCAAGGTCGGGGCCGACACCGTCCTCCTGGCCGCGAGCGCCACGGTCAGGACCGTGACCATTGCCTTTGCCAAAACCTGCGCGCCGGCGGCCACTGATAGCCAAATCAGTCGGGATGGCATCGCCCTCACCGGCGCCTGGCATCCGGTCCTCTCCATGGATTGCCGCTTCGCCCTGACCGCCCGCATCCCTGACAACTTCGAGGCCATCTCCGAGGCCGAGACCATCACCACGACCAGGCGCGACCACGACAAGCTCGTCACCTTCACCTTGAACCAGCCCCTGTCCGCCCTCACCCTGGTGGCCGGCCCCTACGTGGTGGAAAAGACCGCCTTCGGCCAGGGCAAGGAGCTATACTCCTACTTCTTCTCGGAAGATCAGGATCTGGCTGGCCGTTACCGGGAAAAGGCCCGGCAGTACCTGGAACGCTACGAAAAACTCCTGACCAGCTATCCTTACAAACGCTTCTCGGTGGTGGAAAACCGCCTGCCCACCGGTTTTGCCGTGCCCACTTTCACCCTGTTGGGCCAGGCCGTGGTGCGGCTGCCCTTTATCGTCGATACCTCCCTGGGCCACGAGATCCTTCATGAATGGTTCGGCAACAGCGTCCGGATGGACACCAGCCAGGGCAACTGGGCCGAGGGCCTCACCACCTACCTGGCCGACCAGGCCTTTGCCGTGGACGAGGGCCAGGGCGCGACCTTCCGTAAGGAGCAATTGGTCAAGTACCAGAGCCTGGTGCCAGCCACCAACACCATGAAGGCGGCGGACTTCGTCGGCGGGGTGAGCCACCTGGAAAAGGATCAGGAACTGCCCCGGGCCATCGGCTACAACAAGGTCGGCATGCTCTTCCACATGCTGCGCCGCAGCGTCGGAGACGAGGCCTTTTTCACCGGGCTGCGCGACTTTGTGAGCCGCATGCGATCCCAGCCGGCCACCTGGTCCGACCTCATCACTAGCCTGACAACCGCCGCCGGCCATGACCTGACTGACTTCTTCGAGCAATGGCTGCAACGGGCTGATCTGCCAAGCCTTGCCGTGCAGGACCTCAGCGTCAAAACCGAGGCCGGGCAACCAGTGGTCTCCTTCACGCTCTCCCAGGAGAATGCCCCCCCCTATCAACTGGAAGTACCGATCACCCTGCGCACCGCGCATGGCGAGATCCGGCGGACTGTTACCCTGGCGGCCAAGGAGGCCGCGGTCCAGGTTCCCCTGGCCACGGAACCGCTGGAACTGGTAGTGGACGAGGATTACGACCTGATGCGGCGCCTCGTGGCCGATGAACTGCCACCGGTCTGGTCCCGCTTCCAGGGCGCGACCGACAAGATCGTCGTCCAGGGGAATGAGGCGGACCGCCAGCGCTTCGCGCCGCTCATGACAAAACTTACCGAGATGGGCTGCCGCTTTGTGGACGCCGGGGAATTGCAGGATGACGAACTGGACAAGGCCAGCCTGCTCTTCCTGGGCACCGACAGCAAGCAGGCCCGGGCCCTGTTCGCCAAGCCGCCACACCCGGCCACCGGCTTCACCCTGGACGTACACCCCAACCCGCTGAATCCGGAGATGGTGGCCGTGCTGGTGTCGACCGCCAGCCTGGAGGAGACCCAGGCCGCGGTTCCCAAACTCGGCCATTACGGCAAGTATGGCTTTCTCCATTTTGAAGGCGGCCGGGTCCTGGAGAAACGCAGCCGCGCCAGCGATATCGGCATGATCTTCCAACTGTCCGAAGCACCCAGCGGCATGGCCATGCCCAACACCCTGTCCTACGAACAGATTCTGGACAGTTTGCTGCACAGCCGGGTCGTTTACGTGGGGGAGACCCACGACAGCTACCGGGACCACGTCTTGCAGCTCAACCTCGTCCGCGACCTCTATCAGCGGGACCACCACCTGGCCATCGGCATGGAAATGTTCAACGGCACAAGTCAGGCCGCCCTGGACCGCTTCGTCGCCGGCGAGGTGGATGAACGTGCCTTTCTGAAGGAGTCTCACTACTTCCAGACCTGGGGCTTTGACTACCGGCTTTACCGGGACGTGCTGGCTTTTGCCAGGGCCAAGAAGATCCCGGTGCTGGGCCTCAATCTGGAGAAAAAGACGGTAAGCACGGTCTTCAAGGATGGCGGCCTCGCCGCCCTGGATGAGGCAACGCGGGCCGGGCTCCCCGAGGATCGGGATCTGGACCTGCCAGGCTATCGCGAGCGGCTCAAGCAGGCCTTCGGGGCGCATGGCCCCCAGGCCGCCCAGCAGGGCAATTTCACCAACTTCCTGCAGGCCCAGGCCCTGTGGGATGAGACCATGGCCGCCTCCATTGCCGCCTATCTCACCGATCACACCGAGACCCGCATGGTGGTGCTGGCTGGCCGCGGCCACGTAGCCAAGGACACCGCCATCCCGCCCCGGCTGAGCAGACGCCTTGACGTACCCCAGAGCGTGATAATGAACGTCGACGGCGAGGCCTTCTCCCCTGGCCAGGCCGACTTCATAATCCTGGCGCCAGCGGCGGAACTCGAGCCGCCGGCCCAACTGGGGGTCATGCTCAAGGAAGATACCGACGGCGTGCGAATCGCCGGCCTCTCGCCCCATGGCCCGGCCATGGCCGCCGGCTTCAAGGAAAAGGACCTCATTCTGGCCCTGGATGGTACCCCCATGGCCGCAACGGAGGACATCAAGATCCACCTGCTCTACAAGAAAAAGGGAGACCATCTGACGGTGCGCCTGCAAAGGGCCCGCCCCATCCTGCCGGACCGCGAGCTCGACGTGGAGATGACTTTGTAGGAAGGTGTTTAGTCTGTTGGTGTTTTTAGCCTTTAAGACTCCCCTAACAAGGGGATGTTGGAGGGGTTAGAGGCGAAAGAATATGTGTTACATGGTACCAAGGGACTCGGAAAACACCAATATGCCTGGATCGCGCCCGGGTTGGGATCAGATTTGGCTGAGCCGATTGAGCACCCCAAGAGTATTTGCTGCGCTGCACAAAACCGCAGGCGTAGCAGGGCTACGTCGAGGATTTCGGAGTCTCGGCTTCACCTCGCTTACCTGCGATTGAGGCGCGGTCAAAGATGGCCCTAAGCCGGGATGCGTGATGGTAGATTGGTATTTTCCGCGTCCCTAACATACAGGCTAAACAACTTGCGCAGCAAAAAACTAACCATGACTCCTGCTCGACCCGGGCGCATTGCCAGCATCGACTTCTGCCGGGTCATCGCCGTCTTTGCGGTGATCATGATTCACACCAAGCCCTTCATGCGCGACCTGTTTCCGAGCGCGGGCTGGCGCCTGCCGGAATACATCTTCAATCAGCCTGCCCGCTTCGCGGTGCCGTTCTTCTTCATGGTGGCCGGCTACTTTCTGGGCAAGACGCTTGCGGCCAAGGATCGCTGGGCAAAAGTGGCCCGCTACGAGCGACGACTTCTGGTACTGCTGGTGGCCTGGTCGATTCTCTACACCCTGATTCCCTCCTTCTGGCCGCACCTGCAACAGATGGGCTACCAGCAACTGACCTTTGCTAAAATTCAGCAACTGCTGGCCGCGCCGCTGCACCTGATTTTCCAAGGGGCCAAGGTGCATCTGTGGTTTCTGCCTGCGCTCATGCTGGGGGTCTTGCTGCTGGCGCTCTGCGTACAGGGCGGCCGGACCCTGCCGGCGGTGGTGGTGGCCGTGCTGCTTTTTGTCTTCGGCCTGCTGGGCGGTTCCTACTCCGTCACCCCTATAGGCTTCCATGTACCCTTCTCCACCCGGGACGGGCCCTTTGTCAGCATGATCTGCCTGACTATCGGCTACCTGTTCCAGACAAAAAAAACCGTTTGCTCGCCGGTCCAGGCCCTCTTGGTATCGGCGGCCGGGTTGCTTCTGCAAGTCCTGGAAACCTGGATGCTATGGAAATACTTCGAGGTGCCCTGGCTGGCGCATGACTTTTTGATCGGCACGGTGCTCACCGCCGCCGGCCTGCTGCTGTTCGCCCTGGCCGCGCCAAACCTCGGCCGACGGAGCAAGCTCGAATCGCTGGGAAAATACACCCTGGGGGTCTACGCCTGCCACTACCTGTTCGTGGACGCCTTGGGACCGCTCACCTATCTCTTCGAACTGCACATCTGGCAACTGCTGTTTCCGCTGCTGGTCTACCTGCTCTCCGTGGCCCTCACCGGGGTTCTGGCGCGCCAGCCCTGGCTGAAAGCCCTGGTAGCCTGACGACGGCGCCGCAACTCTGGCCAGCCTTCCTGTGCTCCTTACGCCTCCCGGACCGGGAAGCAAGGTCTACCGTCAGCACTCCAGCGGGGTATAATCCTCCCAGGTGCCGTAACCGCCGCGGTACAGATAATCGTTCAGTTTAAGCAGGTCGTCGGCCGACAGTTCTTTCCAGGAGCCGTTTTGGGCGCACAGCGAATATTTCTCGGTGAAAATCCGGGTCCAGCGTTCGGGGCTGAAGGATCTGGGTATCAGCACCGACATGGGCCGCATGCCGTTATCAAAAGTCGCGTTGTGGCAACGCAGACAGACCCCCCTGAAAAACCTGGCGCCCTCACGCATCTGCGCGAACTGGAAGATCCGGCAGGTCTGGTTGATTGGATCAAAACGCCGGTCCGGCACCTCGGCCCGGACAGAGGCGCCGAGCAAAAGCAAAAGCACCCCGAGCAGTGACCCGATCATTTTCGTCATAATGAACCCCTCTTGTTTTGCTTACCATACGGCAGAAAAACGCCTGTTGCTCTGCCCGCGGTTTGACACCCTGCCGCCCTGTGCATAGTATACATGAGGAATGGCTTGCTTGCATACCGTTAGTGGAATCCACCGAGGAAGCACCATGCCCCTGCGCCATGTCTTATGCGCCATCCTGCTCGGAGCGCTCATCATGAACCACACCGACACCACCATGGCCGCGACAAAGGGCGAGGCAGCCGCACCCCATACCGCCGCCGCCTTCATCCAGCGGGAACTGGCCAAGGGCCGCCAGCCCAACCGGCTCATCCACGAAAAAAGCCCCTACCTCCTGCAGCACGCCTTCAACCCGGTGGACTGGTATCCTTGGGGCGATGCGGCCTTTGCCCGGGCCCGCGAACTCAATCTGCCGATTTTCCTCTCCATCGGCTACTCCACCTGTCACTGGTGCCACGTCATGGCCCACGAGTCCTTCGACGACCCGGAGATCGCCGCCCTGCTGAACGCCAACTTCATCTGCATCAAGGTGGACCGGGAGGAGCGCCCCGATATCGACCAGATTTATATGGCCGCGGCCCAGGCCCTCACCGGGGGCGGCGGCTGGCCGCTCTCGGTCTTCCTCACCCCGAAGTTGAAACCATTTTACGCCGGCACCTATTTCCCACCTGAACCGCGTTACGGCCAACCCGGCTTCCGCACGGTCCTGACCTCCCTGCACGAGCTCTGGGCCAGCCAGCAGGACAAGGTGCTGAACTCGGCCGAGCAGATCACCGCCCACCTGCGGGAAAGTTTGACAGCCGCCGCCACCAGCGCCGCCGAACTCGACGAGGCCTTGCTCGCCAAGGCGGTGGCGCAATTTGCCGCCAGCTTCGACCAACAGTACGGCGGCTTCGGCCAGGCACCAAAATTCCCGCGGCCGGTGACCTACACCTTCCTCCTGCGCCAGTACCTTCGCACCGGCGAACAGCGGGCACTGGACATGGTCACCACCACCTTGGACCGCATGGCGGCCGGCGGCATGTATGACCACCTGGGCGGCGGCTTTCACCGCTACGCCACGGATCAACAGTGGCTGGTGCCTCATTTCGAAAAGATGCTCTACGATCAGGCTCAGTTAGCAGTCTCTTACCTGGAGGCCTTCCAACTCACCAACCAGGCCCGCTACGCCGAGATCGCCCGCCAAACCCTGGACTACGTGCTGCGTGACCTGACCAGCCCCGAGGGCGGCTTCTTTTCCGCCGAAGACGCCGATAGCCCCAAGCCGGACAAACCGGCCGAACATGGTGAGGGCGCCTTCTACCTGTGGAGCAAAAAAGAAATAGATACCCTTCTTGGACCCAAGATGGGGCCGATCTTTGACTTTCACTACAATATCCTGGCGGACGGCAACATCAACCATGACCCCCAGGATGAATTCGGTAACAGCAACATACTGCACACGGATCACTCACTGGAGGAGACGGCGAAGCATTTCAAGCTGTCCGTACCCGAGGCGGCAAAGCTTCTGGCCGCGGCCCGCCATACCCTGTTCCAGGCCAGAACAAGTCGGCCGCGCTCTCACCTGGATGACAAGGTCGTCACCGCCTGGAACGGCCTGATGATCAGCGGCCTGGCCAAGGGCGCCATGGTGCTGGATGAGCCGCGCTACCTGGCGGCGGCCCAAAAGGCGGCGGGGTTCATCCTCGTTACCCTGCGCGACGAAAAAACCAATACCCTGCTGCGCCGCTACCGGGATGGCGCGGCCGGCCTTGAGGCCCAGTTGGACGATTACGCCTTCCTCAGCCAGGGACTGCTCGACCTCTACGAGGCCTCCTCTGATATCCGCTGGCTGCAGGCGGCCGAGGCGCTCACCGCAAAACAACTGGAACTCTTCTGGGACGAGGCCAACAACGGCTTCTTCGACACCACGGCCATCAGCAGTAACCGCATCCTGCGCATGAAGTCCCAGTACGAAGGCGCTGAACCCGGCGGCAACGCGGTAGCAGCAATGAACCTCCTGCGGCTTAGTGAAATGACCGGCCAGTCCGGCTGGGCGGAACGGGCCCGCCGGACCATCGCCAGCGTCGGGGCGCTTATCCAAACCCAGCCCGTGATCATGCCCCGGATGCTGGCGGCCCTGGCCTTGCAGCTTACCCCGCCGCAACAGATCGTCATTGCCGGCAACCCGGCCGAGGCGGCCACCCAGGCCTTGCGCCGCGAGGTTTACTCCCGCTTCCTGCCCAACGCCATCCTGCTCTTCGCCGACAACAGCCCAAACCAGGCAACCATGGCCGCCAGGCTGCCCTTCTTGAAAAACATGCAGCCGATCAACGGCCAAGCCGCCGCCTACGTCTGCCAGAACCACACCTGCAACCTGCCGGTCACTACCCCCCGGGAGCTGGCCGCCAGGCTGGACAGGAAATAAAGAATTGACAGGAAGTTGAATATGGGGTCCCCGAACTACTGACCAGGGGCTATCGGGTATCTCACGGCTTGCCTTCTTTCCGGCCGGCCTCCACATAACCTGCCTCTCGCTGGCTGCGCACGGCAAGAACAAAAACGGTGTCGACTTCGACAATGTAGCGGTATAAAGCCACAAATCCGTGCGAACGATGCCCGATCACCAGTTCTCGCTTGTCATTGTTCACGGGGCGACCAAGCATGGGGCTGTGCTCCAGCACGTTGATCGCCTCGATGATCTCCCGGATGCGCGCCCCCGGATTTTCAACCTTATATTGGGCAAGGTGATCGAGGATGCGATCAAAATCATCCCAAACCTCCGATGCCAATTCGATGCGCGACATTTTCAGCGCACCAGTTTGCGAGCTACCGGGCGCTTCGCCACTTTACCGGCAAGACGATCTTCCAGATAGCCGCGCATTTCCTCCCACGGAATCGTCTTCCCGGAGGCAACGATACGGGCATAACGATCCTCGGCCAGGGCATCGAAATCAGCGCGCAGATTCTCCTGATCCGCCTTTGCCGCAATGGCCTCCAGCATGAAGCCGTGCGAGGTCTGGCCGGAACGTTTCGCCGCCGCCGCGACGCGGGCTTTCAGATCTGCCGGCAAGCGTATGGTAGTCGTGGACATGGTTGTCTCCCAAGGATTAAATATTCAAACACATTTACAGTAGCACACCAGTGCTACTGACACACCATATTTCTTTTGACAAGTTTAGCCGATGAGTTGCTGGTAGCAAGTGCACAGGAAGGCGGGCAAAAGGGAACCATTCTTCTTTATCTGTTGGCACTTTTATCTGTTGGCACTTTTTTCTGTCGGGAGCAAGTAAACTGTCCGGGTTTGTAGCACATGATCTGTCCGGTATTATTCCGTACCAAGGAGGTGCGGAATGAGACGGACGGAATGGCTACAGGAGACCCGGATAATGCGATTCATGGAAGCATACGAAGGATGTCAGGAGAAAAAATTGACGCAGGCGGAGGCGGCGAGACTGCTTGGCATGTGTGATCGGACGTTTCGTCGTTATGTGACGCGCTACGAGGAGGACGGACTGGAGGGCTTGCTTGACAGGCGGCTGGTCCGGGAATCCAGTCGTAAGGCGCC
>MNYK01000027.1 GCA_001873115.1 Desulfobacterales bacterium CG2_30_60_27 | reverse complement strand
GTCCGCGACCTCTGCGCATCCCGCGCCCGGTCGCGGACGAAGCCGCGAAAAGCATTAGCAGTCCAGGAACTCACCCGGGTTGCGGTTCCACTGGATAGTTACGAGCTTTTTTCCCTAGGCCGCAGCCTTTACTTTTTTTGCCGCACCAAGTATCGCCTTGGGGTCTTTGGCGAGAACGGCCACTGCCAGATCGACTAAGGCGCCGGCAATCTTGATCACCTTTTTGGTCTTGTTGATCTTCTCGATCGTTAGCCTTGCGACATCGACAGCAGCTTGCAACTCAACCATTGCTTCCCGGGCCTTAGCCCCGATCAACCGGATGCCATAGCCCCGGAACAGCACCACCAGGTGATCTATAGTATCCTCACATCTTTCCAGTTTAGATGCATCTTCGTCAGACAGCACGTTGCTGTTGGCAATTCTGAAATCCAGCATGCGCGCCGAGGCCTGGGCAAAGCTATCCGCAATTTCGTAGGCTTCTTTTGCCGTTACGTTGCTTTCGTCAGCCATGTGCGTCTCCTTTTTAACAGGTATAACGACTCAGGTGTTTGGACTGTAGTCTGTCAGGACTGCGCAAAGAACAAATCATAACCCCCAAAATGGGTGACACTCGTCTGGTTGCTCCCCACTATCCACCTGCATGGTTATAAATGGGTTCGCTTAAAAGGCATCCCGCACTTGCCTGCGCAGCTTCGCCACCTCATTTGCAAAGTTTAACAATCGCGCCAGCAATTCCTTGTCGTCGAGGCTATGCAATTTCAGGCGCAGCTCAGCATGTGATTTCTGCAGCTCGTCAATCGACCTGACAAATGCATCCACGGCTTTTTCACGGCCGTCGATTTGTCTTTCCTCTGTGAGTAGTAGCGTTTTGATGTAGTTCGCCGCTAGAGGCTCCTTTTTTGTTGCGCCGGCCAGCGCCGCCAGCAATACCCTGATTTCACGTTTTTCGTCGCGCAGCCAGGCTCGGTAGTTGAGTGTTGCGTAATCCTTGAGCGCCCCTGTGATGGCCGCAATGCCCTCTTCCTGGCTAAGAAGATCGCCGATAACGGTTCTCTGCGGTTGCCGGGTAGCCAACTGACTCATTAAATCAGTAAGCGAGGTGAGTGCGGCAAGCTTGTCGGCGTTGAGCAGATTTTCTTGAGAACCGCTACGCTTGACCTTTGCCAAGGAGTCCTGCAGCCCATCAAGTTCTTTCGCGTAGGAGGGCAGCTTGTCATTGGCAAGGGCCGCGAGGGTGTCGGCGTATTGTGCCAGCAGCGCGTTCAGCTCTGCGATAATCTTGTTGTCTTCTTCAACAGGTCCGCATAATTCTTTGGCTGCCTTCTCCGCCGCGGCTGCCTCGAAATTACGCGATGTGATCATTTTCTTGCGCAGGAGTTTCTCAACGCAACTCGACGTCGAGCCACTGAGCATGGGGTCAAATGCCGCGGTCAGCTTCTTGGTTTCGTCCGCATACGTTCGCACGGCGGACAGGTTGGCGCAACCTGTGAGCAGCCCAGCACAAACCATCAGCGCGCCAGTCAGCAGCATAGCACAAATGCGCATCTTCATGAGGTCTCCTGTTCGATTAATGTAGTGGTAATTTTGCCTTTTTAGTGTTGCGTCGGTCATTGGTACCATGGAACACATATTCTTTCGCATCCAACCCCTCCAAGCCTCCCCTTGTCAGGGGAGGCTTAAAGGCTTCCCCCCTGATAAGGGGGGATGGAGGGGGGTTGGACTTAAATGTTACCGGGTACTAGTGAATTTAAGCGAGCTTTATCCGGCCAGGGAATTGCATGTGAGTGGCATGCATTCGGTGCAGGCCTGCGCAAGGCCGGGGTAGTTTATCATAAATTAACCTGGCCGAGTATCCGATTTTTTTTGAGGCAATTAGACCCGCGTTTCAGGGCTTGCGGCTCACTCCATATATGATTAAACTGAGCACCTTTTTGGTATCCCTCCGGTAACGTAGACTAGGCCCAGGTTTTAGTCGTGCACTGCCCCCAAGGGTTTCCACGGTGGCCGCGGTTGCTTTGCCGGGCCAGCCAGCAGGCAAGGAGAGCAGTATGGTCGATGAAGAAACTCGGGTCATCCCCTATGAGGCGGCCCAGAAGATCGTTGGTTCGGTGATGGAGGAAGAACATCTCCATGAGGCCAATCGTCGCATTCTGACGGTTTATGATGTCAATGGCCGGGAGTTGTGCTGGTTTGACCACGACGAGGTCATGGCGGAGGTGGACCCCAAGACCAAGGAGGCGGCCGTGGAGCATATCATGCGCCACATTCCGGAATGGGCGGCGGAGCATCTGCTCGCGGCCTTGGGCCCCCGGTGTTCCGGGAAAAGCCAGGAAGACTAAAGCACCCCGGCCGGCATGAGCGGCACCTCTGAGTGGCCCAGACAGTAACCGCCATCCAGCCGCAGGACCGCGCCGGTCATGTAGTCGGCTTCTCTGATCAGGAACATGATTGCCTGCACCACGTCTTCCAGCCTGCCGGCGCGCCCCAAGGGAATGTGGGCCAGGATGGCCTCCCGCTGTGCTGTCGTCAGCAGCTCCCAACCGCGGGTCTTTTCGGCGTGGCGGGTTTCGCAGAAACCGAGCATCAGTTCGTTGACCCGCACCTCGGGAGCCCCCTCGCGGGCCCAGGTTTCGGTAAATGAGGAAACACCCCGGTTGGCTGCGGCGTAGCCGTCGTTGAAGATGAGCCCGGCCGGGCCAGAGCGGCCGACGATGCCGGCGATTGAGGAGAGATTGACCACCGCCGCCTGGCCTGCCGCCTTCAGCAGGGGCAGGGCGTGGTGGAAGACGAACCATTTGGCCTTCAGGGTGGTTTCCAGCTCCAGATCCCACTGCTCGCTGGTATAGGGGCCGTGGACCACGGGCATGCCGCCGCGTTCGATATTGTTAACGAGGATGTGCAGGCAGCCGAATTGTTCCCGGATCCGCTGCAGGAGGTTTTTGATCTGGGCCGGATCGCGCAGGTCGATGCTGACGGCCAGGTGCTTGCCGGGCAGGGCGGCCAGTTCCCCCTGCATCTCTGCCACGGCCTCGGGCCAGTCGTGACAGGTAAGGATAACGGTGACGCCTTGCCGGGCCAGGGCAAAACCAATGGCCTTGCCGATGCCCTTGGCCCCGCCCAGGATCAGAGCGGTTTTGCCTTGGAGGTCCATGGGAACAGGATCAGACGTCCGCGTCGGCGGTGATTTTCAGGAGCAGCCGGACGCCCGGATGGATGGTGTTGTCTTCAAGCTTGTTCCAGCGCCGGATCTCGTTGGTGGTGGTGTTGAATTTCCTGGCGATTTTCCAGAGGGTGTCGCCACCCTGCACCTCGTAATAGGTGTCCCTGGCGGCGGTGGTTTTTCCGGCACTGGTCGGTCGGCTTTTCTTGCCAGTGGACGCCAGCACGATATTCTTGGCGGATCTGTCTGACGCTGGCAGGGCGGTGGCAACGACCATGGCTGCCGGCGCGTTATTGTCCGACAGATGGATGGTGAGTTGCTGGCCAGCCCGGATGGCGGACCGCTTTGAGAGGTTATTCCAGGCGGCGAGGCGCGGCATGGACACATGGTATTGTTTGGCGATGGCGGCAAGGGTTTCGCCGGGTTTGATCTTATGCACGACCTGCTTCGTTGCCGAGTCATTGGCCAGGGATGCGGTCCGAGTCGGGGCCGCGCTCTCGTCCTGCAGGGCGAAGACTGTGCTCTGGCTGGGAATACGCAGCCGTTGCGAGGGGGTGAGGCGGGCGGAGCGCAGGTTGTTGGCCTTGAGCAGGGTCGTCTTGTTGATGTTGTAAATCTTGCAGACCCGGCCGACGGTTTCGCCGTCCTGAACCACATGGGTCTTGTATTCGGTAACGGTCGTGGCCTTGACCCGGGGCAGGTTTCTGGCCATCAGCTTTTCGGTGCCGACCGGCACCTTGACCGCATAGCGCGACGCGCCCGGTGGCGTCATGGCCTTGCACAGGTGCCGGTTAAGGTTCCAGACCTCTTCGAAGGGGGTATCGCAAGCGACGGCCACGGCCTTGAGCGATGTGCCGCGGGGTACCTCGCAGGTGCCGTAGGCGAGCGGCTTCTCATAGGCGATATCGTTGAAACCGTAAACCTCTGGATTCTTGGCAATGAGGATGGCGGCGATGAGCTGGGGCACGTAACGCCTGGTTTCCAGCGGCAGGCATTCTTTCTTTGCCAGTTGCCAGAAGTCGTTGGTCCCGCATTTGTCGACAGCCCGGTCGATCGTGCCTTCGCCGGCGTTGTAAGCGGCCACCGCCAGATACCAGGAGTCGAACCTGTCGTGGAGAATTTTTAGATAAGCGATGCCGGCCCGGGTGGCCTTTTCCGGGTCGCGGCGTTCATCCTCATAGGTATTGATGGACAGCCCGAATCTGTTGCCGGTGCCCTTCATGAATTGCCAGGGACCCACGGCCGCGGCCGTTGAAAAAGCGGTGAGGTTGAAGCCGCTTTCAATCATGGGGAGATAGCACAGATCCTGGGGCAGGCCGGCGCTGCTCAGTTCCTCCCGGATCATGGGCAGATAACGGCCGGAACGGACCAGCCAGCGGGAAAAGAGCTGCCGGTGATCCTTGGCGAAGAAATCCAGATAGAATTGGACCTGCCGGTTCATGCTGACGGGAAAGTCATAGCCGGTTGCGCCGCCGGGCAGGTTGTCGGGCAGGGTGCCGGCCTCCCAGGGACCAAGGGCCTCCAGCCCTTTTATCTCCTGGTCGAGGGTGGCCTCTGCTTCCGAAGGGGTCTGGTCATCGTTGCTTATTTCTTCTGGAACCGCTGGAACCGCGTCCTGGGAAGCGACGGTGGTTTGGGTGGTTTGGGCTGGGTGTAAATCGGTCGGACACTGTTTGGTTTCTGCCTCATGAAGGGTAGCGCACGACCAGACGAGAGGCAGGACAAGGATTCCGAACAGGCCGCGTTTGATGGTATGGCTTAAAGTCATAGGCGTCCCCGGCATCTGAAGGAGGAGTTATGATCGCGGATAATTCTTGGGACTTTATCATACATTCATACCGGAATACCAGAAAAAAATGCCACTGGCCGAGATGACGTTGGTCATTGCGCAAAGAAAAACCGGCAAAACCTTGAATATATCTGGCTTTTCGGAGACAATGAAAAACTTGGGGAGTGGGGAGTGGGAAGTGGGGAGTGGGGTATTGTTTTATTTCGGCATGTTGCGCGGATTCCGTTTCATGGGAGTATTTTTCGTGCTGTTCGCCGTTCTGGCCGGCGCCGCGGCCATGGCGTGGCTGGTGATCTATGCCCCTGGTTCGGAGATCAGCCAGGACAATATCGAGAAGATCCTGGCGGTGGAAAGCCCGGTGTATTACAGCGACGGCGCCCACAAGGTCGGCGTCTTTTTCGAGGAGGCCCACCGGCAATATGTGGCCTACAACCGCATTCCGCCCGCATTTGTAAAGGCCCTGGTCGCGGCCGAGGACAACACCTTTTTTTCTCATCACGGCATCGATATGAAGGGCATGGCCCGGGCGATGCTGGCCAATCTTCGCGCCGGCCGCGTGGTTCAGGGCGGCAGCACCATTACCCAGCAGACTGCCAAGAATCTCTTCAATCGCCGTAACCGTTCACTGGTCGAGAAGGTCAAGGAACTGCTCTTCGCCCTGCGCTTGGAATATCATTATCCCAAAGAAAAGATCCTCGAGTTTTACGCCAACCAGTTTTACGTGAGCGGCAATGGCCGGGGGCTTGGGGTGGCGGCCCGTTACTATTTTGACAAATCGGTGGAAGCGTTGACCCCGGTGGAGTGCGCCTTTATCGCCGGCAGCGTTAAAAGGCCCAATGCCTACAACCCCTTTACCAAGAAAGGCGAGGCCGCGGTCGCCGAGGCCAGGCGGCAGGCCCGGTTGCGCACCGGTTATGTCCTTGTGCAGATGCAGCGGTTTGATATGATCACGGCCGCTGAATACGACGATTACCGCAACCAGGAAATTCCCTTCCGGCAGGGCGCGACCTTTTTTTCCGATAATACGATCATGGATCTGGTCAAGGAGGCCATGGACGAGCCTGCGGTCCAGGAGGCCTTTCTCCAGCGCGGCATTGACAACATCTCCACCTCTGGTCTCCGCGTTATCACCACCGTGGACCAGGGTATCCAGGAGGCGGCCCTGTCCGGTCTGCGCAAGGAGTTATCCAGGTTGGACACCAGCCTGCGGGGGTATGCGCGGCCCGAGGTGCAGGCCGCCCTTGCGGAGATCCGCTTCGGTAACAGCCATGACTTGGAGGTTGGCGATTTTCTGGTGGGCCGGGTGGTGGCCGTGGCGCCTGGCGCCACGCCGCGGGTGCGGGTGAGTTTTGAAAAGCCGGGCGTGACCGGTGACGATGGCGGCTACATCGATCGGGCCGGGCTCGAAAATCTGCTCACCCCCCTGATTCGCTACGAGCGGACCGCGTGGAGCGAGGCGGGGCCGGCCGATCTGCCCATGCTGCTCGACCGGCTGCGGCCGGGTGATCTGGTCTATGTGAGCGTGCGCGGCATCGAAGAGGGCAGCGGCGCCTGTCTGCTGGATCTGGAGAAATATCCCTTGCTGCAGGGCGCGGTCTTGGGCTTCCGGCAGGGGCGCATCCGCGCCATGGCGGGCGGCGTGGAGAACCGTTTTTTTAACCGCGCTGTCGACGCCCGGCGGTCCATGGGGTCGGCCATCAAGCCGCTGGTCTACTGCGCCGCCCTGCAGCTCGGCTGGAGCAACATGGACTTCCTGAACAATGAACGGAACGTCTTTGTCTTTCAGAACGCCTCGTACTTCCCGCGGCCCGACCACAAGAGCCCCTATCCGGAAGTTACCATGAACTGGGCCGGGGCTAAATCGGAGAACCTCGCGACCATCTGGCTCCTGTACCATCTGGTTGATCACCTTGCGCCGGCAGAGTTCAAGGAGGTCGCGGCCGAAGTCGGGATGGGCCCGCAACCTGGCGAGGCCAGCGGGGAATACACGCGCCGCATCCGCGATACGCATGGGATCATCGTCAACCAGGAAGTCCTGCGGGCGGCCGCCTTTGCCCGGGCCGTGGCCGAGTTGGAGCCGGACCTCGTTTTTTCCGGCCGGGCTGAAGAATTTGCCCGTCTGGCGCGGCTTCATTATGGGAACAACTTTGCGCAGTTTCTCACCGACAATGAGACCTGGCAGGACGAGGCCGATCAGAACGCGAGTAATCCCCCGTCCAACGCGGCGGAGGCAGCGGTACGGGAGGAGGTTCTACGGAGAAATTTTTTGCGGTTGCTCGCACTGCGCCGTAACTTTGACCTGTACCGCACGAATCCTGAACGCGATCCAAACCCCGGGGCGGCTACCCTCTACCGTTTCGGCGATTCCGACCGAATGTTTTTTTCCGATGCGGCGCCAGGCGGTGCCCCGTGGCATCCTGTATCCGGAGCAGAGCTGGCCGCCGTGCATGGCGAGACCCCGGGTTTGCTGGAAGAAAACGTCTTGATCGACGGGTTGCTTTCCGTGGCCACCATTGACCAGTTGCAGGCAGCCATGCAGGGGGAGTATGAAAAACTGGCAAGTATGCCGCCTTACAGTGACGAGGTTTTGAGGGCTGTGCCGGATTTCCGGGTCATGGTGGCCCTGCAGTATCTCATGGGGTTCTGCCGGGCCCTTGGTATCGAGAGCCCCCTGGAGCCGGTGCTTTCCTTTCCGCTCGGCTCCAACGTCATCACCTTGCTGGAGTTGGCCAGGGCCTATGAAGGAGTGGTCGGCGCCGGCCGCTTTGTGGCCGGCGCCGGTCCGCCGGCCGGCATGGCGGCCACTATCATTGAGCGTATCGAGGACAGCGACGGCGAGATCATCTTTAAGCCGGAGTTGCGGGCGCAACAGGTGGCGGACCTCGCCACCAGGGTCATGGTGACCGACATCCTCCGCAATGTGGTAAGGTATGGCACCGGTAAAGCCGCGGCCGGGGCGGTCAGGCTGCACAGCCAAGACCCTGGGAAGGAACGGCAGTTGCACGACCTTAAGCTCATGGTGCCCGTACTCGGTAAGACCGGCACCGCCAATCAGTTTACCAATGCCGTCTTTGCCGGGATGGTGCCCAGGTTGACCGATGACGGGGCCGGGTTTGCGGCGGCGGATGGCGATGTGGTCGTCGCCTATGTCGGCTTTGACGACAACCGGCCGATGGTGCGCAAGACCACCCGGATCAGCGGTGCCGCCGGCGCCCTGCCGGTGTGGATCCGTCTGGCCAACGCCATCCTGCTGGAGAGGGGCGATGCCGATCGTCTGGATCTGGTCGATTTCGCCTTCTCCGATCTGGCCGGCGTGCCCCTCCTGGCTGAAGACCTGGGGCAGGTTGAGATACCGATCAACTCTGGCAACGGCGGCAAGGTGCTGGCGGGCGAGGCATTGGCGCCGGACAGCAGTCGTCACCATGGGGATGGCCGTTTTTTTTCGCATGCCGACGGCTTGGCCACTTCGGTGAGTTTTGGCAGGCTTACCTCGGCCGGCATCCTGGAGCCGCGCCGGCAGTTTGCGCCATACTGGCAAGTTTGGAAAGGGGAGAGATGAAACGCACCTCTTGGTTATGGGCTCTGGGGTTGGTGGCGGCTGGCGTTTGCACTTCATCTTGTGGCGCCCGGCTCCGGTCGGTGCCGGTGCGGCCGGAAAAGGCCGCGGTGCCGCAAATGGTGCGGCAATCGGCCGCTGGCCAGAAGGAGGTGCCCGCGGCCCCGGGGCTCGCGGAGTCCGTACCGGTCAGGCAGACGCCGCCGGTCTGCGAACCGGCGGATGCCATGGCCGGCCAGGAAATGCTGGGCCGCAGGCTTCGTTTTTATGAGGCGCGGCTGGCGGGCTGGCAGGCCGTGGAAGGGCAAGTGGCCGCCTTGGGCCTGGCCGATCGGCCGGCGGGATGGGGGCGCTGCCTGGCCGAGGTGGGTGAGCTGCACGACCAGTACGAGATGGCGAGCCGGCAAGTAGCGCCTGACGGTCAAAGCCAGGACAGCGTGGCCCTTGGCCGGTGGGTTGGGGAACTCCTCGACCGGGACGTCGGCTATCTGGGCAGCGGCTGCGAGGCGGTCCTGGCAATGGGGACCGCGGCTTTGGCCGGGCGGCCCGAGGCTAAGGCCCCCGCGGTCGGTGAACGGTCCGCCAGCCTGCCGGCCGCGCCACTGCCGCCAGAGGCACGGCGGCAGTTCGGCCTTGCCCTGCTGCGGGCGGGGCAGCTTGAGGCGGCGGCAAATGTCCTGGCCGGGGAGGGGGGCGGCGAGTCATCGCCAAACGACGATATGGCCGGGCCGCGCCTGACGGCCGATCTGCTCCTGGCCGTTGGCCGAGTCGCGGAGGCCCGCAGCCACTACGAAATGCTGGGCCGTGCTTGCAGCGCTTTGCCCGGCGTCGATCGCTGGGTTGCCGATCAACTGGAACTATTGCGGGGTGCGGACGTGCAGTCCGCGGCCTTTCCAGGTTTTCTTGCCGTGCTGCGTGCCTATCTGGTTTCTGACGGTCAGCGGGTGCCGGATGACCTCCGCGAGGGCGTGGCGCGTCTGGAGGCGCAGGCGCCGTCCAGTGGCCTGGCCAGACAGGGCCGTCGGCTGCTGGAGATGGCCGAGGAAAAGGGCGGCGTGGGGTTGCCTGAGCGCCTGGCCGAGGTGGACCGCCTGGTCGAGACCCGGGAGTTTGCGCGGGGGCTGGCCATCCTGGAGGGGCTGGCGACCAGGGATGATTTGAACCCTGCCCAACAGGCCATGGTCCGTGACGCCCTGCTCAAGGTACGGAAGGCCAAGTTCCTTGCCGAGGAAACCCAGCCGCCGCCTGAGCAAGAGGTGGCCGGGCAGTGGGAGAACGGCGTGCAGCTTCTTGAGTCGCGCAAGTATGACGAGGCCATCGCCATTTTTACCGCTCTGCTGGAAACCGGCGATCAGGCCCAGGCCAAAGAGAAGCTGGGGGAGGCCTCGGACCTGGCAATCAAGGAGATCCGGGGCCAGGCCTCGGCCCTTTTTGTCCAGGCCCGGCAGACCGCCAGCCTTGAGCGGAAGAAATCACTGCTTATGGAGTCGTGGAAACTCCTGCGGGGCGCTGAAACCCGCTATCCCGGCGCGACTGTTGCCATGCTGGAAAAGGTTCGGCAGAACCGCGGCTATCTCGAGGACTATATCAGGCAGGTTGATCCGGCCTTGCTCGACGCATCCCGGTCGTCAGGGGTGCAGGACGTCGAGGAGGCGCGGCCATGAGCCCACCCGGGTCGGATCGGCTGAAAACGCATTGGCGGTCTGGCGTTTGCACCGAAATTGCTTGCCAACACCATGGGTTATTGGGTAAAAGTTCAAGATATAAATTGTGCCGGGAGAAAACCGCGCAAGGTGTCCGACCGGGCTTGCAAGTGGTGAAACCCGGTCGGCAGGGCAAGGATTTTCTCTAAGGAGTTCATCCATGGCGGAAAAGAAGACGGTTCCTGAGATTCTCGATGACATGGCATTGAAGATCTTGATGATCGAGCCGGGTGATCTGTCCGTGGTGGGTGAACTGGTGACCCTGGCCGAGCAGTTAATCGGCAGCCAGGACGGGGCCGGTTCTCCGGCCTTGGGCCAGATGGGCACGGTCTTTCTGGACGCCCTGGGCAAGATCATCATGGGTGAGCTGGATGATTCCGCGGCCAACTTCGAGCGCCTGGGCAAGTGTATCAGCCAGATGCAGGAGGTGCTGCGCAAGGAG
Source organism: Desulfobacterales bacterium CG2_30_60_27 (assembly GCA_001873115.1). Lineage (GTDB taxonomy): Bacteria > Desulfobacterota > Desulfobulbia > Desulfobulbales > CG2-30-60-27 > CG2-30-60-27. The sequence continues at coordinate 7,087 of MNYK01000027.1, read as the reverse complement.
GGGCAGGCCGGGCCGGCCGAGATTGACTCATACCGGGCCATCATGCAGGAGATCGGCCTGGAGGTAGACCGGCAGGCCTTGGGGGGGGGCGGCCCGGCCGCTCCGGCAGAGGCGGTGGCGCCGGCGGCCGTTGCCGAAGTGCCGCCAGTTGCCGCTGGGAGCGAGGCGGCCGCCATGGAAAACCTGCCCGACTTTCTCAAGGACACCGAACTGCTCAGCGGCTTCATTGAAGAGGCCTTTGAGCACCTCGAGTCCATCGAGGTCAATATCCTCGAATTGGAACAAAATCCCGACGATAAGGACATCATCAACAATATCTTTCGGCCCTTTCATACCATCAAGGGCGTTGCCGGCTTCCTGAATTTGACCGACATCAACAAGCTGGCCCATGCCACTGAAAATCTGCTGGACGATGTGCGGAACGACAAGCGGGCCATGGATGCCGCGGTCATTGACATCGTGCTCTCGGTAGGCGATTACCTGCGGACCATGGTCGGCAACATCAAGGAGGTTCTGCAGAAGGGACCGGCCCTCTATAAGAAGTTTGAGATCAGCGACTATGTGCGGCGGGTGCAGGCCGTGCAGGAGGGCAGTTCGGTCGCGCCGGCCCAAGAGAGCCCGGTGCCCCGGGCCGTTGCCGCTCCACAGGCTCCGGCCTCGGCGCCGGTTACCCCCACCGTCACCGCCGTTGCCGTTGCCACCGCCAGCCAGGCCGCCGCGGCCGGGCCGGCGGAACGGCATCCCGGGACCCCGGCCGCCTTGCCGGCGGTTCAGAAAAAGATAGGCGCCACTATCAAGGTGGATATTGAAAAGCTCGACAGCCTGGTGAACGCGGTGGGCGAACTGGTAATCATGCAGGTCATGGTGAAACAGAATCCGCTGGTCTCCGCCATCTCGGACCCCAAGCTGACCAGGGATCTCGGCCAGTTAAGCCGCATCACCACCGAATTGCAGAAGACCGCCATGGCCATGCGCATGGTGCCCATCCGGCAGACCTTCCAGAAGATGACCCGGCTGGTCCGCGATCTTTCGCAGAAATCCGGCAAGCTGGTGGATCTCGTCATGACCGGGGAAGAGACGGAGATCGACCGCAACATGGTGGATTCCATCTACGATCCCTTGGTGCACATGATCCGCAATTCAGTCGACCACGGGGTGCAGCCGCCCGCTGAACGCGAGAAGCTCGGTAAGCCGCCGACCGGCACCGTTAACCTGCGAGCCTATCAGAAGGGCAGTGCCATCATCATCGAGATCGAGGACGATGGCCATGGCCTCAATACCGAAAAAATTCGGAGCAAGGGCATTGAGCGGGGATTGATCAGCGCCGACAACGAGATCTCCGACCATGAGATCAACAACCTGATCTTTCTGCCCGGCTTTTCGACCGCCGACAAGATCACCGATGTCTCCGGCCGGGGGGTTGGCATGGACGTGGTCAAGAAGGGGGTGGAAAAGCTGCGGGGCAAAGTGGAGGTGGTGAGCACCCCCGGCGTGGGCTCGCAGTTCGTGATCAAACTGCCCCTTACCCTGGCCATTATCGACGGCATCGTTGTGCGGGTCGGGGAGGAACGCTACATCATCCCGACCATCGCCATCCAGGAATCCATCCGGCCCCAACGGGACCAGTACAGCACCGTGCATGGCCGGGGAGAGACGCTGCTCATCCGTGGCCACCTGATTCCCATCATCAGGCTCTATGAGGCGTTCGGGGTGAAGTCTACCTATACGGATCCCTGCGAGGGCATCGTGGTGGTCATTGAGAGCGAGTTAGGCAAGCGGGCCCTGCTGGTGGACGAACTGCTCGGCAAGCAGGAGGTGGTCATCAAGAGTCTGGGTGGTTACATGAAAGACATCAAAGGGGTTGGGGGCGGCACGATCCTGGGCGATGGCCGGGTGGGGCTGATCCTCGATCTCGCCGGGCTGGTTGCGGCCAGCGACGCCAGGGACTGACCGCGGCCGGTATATCGCCAGGCAAGGCCGTTCGCGCCGCCGCCTATAAGGAGAATGGAGCATGGATGAAGCAATGGATGTCAAACAGGAAGGCGGGCAAAGCCTGAAGGGGCTGGAAGGTAAATACCTGACCTTCGCGTTAGGCAAGGAAGAGTATGGCGTGGGTATTCTCAAGGTCCGTGAGATCATCGGGGTGATGGAGATCACCGCCGTGCCCCATACCCTGCCTTATGTCAAGGGGGTGATCAACCTCCGGGGCCGAGTGATCCCGGTGCTGGATATCAGGTTGAAATTCGGTATGCCGGTAAAGGAATACGACGAGCGCACCTGCATCATTGTCGTGGAAATTTACGGCCCCTCCGGTCCCATCCAGGTGGGGTTGCTGGTCGATTCGGTCTCCGAGGTTCTCAATGTGACCGCCGCGGAGATCGAGCCGCCGCCGGCCTTCGGCACTCATCTCGACGCGGACTACATCCTGGGCATGGCCAAGGTGAAGGACAAGGTCCAGATTCTGCTTGACGCGGATCGGGTGGTCGGCAAGGGCGTCCTAGAGACCCTGGAAACGGTGTAGGGGTGTCAGGCAGGCCGGGGTGTCTGGTTGCCTCATGTGAAAGGGAGAGGCCGGTGACCACTCTCAACCGCTTACCTCAACTTACCGACGGCCAGTTCAAGCAGTTCAGTGAACTGGTTTATGCCAAAACCGGCATCTATCTGAAGCCCGGGAAAAAGGAGCTTTTGAACGCCCGTCTGGGCAAGCGGCTCCGGGCTTGCGGCCTCTCTTCCTTCCGCGACTATTACGACCTGGTCATGCGGGACACGTCGGGCGAGGAACTCATCAACCTCATCAACTCCGTTTCCACCAATTTCACCAGTTTTTTCCGCGAACAGCCGCACTTCGACTTCCTGGCCAACACCATTCTGCCGGAGTTGCTTAACAAGGCGCCGGCCGGGCCGCGTGAACTCACGATCTGGTCGGCGGCCTGCTCGTCCGGGGAGGAACCGTATACTATCGCCATGGTGATGGAGGAGTACCTGGCCGCCCATCCCTGCCCGGGTTTAAGCTACCGCGTCCTGGCCACGGATATCTCCACCAAGGTGCTGGCTATGGCGCAGCAAGGCGTCTACCCCGAGGACCGTCTGGCCAAGGTGCCGGCCCCTATTCTGAAGAAATATTTTCAGAAAGGGGTCCGTAACGCGGCCGGCTATGTTAAAGTAAATAAGGCGTTGCGTCAGCGTCTTACCTTGCAGCGTTTCAACCTCATGGATGAATTCCCCTGGCGGGAAAGCATCGATATCATCTTCTGCCGCAATGTCATGATTTATTTCAATACCGAAACCCAGCAAGCCCTGGTCAATAAATTTCACGGCAGCCTGGTGAAGGGCGGCTATTTTTTCATCGGGCATTCGGAAAGCATCTCCCGGCTGAAGCACCGCTTCAGTCAGGTCGCGGCAACCTTTTACCGGAAGTGACGGGTTTTTCCACGCGGACTTGGCCTGGCAAAAGGGCCTGAGGAACGACGGGCAGTATGAAGGTTATTGTTGGCATCTCGGACATGAAGGTGAGCAAGAACCCAACTGAAACGCTCATCACCTATTCGCTGGGTTCGTGCATCGGCGTGCTTATTTATGACCCCGGCGTCAAGGTCGGCGGGCTGCTCCATTATATGCTGCCCGATGCCACTATTGACAAGCAGAAGGCCCTGGACAAGCCGTTCATGTTCGCCACCACCGGTATCCCGCGGCTGTTCAAGGAGGCCTACAATCTGGGCGCCACGAAGAACCGCCTCCTGGTAAAGGTAGTGGGTGGGGCACAGATTCTTGATTCGGCCGGCGTGTTCAACATCGGCAAGCGCAATTATCTCGTCCTGCGTGAGATGTTCTGGAAGAACAAGGTGATGATTGCCAAGGAAGATGTGGGAGGCACGGTGAACCGAACCATCAGCCTCGATATCGGCAGTGGCTTGACCATTTTGAAGACTTCGGGCCAGGGAGAAGCTGAGATATGAGCCGCTTGGAAGAAATTTTGGCCATGATCAAGAATGTGCCGCCCTTTCCCAAGGTGGCGCAACAGGTCATGGGGCTGCTGGCTGATCCGGACGTCACCGTGGCCCAACTGGCGGAGGTCATCCAGTACGACCAGAACATCACGGTAAACGTGCTGAAGATCTGCAACGCCTCATACTTCGGCCTGCCCCGCAAGATCTCCTCCCTGGACGAGGGTTTGGTAGTCATCGGCCATGACATCCTGAAAGACATCATTATCACCAGCAGCAGCGCCCGCTTCTATAAGGGCCCGGCCGGGGAAGGATACTTTCTGGACGAGGGGGATCTCTGGCGTCATTCCGTGGCCACGGGCATCATGGCCAAGATGCTGGTGCCTTATTTTAAAGGGGCGGAGGCCGGTGCCGCCTTCACCGCGGGCCTGTTGCACGACATCGGCAAGCGTTTTCTTTCCAATTTCGTGGCCGATGACTTCAAGAAGATCGCGGCCAAGGTGGCTGCGGAACAGTGCGCCTTCACCGAGGCGGAAAAATTTTACCTGGGCGCCACCCATGCCGAACTGGGCGGCATGATCCTGCAGAAATGGGGGTTTGCCCCGGAGATGATCGAGGCGGTCAGGGAGCATCATAATCCGGATGCCTTGAAAAAAGAGCCCCTCACCGCCCTGGTAACCCTGAGCAATATCATTGTCATCTCCATGGGCGTGGGGGGCGGCGCGGATGGCCTGGCCACCAAGCTGCGGGGCGATGATCTCGAGCTCGTAGGCATTACTCAGGGGAAAGTCGATCTCCTCATGATGAATCTGCTCGGTGAAATGGGCAGGGCCGAGGAGCTGTTCAATTTGTAGGGGGCAGGCTGCAGGGGATTAGGAAGAAGGGGTTCAGGCTGTAGGTTTTAAGATGTTTGGCTACCGCCTAACACGCTACAGCCTGCAGCCTGCCTTACTACGGGGCAGAGGACGAATATGGCTTTCAATATCTTGATCGTGGATGATTCAGAGACCATGCGGGCGGTGGTCAAAAAGGTGGTGACCATGTCCGGCGTGGCCGTGGGACAGTTTCTTGAGGCGGCCAACGGTCGGGAGGCCCTTGAGGTACTTGAAGGCGCCTGGGTCGATGTCATTCTCTCCGATATCAATATGCCGGAGATGAACGGCATTGAATTGCTTCAGGAGATCAAGAAGAACGTGGTGTTCAAGCACGTCCCGGTGATTATGATCACCACCGAGGCCAGCCAGGCCCGGATGGATGAGGCGGCCAGGCACGGGGCGGCCGGCTACATTAAAAAGCCCTTTGTGCCGGAAACCATCAAAGCGGTCCTGCTCGATGTGCTGGAAAAGGCATACGCCCAGCGCTTGCAGGAGGAGAAGGCGCCCGAGGAGAGCAGTGGCATTGATGAGGATCTTGATTTTTAAAGCTGAGTTGGGCAGCTTGTCTGCCCAAACGAAACTTATGCCCTTGCGGTATAAGGGTGCCGGCCGCCCGGGAGGAGGATTTAATGTCTGAAACCCTGCCCCAGTTGCTCTGTCAGACCGTGGCCGAAGTTTACGGGACCATGTTCTTTACCTTTCTGGAAACGGCCGAGGAGGCCGGCTTGACCCCTGACCCCGGGCAGGCCGTGTTTCTGGAGGCAGCCATCGGCGTGAGTGCCCGGGAGGCAAAAGGTGAGGTCCGTTTTTATTATGCCGAACCCCTGGCCCGCCACATTGCCAGCAATTTTCTGGCGATCGATGCCGACCAGTTGGACGAGCGCCGGATGCGTGACACGCTGGGCGAAGCCGCCAACATGACGGTGGGCAGCCTCCTGGGCAAGCTTGACCCCAAGGCCGTGTGCGGCGCCCTGGACATACCCGTGGTGCGCCAGGCAGGGATCCGCACTATTGGTGATATCCTAAGCCAGCCCGATACCATTGCCTTTCATTCTGATTTTGGGTGGCTGCTGATGGATTACGGGGTGGTTAAAACATGTTTCAAGCACCATGAGTAACCGGCATAAGCCGGGCGGGTCTTGCCGCCTGTGGCGCCGGTTCATGAGGAATATTCGCCAATGAAGAAGATACGCGTCCTGGTAGTTGACGATTCCGCGGTGGTCCGCAAGGTGTTCTCCGAGGAATTGTCGCATGAAAAGGATATCTAGGTGATCGGCACCGCGCCCGATCCTTATGTGGCCAGGGACAAGATCGTGGCCCTCCGGCCGGACGTGGTTACCCTGGACGTGGAAATGCCCAGGATGGACGGCATCACCTTTCTGCGCAAGCTCATGAAGTATTTCCCCATCCCGGTGATCATCGTCAGCTCCCTGACCCAGAAGGGCGGCGCCTTGGCCATGGAGGCCCTGGATGTTGGCGCCGTGGATGTGATGGCCAAGCCGGGCGAGGCCTATTCCGTGGGCGACATGAGTGTCCAGTTGGCCGAGAAGATCCGGGCCGCCGCCCGGGTGGACATGGTGGCGCGGGCCAGGATGATCCGCGAACAACACCCCGACCAGCCTTCCCGGAAGACGTTGGCCCTGACCAAGACCACCAACAAGATCATCGCCATCGGCGCCTCCACCGGCGGCACCGAGGCCCTGAAGACGGTACTCACCGAGTTGCCCCACGACATGCCCGGCATTGTCATTGTCCAGCACATGCCGGCCAATTTCACCAAGAGTTTTGCCGACCGGCTCAACCAGTTGTGCCGAATCGAGGTCCGTGAGGCAAAGGACGGCGATTCCATCCTGCCGGGCACCGCGTTGCTGGCGCCTGGCAATTTCCACATGGTGGCCCGCCGCAGCGGCGCCCGTTACTTTGTGAACGTCAAGGGCGGGCCGCTGGTCTGCCATCAGCGCCCGGCCGTGGACGTCCTGTTCAACTCGGTGGCCGACTATGTGGGGGCCAATGCCCTGGGGGTGATCCTTACCGGCATGGGCAAGGACGGCGCCCAGGGCATGCTGAAGATGAAGGAGGCCGGCGCCGTCAACATTGCCCAGGATGAAAAGAGCTGTGTGGTCTTCGGCATGCCCCGCGAGGCCATTGCCACGGGCGCCGTGGACCGGGTGGTGCCCTTGCAGGAGGTGGCCGCCACCATCATGGAACTTCTTTAAGGCCCCATGCTTTCGGGTCCGTCGGTGGTCGATGGACCAGGCAACGCTGGCA
>MNYK01000137.1 GCA_001873115.1 Desulfobacterales bacterium CG2_30_60_27 | reverse complement strand
GGCATTGCTGCGACGTGTCGTCTTTCACTACACGCCGAAACATGCCAGTTGGCTCAATATGGCTGAAATCGAAATCGGCATTCTTGACCGCCAGTGCCTTAACCGTCGCCTGCCGGACCGTGCGGTGCTCGCCGCTGAAGTGAATGCTTGGCAGTTGCGCCGTAATGCGGAACAACGCGGAATCGCATGGACATTCACTCGGCAAGATGCAGATACAAAAATGGCTCGGCATTATGTTTCGTAACTAATGAGTTTTGATACTAGTCTGGCGGTTTTGGGATGCCGTGAACAACCCGTTTGCCGCCGCTGAACTTCTTGAAAAGTAACTATCCAGCTTGTGTCGGCATTGAAGCATTGCCGAGCTGGCCATGCCTTGCGCTCATGCTCGGCGGGCGTCCTGCCCGACTCCGAGGCGTCGGCGACCTCCCGCGCCTCCCGCGCCCGGTCGTGGACGAACCCGCGCAAAGCATTAGCAGTTTAGGAACTCACCCGGGTTGCGGTTCCGCTGGATAGTTACCTTGAAAATACAAGCGGTGGGTGGTATAAGCATGGCCCATGATTTCATCCGTTCGGCAACATTTTTCCTTTCTTAAGCCACTGGCCAATCGCTACGTCGGCTTTCTGCTGTTGTTGTTTGCCTACACCCTGATCATGCAGCAGTGCGGCGGGCTGCCGGCGGTGCTGACCGCCTGGCGCCTGGAAATCCCCCTGGTTCTCTATCTTTTTTACTACGTTAATCTGATCACCCGCCCCTCCCGGTGGCAGTTCCTGGTGGCCGCCGCGCCTATTTTCTTGGTGTATGTGGTGTTCGATGTCTACCATCTCCTGCTTGGCCGACTGCTGCGCTTCGCCGAGGTGAGCGAACTGCCGGAGATGTTGCAGGTCATTCCTTTTGGTGTCAAGATTCTGATCGGCCTGCTCCTGGGCCTGCCCTTGGTGGCCTTGCTGTGGTCCATAGAATGGCACAGGGTTCGCCGGCTGTTACTGGGAGCACTGCCGCTGCTGGCCATTCTGGTCGCGGTGGAGGTTTGTCCTGCTTTTTTTATGCAGGCCTTCGAGGGATCGCAGAAAGATATCGACTGGTGTTCGGATAAGGTGAGCGCCGGCAGCAACGGTCGCATCGGCATGGCGCTCTATAACGAGGCCAGGCGGCGCAGCTCCCTGGAGAAAACCGTCGCCTACCGTGGCAACTCCTTGTGTCAGTTAGAATTTGATAAGGTGGTCGGCACGGTCAACGCCATGCGGAGCAAAGGTAATGTCCACCTGATCGTGCTTGAGAGTTTTATCGATCCCAGCCTGTTGCGCGGTGTGCGTTTTTCCCGTAACCCCGTGCACCCCGCCTTTGCCGCCTTGTTCAAGAACAAGGGCGGGCTGTCGGTTTCGCCGGTATTCGGTGGGGCCACGGCCCAGGCCGAGTTTGAGGTGCTTTGCGGGGTGCCCGCCATGCGGGAACTCTCGGGCATTGAATTCGATGTGTTCACCGGCGCCAAAACCCTTTGTTTGCCCAATGTCCTCACCCAGGGAGGCTATCATGCCGTGGCCAGCAACGCCTTTCTGCCGGATTTCTTTAATTCGACCAACGCCTACGCGGGTATGGGCTTTGAGAAAATTTACTACCCCAGCGAGTATGCGCCGGGCCGCGAAACCTATTTCAACGCCGGCGATCTGACCGGCGAGGCGTACATGTTCGATGGCGATCTGTTCACCCAGAATCTGGCCTTTGTCGCGAAGTGGCTCAAGGAGAATCCCGGCAAACCCCTGTTCAATTACATTATGAGCATTTATGGGCATACTCCCCATTTGATCAACCTTGACAAGCGTCCCAAGGTCATTGAGATGCTGGGCGATGTGCGCGACGAGCAGCTCGAACGGGTCGTCAACCAGTACTACTACCGCACCGAGGCCCTGGCCATGTACGTCAAGGAACTCATGCGGATCGATCCGAAGAGCATTATCATTCTGATGAGCGATCACCTGCCGTCGCTCACTTACGGCCCCAATACCTATCGCGACCTCGACTATCTCGGCAAAACCGAGGACTATATCCATCTTAACCGCATTTACATTGTCGAGAACGGCCGGGTCGTCCATTACGATCCCATTCATCACTACGACGTGCCCCGGATCATCCTGAGCTACGTGACCCATGCAAAATTCGTTCAGCACGGCGTCGTCAAGGCCGACGCCGTGCATGCCCACTTGGACCACATTGACTACCGCGAACAATACATGACGATCATGGCCAATGCCATGCATGGCAAGTCCTTGTTTTCGGCATTTAACTTTTTGTCCTGCTTTGACGCCCCAGCGCCCACGCCGGAGCCGGTGGCAGAGAACAAGGCCGCCGGGTTTTGAACGGTTGTCAGACTTGTCGGACCTGGCGGACCTGTCCGACCAACTGGAGGAAAATCTAGTGGAGCTGCTTATTCTCGGTAAGGCGCTCATCCTTGGTATCATCGAGGGCGTCACCGAATTCCTGCCTATTTCCAGCACCGGGCATCTGATCATTGTTGGCGATCTGCTGAACTTTAATGACGCGACCGGCAAGGTCTTTGAGATCGTCATCCAGTTGGGCGCCATCCTGGCGGTGTGCTGGGAATATCGCGCCCGCTTGGCCAAGGTCGGCCAGGGCGTCATGATAAGGGAGGCGGCCGCGCTGCGTTTCGTTACCAACCTGTTGATCGCCTTTTTGCCGGCGGCGGTCGTCGGGCTGCTGTTCATCAAGGTCATCAAGGCTTATCTCTTTCAGCCCCTGCCGGTGGCCCTGGCCTTTATCCTTGGAGCGCTGGTGATCTTCTGGGTGGAGCGTCGCCCAGTTCCGGTTCGGATCATGCAGGTGGACGACATGCGCTGGACCGACGCCTTGAAGGTTGGCTGCGCCCAGATCTTCTCGCTGATCCCCGGCACGTCGCGCGCTGGCGCCACCATCATGGGCGCCATGTTTTTTGGGACATCGCGCCAGGCTGCCACCGAATTTTCCTTCTTCCTGGCCATCCCCACCATGTTCGCCGCGACCTTCTACGACGTCTTCAAGCACTGGCAACTGCTGCATGTCCAAGACCTGGCCACCTTCGCAGTGGGATTCGCGGCCGCCTTCGTGAGCGCCTTCTTCGCGGTGCGTGCTTTGTTGCACTATATTGCAAGGAATAGTTTCAGCGCCTTCGCCTGGTATCGGATAGTCTTTGGCCTCCTCCTCCTCGTCTACTATCGTGCCGCGTTGTTTCAGGCCTTCAACTGAGATGAAAATGATTTATGATCTGTTTGCGCTGTGCTAGACTGGAACCTTAATGGTTCGCGTGGCGTGTGACCGGTAAAGTAATTTGCAGCCGCATCAACATGTTCACCTGTATTCCGCCGTGGTCGCGGCGGTTGATTTTTAAGGAGACAACCATGTCTGCGAAGTTTTGTTGTCGCTCGGGCGTTTGGATTGCTTTGTTTGTTCTGGTGCTTTTGGCCGGCGCGGCTCCGGTTATGGCTGACCCGCCGGGGCGGGTCGCGCGGCTCAGCCATGTCAGCGGCGCCGTAAGTTTTCTGCCGGCGGGGGAGAGCCAGTGGGGCGACGCCATGGTCAACCGGCCGCTGGTCGCTGGCGATCAACTGTACACCTACCGAGAGGCGCGCGCCGAACTGGATATTGGCGCGGCCACGCTGCGCCTTAATGACCTCAGCGGCTTCAGCCTGGTCAACCTTGACGACAGCACCGTCCAGATCGAGCTGACCCAGGGCACGCTGAGCCTGCAGGTGCATAAGCTTTACGGCGGCCAGACCTACGAGGTAGACACGCCTACCTTGGCCTTTGTCGTCAGCCAACCGGGCGAGTACCGCATCGATATCGGCTCACGCGACGAGGCGACTCGGGTGACGGTCTTTACCGGCAACGGCATGGTCTACGGCGACGGTGACGCCAGCATGCGCGTGGCTGAACGCCAATCCTACCGCTTCATCGATGCGTCGTTGCGTGGTGATGGCATCCGGGATATGCCGCAGGCCGATGCTTTCGACGGCTGGTGCTCTGCCCGGGCCGACCGTTATCGAAATTCCGTGACGCGCCGTTATGTTTCCGATGAGGTGATCGGCTATTCCGACCTGGATGAGTACGGCTCCTGGGACAACGAGTCCAGCTATGGTCCAATCTGGTATCCGACCCGCGTCGCCGTCGGCTGGGCGCCATACCGAAGCGGCCACTGGGTCTGGATCGATCCCTGGGGTTGGAATTGGATAGACGACGCGCCCTGGGGTTTCGCGCCCTTTCATTACGGCCGGTGGGCCCAGGTGCACAATCGCTGGGGTTGGATTCCCGGCCAGATGACCAGGCGGCCGGTGTATGCGCCGGCCCTGGTTTTGTTCATCGGCGGCCATAACTGGGGTATTGGCATTACCGACGGTGGCGGCCCGGTCGGCTGGGCCCCGCTTGGACCGCGTGATGTCTATATGCCCCCGTATCGGGTGAGCCGGGGCTACTTCTCCAATGTCAACGTCAGTAACATCCGCAATAAAACGGTGATCAACAACACCAACATCACCAATATCTACAACAATTACGCGGCTGGCCGGCCGGCCGGCAAAGGCAACGATACCTATCGCCACAACCCCGAGGCGGTGACCGCGGTTTCGCGTGAGACCTTTGCCCATGCGCGACCGGTGGAGGCCGGCCGGGTGCATCTTAGCCGTGAACATCTGCGGCGGGCCGAGATCGTCAATACGGTTGCGGTGGCTCCGACCGCGGCCAGTCTGGTGCCTGAGAAGGCCAGACACGGCCATGGCGAGGGACCACCGCCCGAGGCAACCAGTCGCAGGGTGGTCGCCCATACCGCACCGCCGCCGAAGCCGGCGCTGTTTGCGGAACGGGTGAAGGTGCGTGAGCATGGTGGCGGCAGACCGCAGGCACAGGACGCGGCTGTCAAAGCGCCGCAGCACCGGGAGCCGGCTTTGGTCGAGCCGCGGCCTGAGCGGGTCAGTCCGGCCGTTATGCCGGAGCCTTCTCCAAACCAGGGAGGCGAGCGTGCATCGCGGCCGTCATCCCGCCTCAGGCGTGCGCCTGATCGTCAAGTCGAGCCGCCGGCCAAGGCGGATAGTCCTGCGCCTAGCCCGGCCGAGCCGCGGCCCGAGCGGGTCAGCCCGGCCGTTATGCCGGAGCCTTCTCCAAACCAGGGAGGCGATCGTGCATCGCGGCCGTCATCCCGCCTCAGGCGTGCGCCTGATCGTCAAGTCGAGCCGCCGGCCAAGGCGGAACGCAGTGTGCCCCCGCCGCCGGCCAGGGAGGAACGCCAAAATGCGCCGCCCGCCGCACCGCGGCAGGTTGAGGGCCGGGCGCCGCAGTCTGACAATGCGGCAGCCCCGCCGGATAAGCGCAAAAAACATGAACATGAAAAAGATTGTACGGGCAAGGATGCCAATGACAAAGAGTGCATTGATAGAAATGTTGGTGTCAAATAGATTGTGCATGGAAGACTGAAGGGGGCAGGTGAAAGGTGAAAGCAAACGGCGCCAGGCTGTTGCTTGGCACCGGTTCTTGTAATTTGACATCGAGGTTTCCATGCGCATACTTTCAGGTATCCAGCCCTCCGGGCAACTGCATATCGGCAACTATTTCGGCATGATGGGGCCGATGATCAGGAACATGGCGCGGGGCGAGCTCTATGCCTTTATCGTCAACCTGCATGCCATGACCTCGGTGCACGACCGCGCCCGCCTGGCCAGCGATACCTTGGGGGCGGCGGCCGACTTCCTGGCCCTGGGCCTGGATCCGGAGCGTTGCATCTTCTGGGTGCAGGCCGACGTGCCCGAGGTCACCGAACTTACCTGGGTGCTCTCCACCCTGACGCCCATGGGTTTGCTGGAGCGCTGCACCTCATACAAGGACAAGGTCGGCAAGGGCCTGGCCGCCAGCCATGGCCTCTTCTCCTACCCGGTGCTCATGGCCGCCGACATCCTGCTCTACCAGGCCAACCTGGTGCCGGTGGGCAAGGACCAGAAGCAGCACGTCGAGGTGGCCCGCGACATCGCCATCAAGTTCAACAACACTTTTGGCGAAACCTTCGTGTTGCCCGAGCCCGGGATCGAGACCTCGGTGGCCACGGTGCCCGGCGCCGACGGCCAGAAGATGTCAAAATCCTACGGTAACACCATCCCCATCTTTTTAGACGAGAAGGAGCTGAAGAAGCGGGTGATGGCCATTGTCACCGATGCCACCCCGGTGGAGGCGCCCAAGAACCCGGACACCTGCAACCTCTTTCAGATCTACAAGCTCTTTGCCCCGGCCGACCGACTGGCCGAGGTCAACGCCCTCTATGTGAACGGCGGCGCCATGTACGGCAAGATCAAGCTGGAACTGGTTGACCTGCTGTGGGATTATTTCCGCGAGGCGCGCGCCAAACGGGCGGAACTGGACCGGAACCCCGGCTATCTTCGCGAGGTGCTGCGCCAGGGCGCCGAAAAGGCCCGCGCCAAGGCCACGGTCACCCTCGACCTGGTGCGCGAGCGGGTGGGGCTCAAGTATTGAAGGATAGGATCTAGCGGGGACATCCTATGTCACCCCTGTCAACAGTCTTTCCTTATTATTTAATATCAGCTAGTTACCCAATCACTGCCTTTTGTCGGCAGACCTCTCCGTTAAGTCCTTGAGTAGACCTTGCGTGTTTGTCGGCGACTCTCACAGTCGGCGAACTTTGCACTTCAGCGTTACAGCTATCCGGCATACCACTCGTAAGGGTGGTCACCAAGCAGCCCTTATCCAATTTTCAGTGGCCCCCCCCGTGAAAATGTAGGAAACCGGGTCTTTTAAAAATGCATGGAGTTTTATTGATTGGAAGGAAAGGTGGAAGGAAAAGCCACAAAAGGGGACATCCATGATTTATTTTTGAAAGGTAGATGAAAGAAGGGAAAATAAATTTGTCCCCTTTTTTTCTTCTTTTTTTCTTGGTGGCGATGACCCCGGCAGAATGGCAGGCAGGCGATTCGATGTTTGTCGATTTCGCCCGCAATGGGGGAGTGCTGTACGCGGCATGAGGCCAAGTTTTTTTGTTACATGGTCCCGCATGGCTCCACTAAATCAATAAGTAACCAACGTCCCCTCGGGCCTCCGTCCCCTCGGGCCTCCTAAATCAATAAGTAACCAACGTCCCCTCGGGCCTCCCTCGGGCCTCAGGCGGCTCACTGGATGGCTAATTCACAAAAAAAGACTGAGCCAGACACTTGGATGTTGACGCGCGACACTAAAGCGTGTCATTATACTGTCGCGCTTTGCTGTCACCCATCACCTCAATGAGGGGTGGCTTGTCGTCTCCAAGCCCGCTCAAGGGGAAGTACTCATGTCGCGTATTGTGCCGGCCGCAGAATTGGATCTGATCGAACAGGTGATCTCGGAGCATGTCGAGGGCATTGGCATTTCCGCCCTGGAAAAGGCGCTACAGCGCCGCCTGCCCAAACCCCTCACCCGACGCACCTTGCAACGCCGCCTGGAAAGTCTCCTGACTGATGGACGCATCACCACCGCAGGGGAAAGCATCGCGCTGGTTTACAGGCGTGCTCCCGATGCAATGCGTGCCAGGTTGGCCGGTTCGGCAAAGGCGGCAGGTCGCCTGGCGCCGGAAGCCTATATCCCGATATCGCGCGAGGGCACCATTATTCGCGATCTCGTCCGCCAACCGCTGATCCACCGACAACCCGTTGGGTACCAGCGGACTTTTTTGGAGGAGTACGAGCCAGGCGTTACCTTCTATCTCTCCGAAGCCCTGCGGGGTGACCTGCACGCCATGGGCCGCACCTCTCCTGACGATCGCCCCGCTGGCACCTATGCCCGGGAACTCATGCACCGTTTACTGATTGACCTCTCCTGGGCGTCGTCCCGGTTGGAAGGCAATACCTACAGTCGCCTCGACACGCAAAACCTGATCGAGTTCGGGCAGGCGGCGGCTGGCAAGGATCTTCTGGAAACACAGATGATCCTGAACCACAAGGCGGCCATCGAAATGCTGGTAGAAGGGGCCGATCAGATCGGGTTCAATACTTTCACCTTTCTCAACCTGCACGCCCTGTTATCGGAGAACCTGCTCCAGGACGAAGACGCTTGCGGGCGCTTGCGGCGCAGACCGGTCGAGATCTCGGGATCGGTCTTCCACCCCCTGGCCATGCCCCAGGTGCTGGAAGACTGCTTCCGGCTGCTGCTGCGGAAGGCCGAAGCCATTCCCGACCCCTTTGAGCAGGCGTTTTTCATGATGGTGCAGGTGCCGTACCTCCAACCCTTCGAAGATGTCAACAAGCGGGTCTCCAGGCTGGGCGCCAATATTCCACTCTTTCGCCACAACCTGTGCCCACTGTCGTTCATCGACGTACCCGAGCAGGCCTATGTGGATGGCACGCTCGGTGTCTATGAATTCAATCAGGTCGATCTGCTGCGCGATGTGTTTGTCTGGGCCTATGAACGTTCCTGCCAGCGGTATCTCGCCATCACCCAGACCATGGCCGAGCCCGACCCCCTGCGTATCCGCTATCGCGAGGCCCTGAGCAAGGCCGTGCGGTCTATTGTTCGTGAAGGTAAGGAGCCTTCCGCCCAGACGGTCCAGCAACTGGCGGCCAAATTGGTGCCGGCTAATGATGCCGTAATGTTCGCCAAAATGGTGCTGGATGCCTTGCAACGCCTACACGAGGGCAGCGTGGCCAGGTATCGGCTGAAATTGTCCGAATTTCAGGCCTGGAAGCCGGTGCGTGACCGGCATCAGCACTAAACCAAGAAACGAAGCGGCCAGACGGAAGAAGAAAAAACAACATGTTTGGAGGGCGCCAAGGGGACGTTGGTGTTTTAGTGACTTCAGGTCATAAATGGGTCAGGTAAATCAAGAGGCATGGGGCCGGCATCCGGTGTTCGGATTTCGGGACTCGGTGCTCGGTATCCGGAAATCGGAGCAGACACAGGCGGGATTTGTGCTTGACAAATAAGTATGGTACAAGCATAGTCACTATTTTTTCCAAAAAAAGGTGGCCGGTTTTTCGGTCTGCTTTTTCAAGGTTTCTTTACCTGCCATAAGGAGAGGTGATGAAGGTACTCATCAGCGATAATCTTGAGTCCATCGGCGCGGAGATTTTGCGGGAAGCGGGCCTGGAGGTTGATATCAACACCGGCTTGCCGCCCGAGGAATTGAAGAAGATTATTGCCGCCTATGACGGCCTGGTTATCCGCAGCGCCACCAAGGTGAACGCCGAGATCATCGCGCTGGCCGACAACCTGAAGGTCGTGGGCCGGGCTGGTATCGGCCTCGATAATGTCGATGTGCCGGCGGCCAGCAAGCGCGGCATCATCGTTATGAATGCGCCGGACGGCAACGCCACCACCGCCGCCGAGCACGCTATCTCCATGATGATGGCCCTGACCCGCAACATCCCCCAGGCCACCGCCTCCATGAAGGCGGGCAAATGGGAGAAGAAGAAGTTCATGGGCCGCGAGGTCAACGGCAAGGTGCTGGGTATCGTCGGCATCGGCCGCATCGGCTCCATTGTCGCCGACCGGGCCATGGGGCTCAAGATGAAGGTCATTGCCTATGACCCGCACATGCCCAAGGAGATGGTGGCGAAACTCGGCATCGAACTGGTGGACATGCCGGAACTCTGCGCGCGGGCGGATTACATCTCGGTGCATGTGCCGTTCACCAAGGAAACCAAGAACTTTATTTCCACCGAGCAGTTTGCGGCCATGAAGAAGGATGCCATGTTTATCGACTGCGCCCGCGGTGGCGTGGTGGACGAGGCGGCCCTCTATGTGGCCTTGACCACCGGCGAGATCGCCGGCGCCGGCCTGGATGTTTTTGCCGTGGAGCCCACCACCAAGGACACCCCGCTCTTGAGCCTGGACAATTTCATCTGCACCCCCCATCTGGGCGCCTCCACCACCGAGGCCCAGGAAAACGTGGCCGTCGCCATTGCCAAACAGATGGCCGAGTATCTGCTGCACGGCACGGTCATCAATGCCGTGAACGTCCCGTCGGTGAGCGCCGAGGTGCTCTCCAAGGTGGGCCCCTATATCACCCTGGCCGAGATGCTCGGTTCCTTCCACATGCAGATCGCCAAGGGCGGGGTGCGGGAGGTGAACATCGAGTTCAACGGCGACCTGGCCGAATTGCCAACCAGTCCCATTACCGTGGCCTTTCTGAAAGGGCTGTTTACCCCCATTCTCAAGGACGCGGTCAATTTTGTCAACGCGCCGCTCATTGCCAAGGAGCGCGGTATCCGGGTAGTGGAGTCCAAGACCAGCCAGGTGGATGATTTCACCAATCTCCTGTCCATCCGGGTCAAGACCACGGAGGGCGAGAATGTCCTGGCCGGCACGGTGTTCGGCCGTCACGAACCGCGTCTGGTGCGTCTCAATGCCTTCCGGTTGGAGGCGTCGCCGGTTGGCCCCATGCTGTTCGTCTATAACCAGGATGTGCCCGGCGTTATCGGCAACCTGGGCGTCACCCTGGGCAAGGCCGGGGTCAACATCTCCAGGATGACCGTGGGGCGGGAACCGGATCAGCAGCGCAACATTATTCTGTTGAATACCGACACCCTGATCTCCAGGGAGCTCCTTACAAAGGTACTGGAGCTCGACGAAATCGATGCCGCCATGGCCCTGGAGTTTCCACCGGCCGGCGGCTGAGTGGCCGGCCCGTTCTTTCGATCGCGGAGTGGAGGGAAAAGATGAGCGAAGAGCAGCGGGACGAGAAAGACAAGACCTGCCCGGAGGGCATGATCCGCAAGGACGGCGAGTGCGTGATGCCCGACGTCACCTTTGAGGCGTTCGTGCTGTCCCTGAACACGGCGGCCCTCTTTCACATGGGGGAACTGGCCGACCCGGTGACCGGCAAGAAACAGAAGGATCCGATGATGGCCAGGCAGACCATCGACACGCTTAACCTCTTGCAGGAGAAGACCCACGGCAACCTGAGCGAGGAAGAGGCGGACCTGCTGGATACCATCCTGCACGATCTGCGGCTCCGTTTTGTGCTGGCCAAAAAATAGTTCCCGGTTGCCATCGGCACATGAGGGCATGCCATTGGCGGCCGAGATCACCATGGCGGCCCCGGCCAAGATCAACCTTTTCCTGCGGGTCCTCGCCAGGCGGCCGGATGGCTACCATGAGATCGAGACCCTCATGCAGAAGGTCGAACTTGCCGACTGTGTTCATATCCGTCTTGCCAAGGCGGGGATAAGCCTGGTTTGTCATGGGGTCGATCTGGCATGCGATGCCGGTAACCTGGTCTATCGGGCGGCCCGGGAGTTTTTACAAGCCGCCGGCAGCCATCAGGGTGTGGACCTGACCCTTGAGAAACGGATTCCCGTGGCCGCCGGCCTTGGCGGGGGCAGCAGCGATGCCGCGGCCGTCCTGAAAGGCTTGAATGTTTTGCTGGGCGCCGGTTTTTCCGAAGACCGGCTGCGGGAAATTGGCAAGACCCTGGGGGCCGACGTGCCCTTTTTCGTGAGTGAACGGTCGGCCGCCCGGGCAAGCGGCATTGGCGATATTTTGCAGCCGGCCGCCAGTATGGGGGCCTGCTGGATCGTTTTGGCGAATCCCGGCTTTGCGGTGTCGACGAAGTGGGTTTACGAGAATTTTGCGTTGACAACGAAGGGCAATCCATATAAGTTAGGCCGCTTGCCGAGACATGGCGGGGGGCGTTCGCCCGGGCGCGGTGTGCATGGCGGGCAGTTTTGTAATGATCTGGAGTCGGTCACCCTGCCGCGTCACCCCGAGGTAGGCGCCATGAAAGAAGAACTGCTGGCCGACGGGGCAACGATGGCGCTGATGACCGGGTCCGGCCCCACCGTGTTCGGTATTTTCCACGATGCGAAGCAGGCGGTCGCCAGCAAGGACACCATGATGCGGCGGCATGGCGGCCAGGTCTTGGTGACCAGGCCTTTGCCGGCGTGACCTTCGAGCTGTTGGGGCGTCGTCAAGCGGTAAGACACAGGCCTTTGACGCCTGCATTCGGAGGTTCGAATCCTCCCGCCCCAGCCATTTTGTCGAGCCTGGCCGGTCGTGGGCAGGCCAGGGTTTCCGTGATTGCTCCGGTAATAGACACCGGTGATTAGTTCCATGATGTGAGGCTATGCGCGCTCCAGGCAACGACATTAAGATTTTTTCCGGCAATGCCAACCCGGCCATGGCGGGGGATATTTGTGCTCACCTCGGCATCCCACTGGCCGCGGCCGAGGTTCGACGGTTCAGCGACGGCGAGATTTTCGTGGAACTGGGCGAGAATGTGCGGGGCCGCGACATATTTCTGGTGCAGCCCACCTGCCCGCCGGTCAACGACCATCTCATGGAACTGATGATCATGGTGGATGCCATGCGCCGCGCCTCGGCACGGCGGATTACCGCGGTCATGCCCTATTACGGTTATGGCCGTCAGGACCGGAAGGTGGCGCCCCGGGTGCCCATCACCGCCAAGGTGGTGGCGGAGATGCTCATGGTGGTGGGGGTGCGTCGGGTGCTTACCGTTGACCTGCACGCCGGGCAGATCCAGGGCTTCTTCAACATCCCGGTTGACAATCTCTATGCCGCCCCCGTCTTGCTGGACTATATCAAAAAGACCTTCCCCCGCGGGGTCGTCATGGTGTCACCGGACGCCGGCGGCGTGGAACGGACCAGGGCCTTTGCCAAGCGCCTGGATGCCGACCTGGCCATCATCGACAAGCGCCGCGAGCGGGCCAATGAGTCGCAGGCCTTGAATGTCATTGGCGACGTGGCGGGCAAGACGGCGGTGCTGCTGGACGACATGGTGGACACGGCCGGTACCCTGTGCGGGGCGGCCGAGATCCTGCGGAAGGCCGGGGCGACCGAGGTGCATGCCTGCTGCACGCACGGCGTGCTTTCCGGGCCGGCCATTGACCGGCTTGAGAATTCTCATGTCAAGAGCCTGGTGGTGACCAACAGCATACCTTTGCACGATCGGGCCAGGCAATGCGATCGGATCAAGGTGCTTTCCATTTCCAGCCTGCTCGCCGAGGCGATCCGGAGTATTCATTCCGAGTCGTCGGTCAGTTCGCTCTTTGTTTAGGATATGATTTTTTTGGGCTGTAGCAGGTTATGATGGCCGAGCGCTGGCCCGGCTTGTCTTTTTGAATACGTGGCGGCGACGCGCGTGAGGAGGATGCAGAGATGATTCAGGTAGATTTGACCGCAACCATGCGGGACCGGTTTGGTAAAGGTGCGGCGCGTACCATGCGGCGTCAGGGAAGGACTCCCGCCGTTCTATATGGTCCCAAGGCTGGCGTCGTGGCCCTGGATCTGGAAACCAAGGGATTTTCCACGACGCTCATCAAGCTGCAGCGGCGCAACGCGGTCATCAACTTGACCGTGCTCGACAAGGACGGCAAGGGGGGGGTCCGGCACGCCATGATCAAGGAGCTGCAGACCGACCCGGTGCAGGATACCTTGGTGCACGCCGATTTTCTGGAGATCCCCATGGATGTGCCCATGATCCTCCGCGTGCCGGTCAAGCTGGTCGGCAAGGCCAAGGGGGCGGATTTGGGTGGTGAGGTCATGGTTAATCTCGCCACCGTCAAGATGAAGGGACTGGTGCTTGATATCCCGGATTACCTTGAGGTGGATGTTTCCCCCCTGGAAGTGGGCGATTCGATCACCTGCAAGAATCTTGATATTCCCAAGAATGTCACCCTGCTCGAAGACGGCGACAAGGTCTTTGTGCACGTGGCCATGCCTTCCCGGGCCCCGCTGGAGGAAGAGGGCGCGGGTGAGCCTGCTGCCGCCGAGGCCGGCAAAAAGACTGCCGCCGCCCCTGCCGCCGAGGCTAAGGCCGAAGCATAGAGTTTGCCGTGGTTCGGTAAAGGTCATCAGGCCGGAGGGAGGGCAACCTTCTTCCGGCCTTGCCTTTGGTCTGGTCTGTGAATGAAACGAGTCTGCATCTGGTGGTCGGCCTGGGAAATCCCGGGGAGAAGTATGCCCTGACCCGTCACAACATCGGCTTTCAGTTTCTCGATTTCCTGGCCAGCCGTCACCAGCTTCTTTTTGCCCAATCAAAATGGCAGGCCCGGATTGTGCGCGCCAGTCTCTGGGGACGGTCCGTGCTGCTTGCCAAGCCCGAGACCTATATGAACCTGAGCGGCCAGGCCGTGGCAGCCCTGGCCGGTTTTTTTCGGGTTCCCCCCGAGCGTATCCTGGTCGTTCACGACGACATCGATCTCGAGGTTGGCCGGATCAGGATCGTTAAGGCTCGTGGCGCCGGCGGCCACAACGGTATTCGTTCGATCATCGAGCACTTGGGCGACCGGGCCTTTGTGCGGATCCGGGTCGGGGTCGGTCGCCCTTCCGGACCCGTGCCGGTCGAGCACTATGTGCTTTCCAGGTTCAATACCGAGGAGAGCGCCCGGATTTCGGCGGTCATGGAACGCATCGAGACCGGCGTCAGGTTGGTTCTGGCGGAAGGCCCCGGGCCGGCCATGAATGCCATAAATGCCGATCGGTAGCGCGGTTCCACCCCCCGTCCTTTTCTTGTTCCTTCCTTTTTTCGAAAAATATGGTATAATATTTTTTTGATCCTTTGATCGATGATCCATCGGGTTCCCCGTCTGGATCGGCGGTGAAATGTTCAATACACTGGCTGGGGGATGCTGACATGGCAAAGAAAAAACAGACAAACCAATTTAAAAGCGGCGACATGGCGGTTTATCCTGCCCACGGCGTTGGCCAGATCGAGTCGGTGGAGCAGAGAAAGATCGGCGACAATGAGCAGGCTTTTTATGTCTTGCGCATCCTCGACTCCAGCATGGTTATCATGATTCCCACCTCCAAAAGCGAGGCGGTCGGCCTGCGCAACATCATCCCGGCCAGCGAGGTTGATAAGGTATACGACATTCTGCGGGACAAGAAGATCGTGGTTACCTCGCAGCCTTGGAACCAGCGCTACCGTGATTATATGGAGAGGATCAAGACCGGCTCGGTGTATGAAATCGCCGGCGTGCTGCGTGACCTGTACATCTTGAGCGAGGACAAGGATCTCTCCTTCGGCGAACGCAAGATGCTCGATACCGCCAAAGGCCTGCTGGTTAAGGAACTGGCCATCGCTGATCATGTCCAGGAAACCCAGATCGAAAAGATGGTCGCGGAAATTTTTGTCTGAGCCATTGGCCAGGGCAACCCCAAAGCCCCTGGCAACCGAACGGTTATCATCCGGCGCTTTTAAAAAAATTGTGTTTGAGTACTTTCCGGAAGCCCAGTTGGCGGTGTCCTCCGCCGGCATCTTTTTGTATTCAGGAAAATTTGTGTGACCGAGCAGCATCAACACCGCGCCCGTAACCCAGGCCCGTTGCCCGGCGTTTACTCCTATCACGTCGGGGCCGGCGATGTCGGTCAGCGCCTGGATCATTTTCTGCATGGCCAGGAACCGCTGGCGGTCTGGACGCGCTCCCAGGTTCAGTCCATCATCCGGGCCGGCCAGGTGCTGGTCAACGGCCTGTCATGTAAGACCGGCTACCGGCTCCATGTCGGAGACCACATCGAGGCGCGGGTGCCGGTGCCGGTCCCCTCGTCCTATTTGCCCGCGGCGGATGTCGTCTTCACTATCCTGTACGAGGACGACTCCCTGGCTGTGCTTTCCAAACCGGCGGGTCTGGTGGTGCATCCGGCCGCCGGGCACCAGCAGCATACCTTGGTGCACGGACTTCTGTACCGCCTTGAGCACCTTTCCGGGATCAGCGGCGAGGAGCGGCCCGGCGTGGTCCACCGGCTGGATAAGGACACCTCCGGCATCATGGTGGTGGCGAAGAATGATAGCGCGCATCGGTTTCTGATCGATCAGTTCAGGCAGCGGCAGGTTAAAAAAACCTACCTGGCCATTCTGGACGGAACCCCCAGGACGACCGAGGGCCGCATCGAATTGCCCATCGGTCGTCACCCGGTGCAGCGCAAAAAGATGGCCGTGGTGCCCGACATCGGCCGGCCAGCGGTGACCACCTGGCGAATTCTTGAAAAATTGCCTTACAACTTTTCTCTGGTAGCCGTTGGCCTGGAGACCGGACGTACCCATCAGATCAGGGTGCACATGGCCGCCAAGGGACACCCGGTGGCCGGTGATCCGGTATACGGCAGAAAGAATGCCCGCTATGGTAACCTGGGGATTGTGCGTCAGTGCCTGCATGCCTTCCGGCTGGCCTTTCGGCATCCGGTGAGCCAGGAGCTGGTCGTCTTCGAGGCCCCCCTTTATGCGGATATGGCAGAGGTGTTGGCGCGGCTGCGGGCCGTAGTGATGCGCAGCGGCGATGGGCTTGGTGAACGTCCCCACGGAGAGGCAGGTTGCCGTGATAAATGCAATGGATAAGGCTTCGCCGCGCTTTCGGCGCCCCGGTTTGACCGTGATCGGACTGACCGGCGGCATGGCGTCTGGCAAAAGTGCCGCCGCCGCTGTGCTGCGCGAGGCACTGGGGTGCGAACGCATCGACGCCGATCAGGTCTGCCGGGAACTCCTGGCGCCGGGACAGACCGGTTGGCTGGCCATGGCGGCCGAGTTCGGCGATCTTTTTTTTCTTGGCAACCAGAACCTGGACCGGGTGCGGTTGCGGCGGGAATTGTTTCAGGATGAGGTCCTGCGCCGGCGGCTTGATCATCTTCTGCATCCTTTGGTAAAAGAGGCCATTGCCAACCGGCTCGCGGCAATAAATATGACGGGATCGCTGGTGGTTGTCGAGGTGCCGTTGCTCTTCGAGGCCGGCTGGCAGGACGAATTCGATGTTGTGGTGGTGGTAAGCGCTGGGCCGGAACAGTGTCTGGCTCGGCTCATGCGGCGAGACCAGGTGCCCAGGGGCGAGGCGGAGGCGGCGTTGGCGGCCCAGTGGCCGCTGGCGGAAAAGGCGCGGCGGGCTCGGCATGTGATCGACAATTCCGGCGATTGGCCGGCCACGCGGCGGCAACTTCTGGTCCTTGCCGAACTCCTGGCCGGGCAGGCGGTCGGGGCGGGCCATAAAAATTCGCTTGAAAAAAATTCGCTTGAAAAAAATCTTGACACCGGGCAGGCGAGACAATAAGATGAAACATCTTAGATCGAAAAGCACTCCTTTACAATTTCCGTCTTGTTATTTCGTTTTTCTGCCTCATTGATATCGTGGTATTCCGCTGCAGTCCGTAATTCCGGAGGGACTATTTCCTGCCAGCCTCACTCAACCCCTTGCAATTCCCCTTCCTTTTCCCCATATCCTAACGATAAAATTAACAGTATAAACGATACCAATAACGGACGCACAGGAAGATGTGACGTCTTTTTCCCGTGGAACAATAAACCCACCGGGATCACCAACAGGAGTCTTTTAAAAATGCAAGCAAGTGCCCAGGTAAACCAATGAGGCAAGGAGAATTTTCTGCATGAATCTGGCCGAACTTAAACTCAAAAAGATCAACGAACTCACCGGGCTGGCCAATGAGTATGCCATCGAAGGCGTCAGCGGCATGCGCAGGCAAGAACTTATCTTCGCCATTCTCCAGGCTCAGGCCAGTCGCGCCGACAAAAATGGCCAGGTCATGGCCAGTGGTGTTCTGGAAGTGCTGCCGGACGGCTTCGGGTTTCTGCGGGCTCCTGACTATAATTATTTGCCTGGTCCGGACGACATCTATGTCTCGCCGTCCCAGATCCGCCGGCTGAACCTGCGCACGGGCGACACCGTTGAGGGGCAGGTTCGGTCTCCCAAGGAGGGTGAACGCTATTTCGCGTTGTTGAAGGTCAACTCCATCAACCTTGAGGCCCCGGAAAAGGCCAAGGACAAGACTCTGTTCACCAACCTTACCCCGCTGCACCCGCATGAGCGCATCAAGCTGGAGCGGCGTCCTGATAATTATTCAATGCGGGTGATGGACATTATCTCACCCATCGGCAAGGGGCAGCGCGGTCTCATCGTGGCCCCGCCCCGCACCGGCAAGACCGTGCTCATCAAGGACATTGCCAATAGCGTGCTGAAAAATCACCCGGAGATCATCCTGATCGTGCTGCTCATCGACGAGCGGCCCGAGGAGGTGACCGACATGGCGCGCAGTGTGGATGCCGAGGTCATCAGTTCCACCTTCGACGAGCCGCCGCAGCGCCACATCCAGGTGGCGGAGATGGTGCTGGAAAAGGCCAAGCGCCTGGTGGAGCACCGCAAGGACGTGGTTATCCTGCTCGACAGTATTACCCGTCTGGCCCGCGCTTACAACACCGTGGTGCCGCCCAGCGGCAAGATCCTTTCCGGCGGCGTGGACGCCAACGCCCTGCACCGGCCGAAGCGCTTTTTCGGAGCGGCCCGCAAGATCGAGGAGGGTGGCAGCCTGACCATCATTGCCTCGGCCATCGTTGAAACTGGCAGCAGGATGGACGAGGTGATCTTCGAAGAGTTCAAGGGTACCGGCAATATGGAAATCGTGCTGGACCGGAAGCTCTCCGATCGCCGGATTTATCCGGCCATGGACATCAACCGTTCGGGAACCAGGAAGGAAGAGCTCCTCCTGACGGAAAACGAACTCAGCCGGATGTGGATTCTGCGCAAGCTGCTGTCCTCCATGAATCCTGCCGATGCCATGGAGTTTATGCTGGACAAGATGAAGGGTACCCGCTCCAACAAGGATTTTTTCGACATGATGAACGGCTGAGCAGGCGTGCTTTTTTTGGCGCGGGGCAAGCCCCCTTGCCGTGCTTTGCCTTGAAAAAATAGAAATATCGAGTATACTACCCTGTTTTTGTCCGCCAACCTTGCGGGCATGGTCAGGAACAGTATCCGGTGGTCGGCGGCAAAATTTGCCACAACAGTGAAAACCACGGTCCAAATCACAGGTGGAGGAGCGAGACATGAAAAAGGATATTCATCCGGAATACCATAAGATTACGGCTAAGTGCGCCTGCGGTAACGAGGTGGAAATGGGTTCGGTCAACTCCGAGATCAATGTGGAGATCTGCTCGGGTTGCCATCCGTTTTTTACCGGCAAGCAGAAACTGATCGACACGGCGGGCCGGGTCGAAAAGTTCATGAAAAAATACGCCAAGCATATGAACAAGGCATAAATATGGCCGTGGCGCAGCGCCCCGGTCCGCCTTGCTGCAATTGTCGATGTACTCCAGGTCCGGATCACGGCCTGGGCGATGATCCTCCTCCCTGGCTGGCCTTGTGGTCACACCGGGAGGGGGATCATTTGTTTGCGCTGAACGTGGCCAGCCCATGATCTGAGAGATTTTACCGATGAGCAGCCTTTTTTCCCGATTCGACAATCTGGCGGAAAAGCGGACCGAGTTGGAAAGCAGGCTTTCCGACCCGGCCCTCCTGAGCAACCAGGCCGAGTACCGTAAGGTGGTTCAGGAGCATTTCCGCGTCGCCAAGCTTGACGAACTCTATCAGCTTTTCCGTTATACGGAGGAGGAACTGGTCAAAAACCAGGAACTGCTGCGGGGCGAGGATGACTTGGAGATGCAGGGCCTTATCCGGGCCGAAATTGACGACTTGCGGCAGCGCCGTGAGGCCCTTGAGGGCCAGTTATTGATCCTGTTGCTGCCCAGGGATCCCAACGACGACAAGAATATCCTTCTGGAAATCCGTGCTGGTACGGGTGGGGATGAGGCGGCGCTTTTTGCCGGTGATCTCTTCAAGATGTACAGCCGTTATGCCGAGTTGCAGGGCTGGAAGGTGGAGGTTATGAGCAGCAACCCTTCCGACAAGGGCGGGTTCAAGGAGATCATCGCCCTCATCAGCGGGGTGAAGGTTTATAGTCGTCTGAAATACGAATCCGGGGTGCATCGCGTCCAGAGGGTGCCGGCCACCGAGGCCCAGGGCCGGATCCACACCTCGGCGGTCACGGTGGCCATACTGCCCGAGGCCGAAGAGGTGGAACTCAACATCGCCCCCAATGAGCTTCGTTATGATGTCTTTCGCTCGTCGGGGCCGGGTGGCCAGAGCGTCAACACCACGGATTCGGCCATCCGGGTCACCCACCTGCCCACCGGCATGGTGGTTATCTGTCAGGATGAGAAATCCCAGCATAAAAATAAGGCCCAGGCCTTGAAAGTCCTGCAGGCCCGTCTTTTAGACCGGATGCAGCAGGAGTCCAGCGACAGGATGGCCCTGGAGCGCAAGAGCCAGGTAGGGAGCGGCGACCGTAGCGAACGGATCCGCACCTATAATTTCCCCCAGGGTCGCCTCTCCGATCATCGCATCAACCTGACCCTCTATAAACTGGATGATCTCATGCTAGGCAAGCTCGACGACGTGATAAACCCCCTCATCGCCCATCACCAGGCCGAGGCCTTAAAGACCATCCAGTAAGGCTTGGTTTTGGATGGGCCGCCATGCTGATTAAAAGACTTCACGAAAGCACGGGGCAGCGTTTGCAGGCGGCCGGCATCCTGGAATCAGCCCGGGAGGCGGAGCTCCTGCTGGAGGAGGCCCTGGGCCTGGATCGGGCCCACCTCTACCTGGACGGTGCGACAGAGATCCCCGCCCAGGCGCTTGCCAAGCTGGAAGCTTGGCTGGTGCGGCGCTGCGCTCGTGAACCCCTGGCCTATATCATCGGCGAGCAGGAGTTCTGGTCCCTGTCGTTCCGGGTGACCCCGGCGGTGCTTATCCCCAGGCCGGAAACCGAACTGCTCGTGGAGGCGGCGCTTATGGTCGCAACGACCGCCGCGCCGCCTTTTCGTGGCCCGCTCCTCGATGTGGGCACCGGCAGTGGCGCTATTGCCGTGGCCCTGGCCAGGGAATTGCCTGAAGCTTTCATCTATGCCGTGGATCGGTCGCCCGCCGCCTTGGAGGTGGCGCAGGCGAATGCCATCCGGCACGGGGTGGCGGACCGGGTTCGCTTTATAGCTACCGATCTGCTGGGCGGCGTGCGGCCCGGTCGGATGTTCCCTCTGGTGGTCTCCAACCCCCCCTATGTGGCCCGCGAGATCCTGCCTGACCTGCAACCCGAGGTGCGGGAGTTCGAGCCACGCCTTGCTTTGGATGGCGGGCCAGAGGGGCTGGCAATCATCCGTCGTTTTCCCGCCCTGCTTAAGGCGGCCCTGGCGCCGGGAGGCTGGTTTTTCATGGAGATTGGCGCTGACCAGCAGACGGCCGTGCTGGACCTGTTCCGGGCAACGCCCTTTCTTGAACAGATCGAGGTGCGGTCTGATTTCGCGGGACTGCCCAGGGTTTTCCAGGCCAGGCGCCATGGGGAGTCCACTTGCCGAGCCGCGCAGCGGGCCGACCGGCGGGCCTGATTGGCAGCGTGCCCGTTCAGGTTGTTTAGACTGTAGTCTGTCAGAACTGCGCAAGGCAGGAATTCAGTACCCAGACCCGGGTGATCTCGTATGGTTATTTGTCATTATCTACCCAGGTAGTTACAAAGGAGCGTTAGAGAACCATGGAGCGAATTGTTATTGAAGGTGGGCGCGGCCTGCGTGGCGACATCCAAATCAGCGGGGCCAAGAACGCGGCCCTGCCGCTAATCGCCGCTACCCTGCTGACCCCCGGTTGGCACACCCTGCACAATGTCCCCAACCTGCGGGACACCCGGACTATCATGGCCCTGCTTGAGGCCATGGGTGTACGCTGGGAGTGGGCGCCGGACGGTCCCTTACGGATCAATTCCGAGCATCTGGTCGGCAACGAGGCATCCTATGACCTGGTGAAGACCATGCGCGCCTCCATTCTGGTGCTTGGCCCCCTGGTGGCCAGGCTCGGCTGTGCCCGGGTCTCCCTGCCGGGGGGGTGCGCCATCGGCGCCCGGCCCATCGATTTTCACCTGCGGGGTTTGGCACGGCTGGGCTGCACCATCGCCCTCAATGACGGCTATGTGGATGCCAAAATTGACGGCCGGCTACGGGGCGGCACGGTTTATTTCGACATCCCCTCGGTGACCGGCACCGAGAATATCCTTATGGCCGCCAGCCTGGCCAAAGGCGATACCGTGATCAAAAACGCCGCCCGCGAGCCGGAAATCGGTAACCTGGTGGACATGCTCACCCTGATGGGCTGCGGCATCGAGGGGCGGGGCACCGATACCCTGGTGGTCCACGGGGTCCGGGAACTGCGGCCAGCGGAAATCGCCATCATCCCGGATCGGATCGAGACGGGCACCTACCTGATGGCCGTTGGCGCGGCCGGTGGTGAGGTGGTGCTCAGAAACTGCAACCCCAAACATCTGCCGGCGCTGCTGGAAAAGCTTCACGCCGTAGGGCTCGATATCGAGGTCGGGGAAACATCTATCCGGGTGGCCCGCCGCGGTCCTCTGCGGAACGTCGACATTACCACCATGCCCTTTCCTGGCTTTCCAACCGATCTGCAGGCCCAGTTCATGGCCCTGATGTCGATGGGTAACGGCCTGGCGGTTATCCATGAAAACATCTTTGAAAACCGTTTCATGCATGTGGCGGAATTGCGGCGGCTGGGCGCCGAGATTCACATCGATGGGCACAGCGCCATCGTCACCGGCGTGGAGCGTCTCAGGGGAGCCCAGGTCATGGCCACGGATCTTAGGGCCAGCGCCTCCTTGGTAGTGGCTGGACTCGCTGCCGAAGGGAGTACGATTATCTCCAGGATCTATCACTTGGAACGCGGCTACGCCAATCTGGTTGAAAAACTGGCCAAGGTCGGCGCGGCCATCCGTAAGGAAAAAGAACCAAGCTGAAGAGCGGAGCTGCGTCGGGGTTGCAGGTTTTTTTAAGGTAATCACGTAACTATCCAGTGGAACCGCAACCCAGGTGAGTTCCCGGACTGGAAATGCTTTTCGCGGGTTCGTCCGCGACCGGGCGC